>JBJTZN010000030.1:0-6792 GCA_046087245.1 Rubrivivax sp.
GCTACATCGAGATCTGGAACAACGTCTTCATGCAGTTCAACCGCACCGAAGACGGCGTGATGCACCGCCTGCCCAAGCCCAGCGTGGACACCGGCATGGGCCTGGAACGCCTGGCCGCGGTGCTGCAGCACGTGCACAGCAACTACGAGATCGACCTGTTCCGCAACCTGCTGCTGGCCACGCGGGACGCCGTGGTGGCTTCGGGTGGCGCGGCCGACATTGACCTGCTCACGCCCTCGCTGAAGGTGATTGCCGACCACATCCGCGCCTGCACCTTCACGGTGGTGGACGGCGTGATCCCGGGCAACGAGGGCCGTGGCTACGTGCTGCGCCGCATCGCCCGCCGCGCCATCCGCCATGGCTACAAGCTGGGCGCGCGCAAGCCCTTCTTCCACAAGCTGGTGCAGCCGCTGGCCGGCGAGATGGGCGATGCCTACCCCGAGCTGCGGCGCGAGGCCGTGCGCGTGACCGAGGTGCTGAAGCAGGAAGAGGAGCGCTTCTTCCAGACCATTGCCAACGGCATGGAAATCCTGGAGACCGCGCTGGCCACCGACGCCGGGCGCCGCAGCGGCATCGACGGCGAGACCGCCTTCAAGCTGCACGACACCTTCGGTTTCCCGCTGGACCTGACCGCCGACGTGTGCCGCGAGCGTGGGGTCACGGTGGACGAGGAAGGCTTCAACGCCGCCATGAGCCGCCAGCGCGAGCAGGCCCGCTCTGCCGCGAAGTTCAAGATGGCCGCCGGCCTGGAGTATTCGGGTGACGCCACCGCCTTCCACGGCTACGAGCACCTGGTGTGCGAGCACTCCAAGGTGACGGCCCTTTACGTGGACGGCACGCCCGTCACCCACGCCCAGGCAGGCGACGACGTGGTGATCGTGCTGGACCACACCCCGTTCTACGCCGAGAGCGGCGGCCAGGTGGGCGACACCGGCGAGTTGCGCAACCCGCGCGCCCGGGCGGTGGTGGAGGACACGGTGAAGATCCAGGCCAGCGTGCACGGGCACCAGGGCCGCATCCTGGAAGGCGCGGTCGAGTTGGGGGACGTGTTCGTGGCCCGGGTGAACGCGGAACAGCGCGCGCGCACCGTGCGCAACCACAGCGCCACCCACCTCATGCACAAGGCGTTGCGCGAGGTGCTCGGCGCGCATGTGCAGCAAAAGGGCTCGCTGGTGACGGCCGAGCGCACGCGCTTTGACTTCGCCCACAACGCCCCGGTCACGGACGCGCAGATCGCGCAGGTGGAGGCCCTGGTGAATGCCGAGATCCTGGCCAACGCCGCCACCCAGGCGCGTGTGCTGCCGATCGACGAGGCGCAGAAGCTGGGCGCCATGATGCTGTTTGGCGAGAAGTACGGCGACGTGGTGCGCGTGCTGGACATCGGCTCCTCGCGCGAGCTGTGCGGCGGCACGCACGTGCAGCGCACGGGCGACATCGGCCTGTTCAAGGTGGTGGCCGAGGGCGGCATCGCCGCGGGCATCCGCCGCATCGAGGCGGTCACGGGGGAGGGCGCGCTGGCCTATCTGCAGCAGCTCGAGGGCACGCTGGGCGGCGTAGCCGGCGCGCTCAAGGCCACGCTGCTGGAGGTACCGGGCCGCGTCAGCGCGGTGCTGGAACAGGTGCGCGCGCTGGAAAAGGAGATGGCCGCGCTCAAGGGCAGGCTGGCCTCTGCCCAGGGCGACGAGCTCATGGCCCAGGCCGTGGACGTCAAAGGCCTGAAGGTGCTGGCCGCCACGCTGGAGGGCGCGGACGCCAAGACCCTGCGCGAGACCCTGGACAAGCTCAAGGACAAGCTCAAGACCGCCGCCATCGTGCTGGCCGCCGTGGAAGGCGGCAAGGTGCAGTTGGCCGCAGGCGTGACGGCCGACAGCATCGGCCGGGTGAAGGCCGGCGATCTGGTGAACTTCGTTGCCCAGCAGGTGGGCGGCAAGGGCGGCGGCAAGCCTGACCTGGCCATGGCTGGCGGCACCGATGCCGCCGCCCTGCCCCAGGCCCTGGCCTCGGTGGCCGGGTGGGTCGGGGAGCGCGTTTGATCCCGCAGCCTGCGCCGGGCTCCTGCGAAATGACGGCCGAGCCTGCCCCGGCTGCCGGGCCGACCGGGCCTGCGCCGTCGGCCAATGCCGCCCCTGACGATGTGGCAGCTCCCGGCCCGCCGCCGCCGGATCCTCTGATCGAGGCTTTCGACCAGGTGTGTCGGCGGCTGGGCGGCTTCGACGAGAACCTGCACACCGAGTGGGTGGATGGCTACCTGACGGCCGTGGCCGCCAGCTGGCGTGCGATACCTCTGGACGAAGTGCTGCCGCTGCTGTGTGGCGACGCCTTCGAGCGCGCCTTCGCCGATCCGGCTGACGAGGCCGCAGCGCGGGCGGCTTTGCAGGCCCGGCAGGCCCAGTTGCGCGCTGAGCTGGACCCGCAGGCTTTGCTGGACGACCCCGATCGCCTGCGCCTGGCGCCCCTGATGCAGGTGTGGGACGAGGCTGCTCGGCGCCAGGTGGTGGACGAGGGCCTGGGCACGGCCGAGGACGCCGCGCAGCTCCGCACGGGCGCCAGTTGGGCGCTGGGCTTCTTCCGCGCG
This sequence comes from Rubrivivax sp., assembly GCA_046087245.1. Lineage (GTDB taxonomy): Bacteria > Pseudomonadota > Gammaproteobacteria > Burkholderiales > Burkholderiaceae_C > Rubrivivax. Next base: position 2,576 of record JBJTZN010000030.1, read on the forward strand.
CTGGACGACTTCGCCACCGACTGGCCCGCTGCCGACCCCGACGACGAACTGGCCGGGCTATACGGCGACCTGCTCGAGACCGTGCTTGCGCTGGCCATGGACCCGCACAGCCAGGAGTTTCTCGCCTTCGCCGCCCAGGGGTGGAAGGACGGCAATCCGACCCGCGAAGAACTCATCGACGAAGCCTGCTTTGCCGTGCAGGACCTGCGGACCTGGTGGATCGACCACGCTCCCAGGCGCGTACCCGTGCGCGCGGCGGCAAAGCCTGGGCGCAACGACCCGTGCTCGTGTGGCAGCGGGCGCAAGTACAAGAAGTGCCACGGCGCCTGAGCGCGTGCCGGCGCAGAACCGCCTGTGAGCGCCTTCCGCGGCATTCGCGGGGCAGGCGGGGCCGTCGGTGCCCGGGCGAACAGGGACAATCCGCGCATGGACGACACTGACCGCCGACTCATCGCGCTGTTGCGGCAGGACGCCCGCATGAGCGCGGCCACCCTGGCCGCCCGGTTGGGCGTGTCCCGGGGCACGGTGACCAACCGGCTGCGCAAGCTCGAGGACGAGCGGATCATCGTAGGCTACACGGTCCGGCTGCGGCCTGATGCCGAACCCAACCAGATCAGGGCGTGGATGGGGGTGCGCGTGGAGGGCAACCAGACGCGCAGCGTGGTGGCCCACCTGCTGGGCGAGCCCGGCGTGGCAGCGTTGCACGACACCAACGGCCGCTGGGACCTGTTGGCCGAGTTGCGAGCCGATTCCCTGGCCGAACTCGCTCAGGTGCTGGAGCGCATCCGGCTCATCAAGGGCATCGCGGCCACCGAGACCAGCATGCTGCTGGCCACGATGCGCTGACCGATCAGGCCGACCAGGGGGCCCGCCGCGGGCCTCAGGCGGCCTGGCGCCACGGCAGGCCGCCCTCACTTTCGGGACGGGCCAGCGAAGGGCCAATGGCGCGGGACTGCACGGCGCCGAAGAGGTCCTTCGGATCGCTGGTGCCAGGCGCCAGCTCGATCTCGGTGCCTATGCCCAGTTCGGCTGCTGCAGCGCGCAGGAAGCGCAGGGCCGAGTAGTCCTCCAGCGCGAAGCCCACCGAATCGAAGACGGTGACCTCCTCAGCCCGGCTGCGCCCGGGGTGGCGTCCATCCAGCACTTGCCAGAACTCCGTGACGGGGAAGTCCGCGGGCATTTGCTGCAGGTCGCCCTCGATGCGGCTTTGCGGCTCGAATTCACAGAAGACCGTCGCCGCCTGCAGCACCCCGGGATGCAACTCGGTCTTGCCCGGGTTGTCGCCGCCCACCGCGTTGAAGTGCATGCCTGGCTGCACCATCGCAGGCTTGATGATGCGTGCGTGCGTCTGTTCCGCCGTCAGGGTGCTGACGATGTCGGCGCCCTGCACCGCGTCGTCCGTGCTGGCGCAGGCGTGCAGAACCAGCCCGCTGCCGGCCAGGTTCGCCACCAGCTTGGCGGTGGCCAGCGGGTCGGTGTCGAACAGGCGCAATTCCCGCACGCCCACCAGGTCGCGCATGGCCAGCGCCTGGAACTCGCTTTGTGCGCCGTTGCCGATCAAGGCCATCACCCGACTGTCGCGTCGGGCCAGATGCCTGGCCGCCAACGCCGACATGGCGGCCGTGCGGATGGCCGTGGTGATGGTCAGCTCCGACAGCAGCAGCGGCCTGCCGGTGGCCACGTCGGCCAGCACCCCAAAGGCCATGACCGTGGGCAGCCCGGCCCTGGGGTTGAGCGGGTGACCGTTGACGTACTTGAAGCTGTACTGCCGGTCGCAGGCGATGGGCATCAGTTCGATGACGCCCTGGGGGCTGTGGCTGGGGATGCGGGCGCGCTTGTCGAAGGTGTGCCAGCGCCGGAAGTCGGCTTCGATGCCTGCGGCCACGCCGGCGATGCAGGCCGGCAGCCCCTTGAGGTGCACGATGCGCGCGACGTCTTCAACGCCAAGGTACAGGGTGGCAAGGCCGTTCGCCTTGCTGGGGGCGAACGGTGCGATGCGGGGGGTGTGCGGGGTGTTCATCAAGCGGCTCCTGCAGCAAGGGGCGGCGGGGATCGCCGTGCCATCAGTGTTCCTTGCCGGCGTGTCAGGCGGAAGAGCGCACCTTGGGCGAAAGCCGGCCTGGATTGCCCGTTGTGTCAGGCTCGGCTGCCGAAGTGCCTTGTCAAGCCCCGGGTCCAGCTGCCGGTCTGAAGATGCACCCGCATCCATGCCGAAAGGGCAGGCAGGGCTACAGTCTCGGTTCCGGGCGCCTTGGGGTCCGGGGCTGTCGCGCCTGAAGACTGGCCGCGACCACAGACCACAGGAGCGAACACCAGTGACCGAACGACTCGACCTCCAGGGCCGGCATCTCGTGCTGGGCCTGTCCGGCGGCGTGGCCTGCTACAAGGCGGCGGACCTGGCCCGCGAACTGCTCAAGGCCGGCGCCACCGTGCAGGCCGTGATGACCGAGGCGGCCTGCCGTTTCATCACGCCTGTGACCCTGCAGGCGCTGACGGGCCGGTCCGTGTACACCGACCAGTGGGATGCCCGGCCCGGGTCGAACATGGCCCACATCGAGCTCTCGCGCGAGGCGGACGCCCTCATCGTCGCGCCGGCCAGCGCCGACTTCATCGCGCAATTGGCGCAGGGCCGTACGGCCGAGTTGTTGTCCCTGCTGTGCCTGGCCCGCCCCCGGGCGCGCTGCCCGCTGCTGTTGGCCCCGGCGATGAACCGCGAGATGTGGTCGCACCCGGCCACGCAGCGCAACGTGGCCCAGGTGGTGGCCGATGGCGCCTGGCTGCTGGGCCCCGCGCACGGCGCGCAGGCCTGCGGCGAGACCGGCGACGGGCGCATGCTCGAGCCGCAGGCGCTGCGCGACGCGGTGATCGCCTTCTTCCAGCCCAAGGTGCTGCGGGGCCGGCGTGTGCTGGTCACTGCGGGTCCCACTTTCGAGGCCCTGGACCCCGTACGCGGCATCACCAACCTGTCCAGTGGCAAGATGGGCTTCGCCATCGCGCGCGCGGCCGCCGAGGCCGGGGCCGAGGTCACGCTGGTGGCCGGGCCCGTGCACCTGCCCACCCCCGAGGGCGTGCGCCGCACAGACGTGCGCAGCGCCTTGCAGATGCATGAGGCCGTCATGGCCTGCGCGGCCGCGCACGACGTCTTCGTCGCCACCGCGGCGGTGGCCGACTGGCGCCCGACCGCCCCAGCGCCGCACAAGATCAAGAAAGACGGCTCGGGCCGTGTGCCCGTCTTCGAGATGGCCGAGAACCCCGACATCCTGGCCGACGTGGCCCGCCTGCCTGAAGGGCAGCGGCCCTACTGCGTGGGCTTTGCCGCCGAGAGCCAGGACGTCCTGCGCCACGCCCGCGACAAGCGCGTGCGCAAGGGCGTACCGCTGATCGTGGCCAACCACGGCCCGGCCACGTTCGGTCAAGACGACAACGCGGTGGTGCTGGTCGACGAGGCGGGCGAGGTCGAACTGCCGCGCGCTGACAAGCTCACTCTGGCGCGCGCCCTGGTGTCCGAGATCGCCACCCGCCTGGGCCGCCCAGACGCCTGATCACCGTTCAAGACGTACAGGCCGTATCCGGGACCGTGCCGCGTCCGCCTTGTGCCCAATTCCGTTTCTCAGCCTGCCCGACCCGCTGCCGTGACCACCATCGACCTGAAAGTACTGGATGCCCGCATGGCCGACGCCCTGCCGGCCTACGCCACCGCCGGCAGTGCCGGGCTGGATCTGCGCGCCTGCACCGAGGCGCCGCTGGTCATCGAGCCCGGGCAGGCGGCCCTGATCCCCACCGGCATTGCCATCCACATCGGCGATCCCGGCCTGGCCGCCATGATCCTGCCTCGCTCGGGCCTGGGCCACAAGCACGGTATCGTGCTGGGCAACCTGGTGGGTCTGATCGACAGCGACTACCAGGGCCCGCTGATGGTGAGCTGCTGGAACCGCGGCCAGGCCGCCTTCACGGTGCAGCCCATGGACCGCATCGCGCAACTGGTCATCGTGCCTGTGGTGCAGGCCAAGTTCCGCCAGGTGCCGGAGTTCGGCACCTCCGCGCGCGGCGAGGGCGGCTTCGGCTCCACGGGGCGGGGCTGAGAGCTTGTGAAATATCCCCGCACACCCGCTCGTCCGCCCCAAACGGCCCCGCTCGTCGTTGCAAATGCTCGCCGTAGCCCGAGCTACGGCTGTGCTTTGCGCCTGGATCGGCACCCTTTGGAACGCCCGCTCGGG
>JBJTZN010000031.1:0-38332 GCA_046087245.1 Rubrivivax sp.
AGGAATCCAGAGGTGTTCTCGTGAACGGAGGCTGGCGATGAGGCGTGTCTTTCTGGTGGCTGGCGCACTGGTGGCCGCGGCGCTGGCCGGCTGTGACTCCATGAGCAAGCGCGAGTGCGAGCAGGCCAACTGGCACGGCAGGGGCCTGGAGGACGGGCGGGCGGGTCGACCAGCGAACTACATCAGCAGCCACCGGGAGGCCTGCGGCAAGGCGGGCATCGAGCCCGATGCACGCCTGTGGCGCGCCGGCTGGTCCAAAGGCATCGGGGCTTACTGCACGCCCAATTCGGCCTGGATGGCCGGCGTGAACAACCGCCACTACGCTGGCGTGTGTGCCGATCTGGACGAGGCCACGTTCCTGCGCTATCACCGCGCCGGACAGCTTGTCTACAAGGCCCGCCAGGACCTGACGCAGAACCAGAACCGACTGAACCAGCTTGGAGAGGACCTGAAGAAGGCGTCCAAGGAAGACGACCGCAAGCGGTTGCGAGAGGAGATGGCCCGGGTGGAGCGTGAGCGAACCCGCCTGACGGCGCTCATCGTGACGCTGGAGTTGGCTGGTCCGCCCCGCTGAAGGGGACCGGAACCCATGTGTGCAGCGCGCAGGTCGCCCGGGACGCCGACCACACAAAGAAAACCGCCGCAGAAGCCCGGGGCCGCTGCGGCGGACATATGGTGGCCAAGGGCGGAATCGAACCACCGACACGCGGATTTTCAATCCGCTGCTCTACCAACTGAGCTACTTGGCCTGAGGCTGGAGAGTATAGCCCGAGCCCTCAGGGCGGGCCTCCTCGCTTGCCCCGGGTGAGATCCACGCCCAGTTGCTTGAGCTTGCGGTACAGGTGGGTGCGCTCCAGGCCGGTCTTGTCGGCCACGCGGGTCATGGAACCGCCTTCATTGGCGAGGTGAAACTCAAAGTAGCTCTTCTCGAAGGCATCGCGCGCCTCGCGCAGGGGGCGGTCGAGATCGAAGGCCTGCCGCGCAGCGGGCAGGCCCGAACCGGGCGTTGCCACCGCGCCAGCCAGCGACATGCCAGCCGCGGGCGCGGCTCCTGGCGCCGCGGGCTCGGGGGCGCGCGTCAGGTCAGCGGTCGGGCCGCGCAGCGTCGCCGGCCCCATGGGCAGGGCGGCAGCATCGCCGGGTCCCGCGGGCGGGCGAGGGCCGGTGGGGCGTGACAGGGCCTGGTCCACGGCCTTGAGCAGCTTCTGCAGCGTGATGGGCTTTTCCAGGAAGGCCGAGGCTCCGAAGCGGGACGCCTCGGCCGCGGTATCGATGGTGCCGTGGCCGCTCATCATGATGACCGGCATGTTCAGCAGGCCCGTGCTGCCCCACTCCTTGAGCAGGGTGATGCCGTCGATGTCGGGCATCCAGATGTCCAGCAGCACCAGGTCGGGACGGGCGCGCGCGCGCGCGGCGCGGGCCTGCCCGGCGTTCTCTGCCAACACCACGGTATGACCCTCGTCGGCCAGGATCTCCGAAAGGAGGGCCCGGATGCCGAGTTCGTCGTCCACTACAAGAATCGTTGACATGGGGCGTTGCCGAAAAGCGGGCCTCAGGCGTGGCGCGCAGGGAAGATTGCCGGCGCGGATTGTGCCAATGCAAAAAATGATATCGAAACACGCGCGCCCGTCACAGGGCCATCGGGAAGGTCTCCTTCGTGGCGGTTGCGCAGCCGGATGCGTGCGCGATGTTCATCGGCGATCTTCTTGACCACGGCCAGTCCCAGACCGGTGCCGCGAGGCTTGGTGGTGACGTAGGGTTCGAACGCGCGGCGCAACACCTGTTCCTCGAAGCCCGGGCCGTTGTCCACCACCGACAGCCGCACCGCCGTCACCGCGCCGTCGGCCTCGCCGCGCACGGCCTCGGTGGCCAGCACCACCCGGCCCGCCTCGCGCAGGGCCACGGCGTCCAGCGCGTTCTGCACCAGGTTGTGGATGACCTGCCGCAACTGCGCCGCGTCGCCCAGGATATCGGGCAGCTCAGCGCCCAGACTGAGCGTGAGCACGCCTTGTTCCTGCGCCTGACCGTACAGGCCGACCACGTCGCGCACCAGATCGTTCAGCGCCAGGGGGTGCAACTGCGCCGCGGGCAGGCGCGCGTAGTCGCGGAACTCGTTGACCAGCTGCTTCATGGCCTCGACCTGGTCGACGATGACCGCCACACCGCGCACCAGGATGGCCTGGTCGGCGTCCTGAAGGCGTGCGGCGAGCTTGTGCTGCAGGCGTTCGGCCGACAACTGGATCGGTGTGAGCGGGTTCTTGATCTCGTGGGCCAGGCGGCGGGCCACCTCGGCCCAGGCCTGCGCTCGCTGGGCCGAGACCACCTCGGTGATGTCGTCGAAGACCAGCAACTGCGCCTGCCCGGGCAGCATGGCCCCGCGCGCCAGCAAGGTGATGGCGCCGGGCTGGGCGCTGCGCAGTTCGAAGGAGTCCTGCCACTGTTCGCGCTCCCCGGGCTCGGAGCCGGCCACCAGGATTTCGAAGCGCTGGCTCACCCCGTCGGCGAAGTCTGCCAGCTCCGGCACTTCCTGCATCGTCCGCCCGGCATAGGCTTGCAGCGGCTGGCGCAGGATGCGCGTGGCGCCGGGGTTGACGGTGTCGATGCGGCCCTCGGGATCGAACACGATGACGCCCGCCGTGAGGTTGTCCAGGATGGTTTGCAGCCGCGTGCGGGCCGATTCCAACTGGTCCACGCCGCGCTGCACCTGGGCCCGCGCATCGGCCACCTGCTGGGTCATGTCGGCGAAGGAGCGGGTCAGGCCACCCAGCTCGTCGCCGGAGGCGAACACGGGGCGGGCCGCAAGATTGCCCGCGGCCACTTCGCGCACGCCTTCGGCCAGCAGGATCAGGGGACGGGTGATCTGGTTGCCCAGCACGATGGCCAACAGCACCGCGCCGAACACGGCCAGCACCAGCGCGAGCGTGAGCGTGCCGATGTACATGCGGCTGAGCGCCTCGCGCGCCAGGGCGCGCTGCTGGTACTCGCTGTAGGCCGACTGCACGGCCAAGGCGTTGCTGGTCAGCTGCCGGGGCAGGGGCTGCACGACCAGCAGGAAACGCTCCTCCGCCGCATGGAGCGAGATGGCGTTGCTGGGCACAGGCACCACCAGCCGGATGCGGGCCCGCGAGGCATCGTCTTCCAGTCCCTCGATCTGGCTGGCTGGCGCGCCGGCTCGCGCCTGGCGCAGCAGCGCTCCCGGGGGCCGCTCCGCAGCGCCCAGCCCGGCGGGCGCACCGGGACCTGGCGCGGCCGTTCGCGCCGACACTGCGCTGACCACCACCTGCCCCGAGGCCGTGACGACCGAGACCTGCTGCGCGCCCAATTGCTCGCGCAAGCGCTCCAGCGCCAGCGGGCCGATGACGCCAGGCGGTTCGGCCAGACGGGCGGCCGCCACCGACGCCTTGTCCGCCAGATCCGACTGCAGGGCCTCCAGCGTGCTGCGCCCCAGCGCCAGACCGGCGTCCAGCGCGCCGGCCACGCGCACATCGAACCAGCTTTCGATGCTGCGTGAGGCGAACTGCCAGCTCACGGTGTAGATGACCAGCCCCGGCAGGACACCCACGATGGCGAAGATACCCGCCAGCTTGAGCAACAGACGGCTGCCGAACTTGCCACGGCGCAGGCGCAGCACCATGCGCACCGCCACCACCCCGATGACCAGGGTGAGCAGCGCGGCAACCACGACGTTGATCCAGAACAGCCATGCGAACTGCCGCTCGTAACGGTGGTTCTCGGGTCCGCTGATGGACAGCACGAAGGCCAGCACCAGCCCCGCGCCCGTGGCCACCAGCGCGGCCACCGTCCACCCCCAGCGCGCGGCCTTGGTCATTCCAGGCGCAGGGTACGCTCGAAGCCCAGTGTCCAGTCCGCCTGGGTGGTCAGGCCGAACTGCATCGGCCCGGGCAACTGGGAGGTGTCCAGGCGGAAGGCGAACTCGACGTAATGGCGCGAGTCCGGGTCCACCTGGGCCAGGTCGGCCACCTTCCATCCGCTCAGCCGGGCAACGGAGGCCAGGGCCTCCTCCAGCGAGGCGTGGGTCTGGTTCAGGCCGCCGAAGCCCACCCGCCAGGTGGAGGTCAGCGGCTGGAAGGCCAGGCGCCAGGTGCGCTGGACCCGCGCCACGCGCTCGTCGCGCCAGTACCAGCGGTTTCGCAGCAACAGGGCCTGGGCGGTGAAGTACACCGGCACCCCTCGCTGCAACGCCTCTTCCACCGTGCGGGAGAGCTGGATGCGGGCGGCGAAGTCCAGGGTGAGCGCGCCCTCCACGCGCTGCAGTTGCAGCGCCTGCAGTTCGATGGCAGGCAGCGCCGCAAGACCCGGCATGGCTACGGTGGCCAGGGCCAGGGGCCAGGCCAGCACTCGGCGGCGGGTGACCTCAGGGCGCACCAACATGAGCGGGGACGGGGGCGGGGGCAGGTTCAGGGCAGACGATGGATGAGGGCATAGAAGAACCCGTCACCCGACACACCCTCAGGCGCACCGGGAAAGGCCTGGACATTGTCCAGCAGGGGCGGCAGGTGTCCGGGCGATGCCGCATCCAGCAGGGCATTGGCAGCTTCGGGGCGTTGCAAAAACGCGTCGATCCGGTCCTTGCCTTCGGCATGGAACACCGAACAGGTGGCGTAGACCAGGCGCCCGCCGGGCCTGAGCAGCGGCCACAGGGCCTGCAGCAGTTCGGCCTGGGTGCGTGCCAGCTGGGCGATGTCCTGGGGCCGGCGCAACCAACGCACGTCAGGGTGGCGGCGCACGATGCCCGAGGCGCTGCAGGGCGCGTCCAGCAAGATGGCATCGAAGGGCTTGCCGTCCCACCAGCGCGCGGTCTGGCGGGCGTCGGCCACCTGCAGCCGCGCGCTCAGGCCCAGGCGGTCCAGGTTCTCCTTCACCCGCGCCATGCGCTGGGGGTCGCTGTCCAGCGCGGTGAGTTCCAGATCCGCGGACTCCAGCAGGTGGGCGGTCTTCCCGCCCGGGGCGGCGCAGGCATCCAGGACGCGGGCCCCCGCGGGCAGGGGCTGGCCGATGGCCCCGCCCGACAGCAGCAAGGGGGCTGCGCGCTGGGCGGCCGCGTCCTGTACCGAGGCCCAGCCACGGACAAAGCCCGGCAGGCGGGCGACCGGACAGGGCTGGTCCAGCTGCAGGGCCTGGCCACCGAACTCCGGTGCGGCCAGCAGGCGAGCGCGCTGGCCCTGACCCTGCAGCAGGCGCAGGTAGTCGGCCGCGCCATAGCGGCGCGCATTCACCCGCAGCGTCATGGGCGGGCGCAGGTTGGCCTGTGCCAGCACGCTCTGCCACTGGCTGGGCCACTCCCTTCGCAGGCGCTCCACCCACCAGGCGGGATGGTTCCAGGCGCCTGCCAGATCCTGCCGGGCCGCGGCCACCAGGGTGGCGCGCTGGCGCAGGAATCGGCGCAGCACGGCGTTGACGAATGGCGCGGCGGCTGGGGTGCGGTTCGCGGCCGCGGTGACAGCCTGGTCCACCAGCGTGTGGTCAGGATAGGGGGCGTCTGCCTCGGGCCACAACAGGGCAATGGCCGCCAGGAGCAGGGATTCCACCCGCGGCGGCGGGGCATGCGGGGCCAGTTGCTTGCGCACCACCTCGGCGCTGCCCATCCAGCGCATCACGTGGAACGTCAGGGCCTGCACCCCGGGGCGCGCTCCGGGCGGCACGCCGGCCAGCACCTCGGTCAGCGAGCGCCCGGCGCGCACGGCCGCCACGGCGTCAGCGCACTCGCTCAACAGCCGGTTCAGCGCGGGTGAGGCGTACACTGGATCCACCAGGGCAGTCTATGCCACGGCCCTGTCCCAGGAGCCCACCGATGTCCGACAAGCCCCGCAGCCGGATGGATGCCCCGGCCAGGATCTTCCGCACCGAAGAGGAACTGGCCCGGCTCAGCGCCTCCGAGCGCATCCGATATCGGCTGGTGACGGCCGACCAGCGTTTCCACGCCAACGACAACATCTCCGACTTCATCCGCGATGGCGAGATGGAGGAGCTCAAGGCCGAGGTGCAGGCCAAGCTCAATGAGGTGCTGCGGGCCCTGGTGATCGACACCGACAGCGACCATAACACGCAGGAAACCGCGAAACGGGTGGCCAAGATGTACTTGGAGGAGGTGTTCCACGGCCGCTACCGCCGCATGCCCTCGGTCACGGAGTTCCCCAATGCCGAGCGTTTGAACGAACTGATCATCGTGGGCCCCATCACCGTGCGCAGCGCCTGCTCGCACCACCTGTGCCCGATCGTGGGCCGGGTGTGGATCGGCCTGATGCCCAACGAGCACTCCAACCTGATCGGCCTGTCGAAGTACGCCCGCATCTGCGACTGGATCATGAGCCGTCCGCAGATCCAGGAGGAGGCCGTGACCATGCTGGCCAACGAACTGCAAGACCGCGTCAAGCCCGACGGCCTGGCCATCGTGATGGAGGCCGACCACTTCTGCATGCACTGGCGCGGCGTCAAGGACAACGAGTCCGCCATGGTCAACAGCGTGATGCGCGGGGCCTTCCTGAAAGATCCGAACCTGCGGCGCGAGTTCCTCTCGCTGCTGCCCAAGCACAAGGGGAACTGAGCCCATGCTCGTGCGACTGATGTACGCCAGCCGGGCCGTGCCGGCCCTGGACCAGGAAGAACTGGTCACCATCCTGCGCCAGAGCAAGGCCAACAACCCGAACACGGGCGTGACGGGGGTGCTGTGCTTTTCCAGCGGCATCTTTCTGCAGGTGCTCGAGGGCGGGCGCAGCGCCGTCAACCGGCTGTACAACCGCATCTGCACCGACCCGAGGCACAGCGACGTGGAGTTGCTGCTGTACGAAGAGATCGGCGAGCGACGCTTTGCCAGCTGGTCCATGGGCCAGGTGAACATGTCGCGCTTGAATCCGTCACTGCTGCTGAAGTACTCCGCCACCGCCGCGCTGGACCCGTTCTCGGTGTCGGGCAAGGTGTCGCTGGCCCTGTTCGAGGAATTGGTGGCCACCGCCTCGGTCATCGGCCACGCCTGAGGGGCGGCGTGCCTGGGGCGGCTGGGCCGGCAACGCCAGGCCTGTGGCGCGACCCGCAACCGCCGGGTCGACAGGCCCGAGACGCTCAGCAAGCCTGCGTTGACGCACTGCACGGCTGCTGAGCCGTGTTTACCCTGATGGCGGCTGTCCCGCCATATATTCATACTTGCTGATATTCAGAATAAACACCATTCAGGGCTGGAGGATTGACCGTGTCCGACCGCGCACCGACATCGGGACGCTTGCTGAAGGCGCCCGAGAACTTCATCTCGCCGCAGGGCGTGAGGACCGTGTTCGCGCAGGCCCGGGACGGGCGTCGCGACTTCATGCGCGCCGCATTCGCCGCGGCCGCTGCCGGCACCGCCGCCAGAGCGCAGGCCCAGTCGCCCCCTGTGGCGGCCGAGGGCGGGGATCCTCACATCCTGAACCCACCGGCCCACACCACGGGCCTGGGTCAACCGGTGGTGACCGACGGCTACGGCAAGCCCTCGAAGTACGAGGCCAACGTCCAGCGCCGGCAAAGCCCGGGCCTGACCCAGACGGCGCAGGCTTCGGTGTCGTTTGCGCCCTTGCAGAGCCTGTTCGGCATCGTCACGCCCAACGGGCTGCACTTCGAGCGCCACCACCAGGGCTGGTGGGACGTGGACCCGTCCCGGCACCGCCTGGTGGTCAACGGCTCGGACGACAGGCTGGTGAAGACACCCAAGGTCTTCACTATGGACGAACTGATGCGGCTGCCCTCGGTGAGCCGCTTCCATTTCATCGAATGCGGTGCCAACACCGGCATGGAGTGGGGCAACGTGGCGGTGCCCACCTGCCAGTACACCCACGGCATGCTCAGCTGCTGCGAGTTCACGGGCGTGCCGCTGAAACTGCTGCTGGACATGTGCGGCGTGGACTACCGGCGCGGCCGCTACGTGCTGGCCGAGGGGGCCGACGGTTCCTCCATGACCCGCACCATTCCCATGGAGATGGTGGAAAACGGCGAGGTTCTGGTGGCCTACGGCCAGAACGGCGAGATGCTGCGGCCCGAGAACGGCTACCCGCTGCGCCTGGTGGTGCCGGGTGTGCAGGGCGTCAGCTGGGTGAAGTACCTGCGGCGCATCGAGGTGGGCGACCAGCCCTGGGCCGCCAAGGACGAGGCCATCCACTACATCGACCTCATGCCCTCGGGCCTGCACCGCCAGTACACCAGCGTCCAGGAGTGCAAGAGCGTGGTCACCACGCCCTCGGGCGGCCAGGTGCTGCTGGACAAGGGCTACTACAGCATCAGCGGCCTGGCGTGGTCGGGCCGCGGCAAGGTCCGGCGGGTGGACGTGTCGGTGGATGGGGGCGCCCACTGGCGACCCGCGCGCCTGCAAACGCCCGTGCTCTCCAAGTGCCTGACCCGCTTCAATCTGGACTGGGTCTGGGACGGCCGCCCCGCGCTCATCCAGAGCCGCGCGGTCGATGACACCGGCTACGTGCAACCCACCTACCGGCAGGCCCGCGCCGTGCGCGGCACCCGCTCGATTTACCACAACAACAGCATCCAGACCTGGCTCGTGCAGGAAAACGGGGAGGTGAAGAATGTCCAGCTTTCCTGACCGCCGCCGCAGGCTCGGGCGCCCGGGAATCCTCGCCAGCCGTGCCTGGCGGGGTGCGTTGTCGGCAGTGCTGCTGGGCACGGCGGCATCCTGGGTGCTGGCGCAGGCGGCCGGCCCCTTCCCCGGCATCGGCCGGCCGGCCACGCCCCAGGAGGTGGCCGCGTGGGACATCGACGTGCGCCCCGACTTCAAGGGCCTGCCCAAGGGCAGCGGCACGGTCGCGCAAGGCATGGAGATCTGGGAAGCCCAATGCGCTTCCTGCCACGGCGTGTTCGGCGAGAGCAACGAGGTGTTCACCCCGCTGATCGGCGGCACCACCAAGGACGACATCAGGACCGGGCGCGTCAAGCGCCTGACCGACGACTCCTTCCCCGGCCGCACCACCTTGATGAAGGTGCCTACGCTGTCCACGCTGTGGGATTACATCAACCGCGCCATGCCGTGGAACGCACCCAAGTCCCTGAAGATCGACGAGGTCTATGCCGTGACGGCCTACATGTTGAACATGGCCGAGGTGCTGCCGGACAACTTCACGCTGTCTGACCGCAACATGGCCGACGTGCAAAAGCTGCTGCCCAACCGCAACGGCATGACTACCGACCACGGCATGTGGCCGGGCAAGGGCCTGGGCAACGGGGGCAAGCCCGACCTGCGCGCCGCGGCCTGCATGAAGAACTGTGTGACCGAGGCCAAGGTGGCTTCGTTTCTGCCCGATCACGCCCGCAACGCCCACGGCAACCTGGCCGAACAGAACCGCCTGGTGGGACCGCAGCGCGGCGCCGACACGACACTCCCGCCGGCGCCGGCCGGCGCTGCCGGGACCCGCGTCACGGGCCCGGCCGAGACCCGGCAGACGGCAGCGGCGCCGCAGCCTCGCAGCACCGAAGCCGCCACGGCCCTGGCCCTGTTCACCAAGCACAACTGCACCGCCTGCCACGCCGTGGATCGAAAGCTGCTGGGTCCCTCCATGCAGGAGGTGGCCAGGAAGCACGCCACCCGCGTCGACCGTGTGGACTACCTCAGTGGCAAGATACTGGGTGGCGCCGCCGGCGCGTGGGGGGCCATACCCATGCCGGCGCAGAACATCCCCAGGTCCGACGCGCAGGCCCTGGCCCAATGGGTGGCCGCTGGCGCGGGCCGGTAGTCGCCTTCACTGCATTCAGGCCCGCGGCATGCACCGCACCCCCAGACCACTTGCAAGGAGCCAAGAATCATGACCAACCGTCGCGACATGCTCGCGCACAGCGCCACCCTCATGGGCCTGCTGGCCACGGCAGGACTGCTGCCCCAGGCGGCCCATGCCGCCTGGACCCAGGCCGCGTTCGAGGCCAAGTCCATGGCCGATGTGATCAAGGCCCTGGGCGGCGGCGCCGCCACCGAGAGCAAGGACATCACGCTGACCGGCCCCGACATCGCGGAGAACGGCGCCGTGGTGCCCGTGGGCTGCTCCACCACCCTGCCAGGCGTCAGGCGCATGGCCCTGCTGGTGGAGAAGAACCCCAGCGTGCTGGCCGCCGTGTTCGACGTCACCGACGCGGTGGACGCCAACTTCGGCACCCGCGTGAAGATGGGTCAGTCCTCCAACGTGTTCGCCGTGGCCCTGATGGCCGACGGCAAGGTGCTGTACGGCGTCAAGGAAATCAAGGTCACCCTGGGCGGGTGCGGCGGTTGAAGCCGCGTACCACCTGACAGCCCCCCTGTTCACGAGTCCAATCCAGGAGAAGCAACATGGCAGACCCGATGCGCATCCGCGCCCAGGCCGCCGGTGACAAGGCCACCGTGCGTGTGCTGATGAGCCACGAGATGGAGACCGGCCAGCGCCGGGATTCCGCGGGCAAGATCGTTCCGGCCTGGTTCATCCAGGAAGTCACGGCGATGCACAACGGCAAGACCGTCATGCGCGCCGAGTGGGGCACCCCGGTGTCCAAGAACCCGTTCCTGCAGTTCTTCGTCAAGGGCGCCAAGGCCGGCGACAAGATCACCATCACCTGGGTGGACAACAAGGGCGACAAGCGCACGGACGAGGCCACGGTGAGCTGAGCACGCAAGCGCCCGACTTCGCCGCCCGCGCGCAGGGCAGGACCCGGGATCGAGAGCCTCGACCACACGCGCGGCTGGTTGACTGAAGCCTTCACGAGGAGACACATGAAGAAGGTTCTGATCGCGACGACGGCGCTGGCCGCTCTCGCCGCACTGGCCGCCTCGACGCAGGCGTGGTCCCAGGGCAAGAGCGCTGCCGAGGGCATCGCCGAGTACCGCAAGCTGCTCGAGGACGGCAACCCGGCCGATCTCTTCGAAGCCCGGGGCGAGGGCCTGTGGAAGCAAAGGCGCGGGCCGAAGAACGCCACCCTGGAAGCCTGCGACCTCGGCAAGGGCCCGGGCGTGGTCAAAGGCGTGTTCGTCGAGTTGCCCCGCTACTTCGCCGACGCCGGACGGGTCATGGACCTGGAAGCCCGCCTCGTGCACTGCATGAGCACCCTGCAAGGCTTCGACGCCGCCGAGATCGCCAGGACTGCCTTCGGTCGCGGCGAGATGGCCAACGTCACGGCCCTGGCCACCTGGGTCGCGGCCGAGTCGCGGGGGATGCGCTTCAACCTTTCGCAGGCGCACCCTGAGGAACGGCGCAGCTACGAGATCGGCAAGCGCGCCTTCTTCTTCCGCGGCGGCACGCACGACTTCTCCTGCGCCGGCTGCCACTCGGTCGATGGCCAGCGCATCCGCCTGCAGGACCTGCCCAACCTGACGAAGAACCCGGGCGATGGCGTGGGCTTCGCGGCCTGGCCCGCCTACCGCGTGAGCAACGGCGAGATGTGGGGCATGCAGCTGCGCCTGAACGACTGCTACCGCCAGCAGCGCTTCCCGTACCCGGGTTTCGGCTCGGAGGTGACGATCGCGCTGGGTACCTACATGGGCGTGAACGCCAAGGGCGCGGCGTCGATCGCACCGGCCATCAAGCGCTGAAGGGGATCGGGATCATGAACAGGATCGTCACCACCGCCCTGGCCCTGGCCGCGGCCGCCCTGGTGGCCGGCTGCGCCGCGCCCGGCCCCACCGCCCGGGAACTGGACCAGCAGGCCCAGGCCGTCGTCCAGGCCTCGTTCCGGGAGCAGGGCATCGCCAGGCTCGACCGCATCCAGCAGGATCTCGGCCAGGCCGCCTGCTCCAGCGACAAGCCGCCCTCGGACGCGGTGGCCGAGCAGATCAAGGCCGAGGCCCTGGCCAGCGTGAAGTGGCCCGCGGGGGGCCAGTACTTCGGCAACTGGGTCGAGGGGGAACGCATCGCCCAGAGCGGCCGCGGCATGACCTGGACCGACGCATCGGCCGAACCCCGGGCCAACGGCGGCAACTGCTACAACTGCCACCAGATCGACAACCGGGAACTGTCCTACGGCACCATCGGCCCGTCGCTGTGGAACTACGGCAAGAACCGCGGCATCACCGACGTCACCGCCGAGGCGGTGGCACCGATCATCCACTACACCTGGGTCAAGCTGTGGAACAGCAAGGCTTACGCCGAGTGCTCCAACATGCCGCGCTTCGGCCACAAGAACCTGCTCAACGAGGAGCAGATCCGGCACCTGATGTCGCTGCTGCTGGATCCGCGCTCGCCAGTGAACCGTTGAGCCGGTCATGCGCCGGGCCCGCTTCGGCACCCCACCCTTCGTCCACGCTGAAGTGAACCCGCCGTGAGCTTGTCCAGACGCGAATTCCTCCAGGTGCTCGGGGCCGCCTCGGCGGCCGGCATGGCCCTCGGTCGCTTCGAGCACGCGGATGCCGCCACCGCCGAGGAGGCCTTGTACGAGCTGCCGCCGCTGGGCCGCGGCGCGGGCTTCGTCAGCTTCCTGCACATGACCGACTGCCACGCGCAGCTCCTTCCCATCCACTTCCGCGAGCCCAGCGTCAACCTGGGCCTGGGCTCGATGCGGGGCCAGATCCCGCATCTGGTGGGTGAGCACCTGCTGAAGGCTGCGGGCGTGCCCGCGGGCTCGGCCCTGGCCCACGCCTACACCTACCTGGACTTCGAGGCGGCGGCGCGCCGCTACGGCAAGGTGGGGGGGTTCGCACACCTGGCCACCCTGGTCAAGCGGCTCAAGGCCTCGCGCCCGGGGGCGCTGCTGCTGGACGGTGGCGACACCTGGCAGGGCTCGGCCACCTCGCTGTGGACCAACGCCCAGGACATGGTGGACGCCTGCAAGGCGCTCACCGTGGATGTGATGACCGGCCACTGGGAGTTCACCTACGGCATGCAGCGGGTCAAGGAGATCATCGACAAGGACTTCAAGGGCAGCGTCGACTTCGTCGCGCAGAACGTCAAGACCGCCGACTTCGGCGACCCGGTCTTCGCGCCCTACGTGATGAAGGAGATGAACGGCGTGAAGGTCGCCGTGGTCGGCCAGGCCTTTCCCTACACGCCCATCGCCAACCCCCGCTACATGGTGGCCGACTGGGAGTTCGGCATCCGCGACGACGAGATGCAGAAGACGGTGGACGACGCGCGCGCCCAGGGCGCGCAGGTGGTCGTGGTCCTGTCGCACAACGGCATGGACGTGGACCTGAAGATGGCCGGCCGCGTGCGCGGCATCGACGCCATCTTCGGCGGCCACACCCATGACGGTGTGCCCGTGGCCGTGCCGGCAAGCAACGCCGGCGGCACCACGCTCGTCACCAATGCGGGCAGCAACGGCAAGTTCCTGGGGGTGATGGATTTCGAGGTGAAGTCGGGCCGGGTGTCGAACTTCCGCTACCGCCTGCTGCCCGTGTTTGCCAACGTGCTCAAGGCCGACCCGGAGATGGCCGCACTGATCGGCAGGATGCGCGCGCCCTACGAGGCCCGTCTGGGCCAGGCGCTGGCCGTCACCGACGGCCTGCTGTACCGGCGGGGCAACTTCAACGGCAGCTGGGACCAGCTTGTGTGCGATGCGCTGATGGACGTCCAGGGGGCAGAGATCGCCTTCAGCCCGGGGTTTCGCTGGGGAACCAGCCTGCTGCCGGGACAGACCATCACACGCGAGCTGATGATGGACCAGCTGGCCATCACCTACCCCTTCGCGACCGTGACCCCGATGACCGGCGAGACCATCAAGGCCGTGCTGGAGGACGTCGCCGACAACCTCTTCAACCCCGACCCCTACTACCAGCAGGGCGGCGACATGGTGCGCGTGGGCGGGCTGGCGTACACCCTGACGCCAGGCGAGAAGATGGGCGCGCGCATCTCGGACATGCGACTGGGCGGCCGACCGATCGAAGCCGGCAAGACCTACAAGGTGGCGGGCTGGGCACCGGTGGCCGAGGAAGCCTCCCGCGCCGGCAACAAGCCGGTGTGGGAGGTGGTGGAGACCTGGCTGCAGGCCCGCCCTGGCAGGCGGGTCAGCGCGCGCAGGATCAACACGCCGCGGCTGGTGGGCGTCCAAGACAATCCGGGCATGACCGGCGCCCTGGGCGGCGGGCTCAGGCGTTGAGCATGTCGTTCCAGATGTTGTCGGCCCAGCTCAGCGCGTAGCGGCCCTCGATCTGGCTCGCCGCGGCCGACACGCCACCCGAACCCGGCACCGTCTTGAAGGTCTTGTCCTTGTCGTCGTACTGGTGCACCGAGGCCACGTGCACCACATCGCGCGCAGTGACGAAGCTGTAGCAGGTATTCATCACCACCGGCGTGGGGTTGACGGCCTCCCCCTTGAGCAGGCTGATGATGGCTGCAGCCGCCACCTTGGCATGCTGATTGGCCATGTGGCCGGACTTGGGCATGGCCGGTGCAGAGAACGTGGCGTCTCCCAGCACATGCACGCCCTTGGCGGCAGTGGACTCCATGGTCAGCCAGTCCACACCGGCCCAGCGGTTGTTGACGTTGATCAGGCCGGCCGATCGCGCCAGGTCGCCGGCGCGCTGCGGCGGGATGACGTTGAGCACGTCGGCCTTGACGTCCTCGAACTCGAGCTTGGCCGTCATGCCCGAGACCTCCCGGAGTTCGGCATTGGCCCGGTACTCGATGATGCCGGCGTAGTGCTGCTGGAAGGCCCTCTCGAAAAGTGCCTTCTTGGACTGGATCTCCGGGTTGCCGTCCAGCACCAGCACCTTGGACCTGGGCTTGGCGGTCTTGAGGTAGCTGGCCACCATGCAGGCGCGCTCGTAGGGCCCGGGCGGGCAGCGGTAAGGCACCTTGGGAATGGACATGGCAAACACGCCGCCGTCCGGCATGGCCTCGAGCTGCCTGCGCAGGGCCACCGTCTGCGGGCCCGCCTTCCAGCTGTGGGTGATGCGGCCGCTGTCCAGCGCCGCCTGCAGACCCGCCACCTGTTCGGACATGAAGTCCACACCCGGCGACACCACCAGCCGGTCGTAGGCCAGTTCGCCACCGCCGGCCAGGCGTACCTTGCGGGCCGCCGCATCGATGGCCGTGACATCGCCCTGCACGACCTTGACGCCCAGCTTCCGCAGGCCCTCATAGCCGCGGGAGATGTCGGCCATCTGCTTGTGGCCACCCAGCACCATGTTGCTGATGGGGCAGGAGACGAAACTGGTGTTGCGCTCGACAAGCGTCACATCGACGTTGCCGCCCCACATCTTCAGGTAACGCGCTGCCGTGGCGCCGCCGAAGCCACCGCCGACCACGACGACACGTCCGATGGATGGGCCGACCTCGGTGGTGGCGCAGCCGGCCAGGGTCAGTCCGCCAAGCGCCATGCCGGCACCCAGCAGGTGACGGCGGGAGAGTTCATTGCGGGTCCGCAAGTTCATGACGGCCTCCTCACTTCCTGGGCTGCTGGGCTGCGAAGAAGCCCGCGATCAGCCGGATCTGTTCATCGGTATAGCCCTTGGCGATCTGATGCATGATCGTGACGCCCTCGGGCTGCGCGGTCGTCTTGTAGTAGTTCATCAGCGCGATCGTGCGCTCGGCGGGGGTGCCGGCCAGCGGTTTCATCTCTCCAAGCGCCTGCCCGTTGGTGCCGTGGCAGTTGGCGCAGGTGGCCGCGAGATTGCGTGCCAGGTGCGGGTTGGGAGCGGGTGTCTGGGCCTGTGCCGTGGCGGTCAGGGCCAGGGACAGGGCCGCTACCCGGGCGGACAGCCGGGCCGCGTGGCGGACATGGACGTGCACGTGCTTCTCCTTGTTGATGGGCCGATCAGTGCGGGCCGATGACTGCAGGCGTCAACCCCCCCGCGCCTTCATTCTCTTGCAGTCCCGCCACCCACGCGAGTCCGGCCGTCTCGGCACCGTCGTCAGCGCGGGTATGCAGGTCCTGCGGTCCGGCGAGCGCGAACTTGCTCATCGCCACAACCCACGCGGATATCGTAGTATCAACACATGCTGAGACTGCGCTGGTTTCCGTGGGTGTTTGCCCTGATGGCGGGCCAGTGCGCGGGCCTGCGGCCGCGCTGGCGGACCCGCCACAGCGGCACGGACGCGGTGCCCAGGCTCCAGCCGCGGCTGCGCCAGCGTCGCGCACTGACAGGTGCGCTGGCGCTGGCGGCTCTGTGTCCCGCGGGCCGGCACGCGGGCGCGGCGCCGGGCGCGCAGCCTGGGCAGGAAGTGCAACGGGGCTCGAAGGTGGCCTGGCCCGAAGTGACGCTGCTGGACGGTACCCGCTGGGGCCCGGCGCAGGCCCGGGGCAAGACGGTGATCGTGGTCTTCTGGTCCACCACCTGCCCGTTCTGCCTGAGGCACAACGCGCATGTCGAGAAGCTGCGCCGCGCCGCTGCCGGTCGTCCGCTGGAAATCCTCACGGTGGCCCGCGACAAGGATCCCGCACTCGTCAAGGCCTACCTGGCGCGCCACGGCTACAGCTTCCCGGTGACGATGGATCAAGGTCCGATGGGCGCAGCGCTGTCCGCCCGCAGGGTGATCCCGCTGACGCTGCTCGTGGACCGCCAGGGTCGGCTGCAGCGGGCGATCCCGGGCGAGATGTTCGAGGAGGACGTGATCGAGTGGCTGGCGCTGGCCTGAGAGCTTGTGAAACATCCCCGCCCACCCGCTCGTCCGCACCACGCGGCGCAGCTTGTCGTTGCAAATGCTCGGCAAAGCCCGAGCTGGGGCGGTGCTTCGCGCCTGGATCGGCACCCCTTGGAACGCTCGCTCGGCTGCGCCGGAATGCTTCACAAGCCCTGACATGAGCCGCAATCCCCGCGACGAATCCGAGGCGGTGTTCAGCACCGCGGCGGAACTCTTCGGGCTGCTGTCCACGCCCATCCGCCTGCGCATCCTGAGCGCGCTGTGCCATGGCGAGAAGAACGTGTCGCAGCTGCTGGCAGAGATCGACACCACGCAGCCGAACATGAGCCAGCACCTGTCCACGCTGTACCGCGCCGGCGTGCTGGACAGGCGGCGCGAGGGCACGCAGATCCACTACCGCATCCAGAACCAGCAGGCCGTGGCCGTATGCCGCTCGGTGTGCACCCAGATCGCGATGGACCTGGCCGAATCGGCAGACTCTGGCGAACAGGCTGCCTGAACGCCCTGGCGCCGCTCGGGATGCGCGTGCGCTGCCCGGGGCCGGGAGCCAGCGGTCTCAGTCGCGCACTTCGCCCTGCCCCAGCACGATCCACTTCAAGGAGGTCAGGCCTTCCAGACCCACTGGCCCGCGGGCGTGGAACTTGTCGGTGCTGATGCCGATCTCGGCGCCCAGACCGTACTCGAAGCCATCGGCAAAGCGCGTGCTCGCGTTGACCATGACGCTGGCGGAGTCCACCTCGCGCAGGAAGCGCATGGCGCTGGGATGGTGGGTCGTGAGGATGGCGTCGGTGTGGTGCGAGCCGTGACGGTTGATGTGGGCGATGGCCTCGTCCAGGCTGGCCACCACCTTCACGCTGATGACGGGTGCGAGGTACTCTGCAGCCCAATCGGCCTCGGTGGCATCGACCAGATCGGCCCCGGGCACCGCCGACAGCAGCGCGCGCGCCGAAGGGCAGCAGCGCATCTGCACGCCCTTGGCCGCGAAGAGCGCCCCGATGCGCCGCAGGAAGAGCGGCGCCTGCTGGACATGCACCAGCAGCGATTCGGCGGCGTTGCAGGGGCTGTACTTCTGGGTCTTGGCGTTGTCGGTGACGCGCAGCGCGAGGTCCAGATCGACTTCGGCATCCACGTAGACGTGGCAGTTGCCGTCCAGGTGCTTGATGACGGGCACCCGGGCCTGCGCGCTGATGCGCTCGATCAGGCCCTTGCCGCCGCGCGGGATGATCACGTCCACCGATTCCGGCATGGCAATCAGGCAGCCCACGGCGGCGCGGTCGGTGGTTTCCACCAATTGCACGGCCGTGGGCGGCAGGCCGGCCTCGGCGAGCGCGGCCTGCACACAGCGCCACAGCGCGAGGTTGGAGTGCAGCGCCTCGGAGCCCCCGCGCAGGATGCAGGCGTTGCCGCTCTTGATCGCCAGCGAGGCCGCCTCGATCGTGACATTGGGGCGGCTTTCGTAGACCATGCCGAACACGCCCAGCGGCACGCGCATGCGCCCCACGCTGATGCCGCTGGGGCGGCGCTTGACCTCGCAGATCTCGCCCACCGGGTCCGGCATGGCGGCCAGTTGCTCACACCCCAGGGCCACCGTGTCGACCACGGCAGGGCTGAGCTTGAGGCGGTCGACCATGGGCTCGACCAGCGCGGCGGCACGCGCTGCCGCCAGGTCCTGCGCGTTGTGGAGCTGCAGTTCGGGCACTGCCTGGCGCAGGCGCCGCGCCAGGGCCCGCAGCGCCGCGTCCTTGGCCGCGGTGGAGGCCGCGGCCATGGCGGTGGAGGCAGCGCGCGCCTGCGCGCCCAGGTGGGCCATGTAGGCAGGAATGTCGACGGCGTTCATGATCCCGTATTGTCGGCCCACTACCAGCCCAGCAGCGCCAGCACCGCCACCCACAGCGAGGACGTGAACATGAAGGCCACCGTGGACAGCACGATGGCCGCCGTGGCCTCGGCCTCCTGGGTACGGTAACGCTGGGCAAAGATCAGGGCGTTGCTGCCCACCGGCGCGGCCGCCATCATCACCAGCACCGCCAGGGGCAGCCCGCTCAGGCCGAACACCAGATGGGCGGCGAGCAGCACCACCGCGGGCAGGACCAGCAGCTTGAGCACGCTCAGGCCCAGGGCCCCGCGCATGCGGCCGCGCAGGCCGTACTGCGCGAGGCTGGAGCCGATGAGGAACAGGCACAGCGGCACGACGGCCAGGGCCAGCGTGGCCAGCAGCATGTCAACCACCGGGTGCAGGCCCCATCCGGTCAGGTTCCAGGCCAGGCCCAGCAGGATGGGCAAGGTCACCGGGTGCAGCACCGCACTTCGCGCTGCTGCCTTGACCGTGCCGGCCAGCGACTGCACGCCACCGGCACGGGCCATGTCGAATTCGGCCAGGGCCGTCAGCAAGGTCAGCACCACCAGTCCGTGCAAGCTCACCAGCCACAGGTGCAGCGCCAGACCGGCCTCGCCGAACAGCGCCGAAGCCATGGGGATGCCCAGTTGCACCGAGTTGCCGTAGGTGGCCGCCACCCCCAGGGTGGCCGCCGCGGCTGCATGCCCCAGGACGGCGCGCGCGCGGCGTCGCCAGGCGTAGAACAGCATCAGGTACACCAGCACGGGCGCGAAGTAGGCCACCACCGTGGTCCAGGGCATGGTGGCGAAGTCCATGCGCGCCATGGTGCGAAACAGCAGCGCGGGCACGAAGACGGTGTAGGCCACTTCGGAAAGCATGCGGTTGGCGTCGGCCAGGCCGTCCCGCGCCGGCGAGGCCGCCGCGTCCTTGCCCGCGCCGGGCCGGGCCCCACCCAGCCCGCCCCACTGCGCCGCCGCCCAGCCCGCGCCGGCCGTGGCAAAGATGGCCAGCAGCTTGTACAGGACCGCCAGGGTCAAGCGCAGCCCTCCACGCCAGGGCCTGCGTCCGCCGCCACCAGGGCCGCCGGGTGCAACTTCACAGCGCCCTCAGCCGGCGCTCTTGCGGGCTGCAGCCTTCTTCGCAGGCGCCTTCGCCGCTGCCTTGGCAGCCGCCGCCGTGGCCTTGGGGGGGCGGGGCTCGAATTCGAAGACCACCCGGCCCTCCTTGGGGTCGTAGGCCAGGAAGGCCTTGAACTTGCGCCGCGTCTTGTTGGACACGAAGTTCTCCAGCAGCGCCGTCTTGCCACTGGTCAGCAGGCGGGTCATCTCCTCGGGCGGCACGGGTTGCTGCAGGATGATCTTGCCGCTCTTGAAGTCGCAGGTCACATGCGCGCCCACGCTGCGCTCGCACACATACGAGGCACCGTGGTCGAAGACGCGGCCCTGGCACTTGGGGCAGGCCCCCAGCGAGGTCTGGGCCGAGAAGTCCACCGGCTGGCCATCGCCTTCGGCCTGCCTGGCGTCGTCGCCAAAGTCGAACTCCAGCTTCCAGTTGGAGCTGTCCGGGTCATGCACCAGCTTCATCTCGGCCGTGAAGGGCCAGCCGGCCTTGGAGCGGAAGCCCTCCAGCGGACCAATGCGCCGGTCGCGCAGGAAGGCCTCGGCCTCCGCGATCTCGAAGGCCCGACCCGCCGGGATCTTGGTGATGGAAAACCCGCAGCCTTCGGTCGCGCCATCACCGCCCGTACAGGCGAAGCGCCGGTAGTTCTCCTTGACCACGCCGCGGCAATTCGGGCATGGCGTCTTCAGCGTGACGTAGTCACCGGGAATCGTGTCGCGGTCGTACTCCTTGGCCTTCTTCACGATGCGCTCGGCCATCTTGGCGATCTCGGCCATGAAGGCATCGCGCTTCAGGCGCCCGTGCTCCATCTCCGACAACTGGTGCTCCCAGTTGCCCGTGAGCTCGGGCTTGGTGAGGTCTTCCACCCCCAGGCCGCGCAGCAGCGTCATGAGCTGGAAAGCCTTGGCCGTGGGCACCAGGTCGCGCCCGTCGCGCAGCATGTACTTCTCGGCCAGCAGGCCCTCGATGATGGCCGCGCGGGTGGCGGGCGTGCCCAGGCCCTTTTCCGCCATGGCCTCGCGCAGGTCCTCGTCCTCGATCAGCTTGCCCGCCCCTTCCATGGCCGACAGCAGCGTGGCCTCGGTGTAGCGCGCGGGCGGCCGGGTCTGCAGGGCCTTGACGTCCAGGCTTTCGGTGCGCACCACTTCGCCGGCCTTCACCGCCACCAGGTTGGCGTCCTCGTCCTGCGCCTCCTTGCCGTACACCGCCAGCCAGCCCGGGTTCACCAGCACCTTGCCGTTGGTCTGGAAGCGGTGTTCTGTGCCCGCGGCCTTGATAGTGGAGATGCGCGTGGTGACCAGGTATTCCGCCGACGGGTAGAACACCGCCAGGAAGCGCTTGACCACCAGGTCGTAGAGCTTGGCCTCGATCTCGCTGAGCGACCTGGGCGCCTCCAGCGTGGGGATGATGGCGAAGTGGTCGGACACCTTGGCGTTGTCGAAGACGCGCTTGCTGGGCTTGACGTAGCCGTCATTCAAGGCCTTGCGGGCGTGCATGGACAGCTCGCGCAGCGGCCCGGGCAGCGGGCTGTCGGCCAGCATCTCGAAGGTGCTGCGCACGGTGGCCAGGTAGTCCTCGGGCAGCGCGCGCGAGTCCGTCCGCGGGTAGGTCAGCACCTTGTGCTTCTCGTACAGCGCCTGCGCCAGCGACAGCGTGGTCTTGGCCGAGAAGCCGAAGCGCGAATTCGCCTCGCGCTGCAGCGTGGTCAGGTCGTACAGCAGCGGGCTGGCCTGCGTGCTGGGCTTGGCCTCCTCGGTGACGCTGGCCGGCTCGCCACGGCAGGCCTGCGCGATGGCCTGCGCATCGGCCGCGGTCCACAACCGGTCGGCGCGCTGCTCGGGGTCGGCCGGGTCCTTCTTCCACGTGGGGTTGAACCACTTGCCCTCGTAGGTGCCGGCCGCGGCGTCAAAGGTGGCGCGCACCTCCCAGTAATCGCGCGCCACATGCTTGCGGATCTTCTCCTCACGCTCCACCACGATGGACAACGTGGGCGTCTGCACCCGGCCGACCGTGGTAAGGAAGAAGCCCCCGTCGCGCGAGTTGAAGGCGGTGAAGGCACGCGTGCCGTTGATGCCCACCAGCCAGTCGGCCTCGGAGCGGCTGCGCGCCGCGTCGGCCAGGCCGCGCATCTGCTCGTCGCTGCGCAAGCGGTCGAAGCCGTCGCGGATGGCCTGCGGCGTCATGCTCTGCAGCCACAGGCGCTTGACCGGCTTGTTCAGCGTACCCTTGGCGCCGGCCGCGTACTGCTCGATCAGGCGGAAGATGAGCTCGCCCTCGCGCCCGGCGTCGCAGGCGTTGATCATCTCGGTAACGTCCTTGCGCTTGCACAGCTTGACCACCGCGTTCAGCCGGGTCTTGGCCTTGTCGATGGGCGCGAGGTCGAAATGTGGCGGTACCACGGGCAGGTGGGCGAAGCTCCACTTGCCGCGCTTGACGTCGAACTCCTCAGGCGCCTTGATCTCCACCAGGTGGCCCACGGCCGAGGTGACGACGTAGCGCTCGTTCTCGAAATGCTCGGCGTGCTTCTCGAACTTGCCCGCCACGGGGGTCAGCGCGCGCACGATGTCCTGCGCGACGCTGGGCTTCTCCGCAATGATGATGGCCTTGCTCATCGGTCCTTCTTGGGGCGGCGGGCGGCGGCGTACAACGCCTCGACCCTGGGTCCCTACAATCTCGTTGTCCTCGCGCGCGCCCACGTGCATGTGCGCAGGCGCGCGCACCCATGGGTTCAATGTAACGAATGCCGAAGAAGCTGCAAGCCGCCCCCCCGGGAGGCGCCGTCGATACGAAGGTCGGCTCCTGCCCCCGCCCTGCGGGCCGCCGCATCCAGGTGCGCCGCAGCGGCGTGCATGGCAAGGGGGTCTACGCCGTGCAGGCCATTCCCGCCGGCCAGACCCTGATCGAGTACACCGGCGAGGTCATCACCTGGCCCGAGGCCCTGCGTCGCCACCCTCACGACCCCCGCGATCCTCACCACACCTTCTACTTCCACATCGACGAGCGCCACGTCATCGATGCCAAGTACGGCGGCAATGCTTCGCGCTGGATCAACCACTCCTGCGACCCGAACTGCGAAGCCGACGAGGTGGGTGGCCGCGTCTTCATCAAGGCCTTGCGCGATCTGATGCCGGGCGAGGAACTGTTCTATGACTACGGGCTGGTCATCGACGAGCGCTACACGCCCCGGCTGAAGAAGGAGTACGAGTGCCGCTGCGGCAGTCCCGGTTGCCGGCGCACCATGCTCTCGCCCAAGCGTTGAAGACGCACCAGCCGGCGTGGACCTGACCGAGCCCTGCCCCGACATGACCGAAACCTCGGCAGATGGCAGGGATCTCGCCATCCTGGAGCAGCGGCTGCGGGCGGTGGAACCCGGCCTGCGCCTGGAAGTGGTCCCCCGTATCGATTCGACGAACTCCGCGCTGCTGGAGCGCGCCGCCGCGCAACGCGCCTGCGCTGACGGCGGCTTCTGCGGCCGGGCAAGCCCGTCCTGGCAGACCTGCCTGCTGCTTGCGCATGAGCAGACGCACGGACGTGGCCGGCAGGGGCGCGCCTGGCACGCCTGCCCCGGCGCCTCGCTGACCTTCTCCCTGGCCCTGGCGATGGCACCACGGGAGTGGTCGGGCCTGTCGCTGGCCGTGGGTCTGGCGCTGGCCGAAGCGCTGGAGCCGTCGCAGGCCTCACGCATCGGCCTGAAATGGCCCAACGACCTGTGGCTGCGCGATGACGGGGCGGCCGGCGGCGGGCGCAAGCTCGGTGGCGTGTTGATCGAGACCAGCGCCTGGGTCGGGCCGCGCCAGGGACCTGGAGCGGCACCCCGGATCTGCGTCATCGGGGTCGGCTTGAACGTCGGTCCGCAGGCGGTGACGGACACGTCCTGCGGCGTGGCCTGCCTGCAGGAGCTGGACCCGCTGTGCACGGCCGCGCAGGCGCTGGCCCGGGTCGCGCCGCCGCTGCTGGCGGCCGTGAGACGCTTCGAGCAGGTGGGCTTCGCCGCGTCCGCCCGAGCCTTCGCCCGGCGCGACCTGTTGCTCGGACAGGAGGTCTGCACCTCCCTGGCGGAGTTGCCGGTGGGCACGGCGCTGGGGGTGGACGACTCGGGGGCGCTGCGGGTGCGCGCGCCCGATGGCAGGATTCACCAGGTGGTGGGCGGCGAGGTCACCGTACGGCCCTTGGAGCGCCTCACCACATGATCAAGTGGCTGGCGCTGCTCCTGGTGGCGGCCAACCTCGGCTTTTGTGCCTGGACGCGGGGCGTCCTGGGCGAATCCCTGCCGCCGCCCGGAGCCGGGCAGCGAGAACCCGAGCGCCTGCGGCAGCAGGTCCGGCCAGAGTCCGTGACGGTGCTGTCGCCCCAGGCGGCATCCGCGGCGCTGGCCCAGCTCGCCGCGGCCGAACCCACCGCCACGGGCGCCTCGGCCGCGGGCCAGGTGGCAACCCTGGCTGACCCCAGACGAGCGGCTGCGCCCGCTGGTTCAGTCGGCCAACGCCCGGGGTCGGCCCCGTCGCGCTGACAGCAGCACCGCGGCGGCCAACAGGGCCAGCAGCCAGGGCCAGGACATTGCCCCCCCACCCCCTCCGCCGCCGTCTGCCGGGGTCGGTGGCTGCGGCTGCGGCTGCGGCTGCGCCTCGGCTACGGCCAGGGCCTGATCCACGTCCAGCATGCCCGCTCCGCACAGGCCCGTGACGCAGTAGCACTGCAATTGCTCCTGGGCCGAAGGCGGCTGGCAGGTGGCCACAGGCGCCGGGTCGCTGCCGTTGTCGGCCCCGGACGTGGGAAAGGGCCGCGCGCTGGACTGCAGGGCCGATCGCACCTGCGCCGGCGACAGGTCAGGCCGCGCCGACAGCATCAGCGCCGCCGTGGCCGCCACCATGGGCGTGGCGAAGCTCGTCCCCACGGAGATGTCAAAGCTGTCGGTGTACTTGGATCCGCCGGCCGCCGGCCCACGCAATCCGCTGTTGGAGGTGGTGAGGATGGGGTACAGGCAGGGCTGGCCCGCCTCGATGTTCACGCAGTTGCCCCCGGGTGCAGCGATGGCGATTTCCGGGCCCAGGTCGGAGAAACCCACCTTGCTGCCGGCATGGCGCAAGCCAGCCACCGCGATGACGCCAGGGCAGTTGGCCGGCGCACCCACCGCGCGGCCCACGCTGTTGCCGGCTGCCGCCACGATCACCGCCCCCCGGGCCAGGACTGCGCTGACGGCATCCTGGTAGGCCGCCGTGCAGCTCCCCCCACCGCCCAGGCTCATGTTGAGCACCTTGGCGGGGGTGCTGCTGCCGGCCTGTCCGGCCTGGTCGACGCCGGCCGCCCACAGCATGCCGGCGGTGATGTCGGAATCGTAGCCGCCGCACTTGCCCAGCACGCGCACTGGCAGCACCTTGGCCCCGTGTGCCAGCCCGCTCATGCCTATGCCATTGTGGGTGACCGCGGCAACGATGCCGGCCACGTGCGTGCCGTGCCAGGAACTGTCCGCGGCGCCGCAGTCCTTGTACGGTCCGCTGGCGTCCTCGGCCGCCGTGACCCAGTCGCCCGGGTCGGAGGCGTCTGCGTCCCGGCCATCGCCATCATTGGAGTAGGTGGTGTCGCGCACGAAGTCGTAGCCCGGCAGGATCTGGCCGGCCAGGTCCACGTGGTTGGCCAGCACCCCCGTGTCCAGCACGGCCACCACCACGCCCGCGCCCGTCGAGCGGGCCCAGGCCGCCTGCGCGTTGGTGGCAGAGCGGAACAAGGCGGTGGGCTCACGCAGGTACCACTGACCCACCACCGGCCCCCCGGTGAGCGTCTGCAGGTTGACGGCCGGCCCGGCGCTGAACAGCGGATCGTTGGGCACGACCAGGGCACGTCGGCGGTGGTCCACCACCGCATAGGCCACGTCCGGGTCGGCCGCCAGGCGCCGGGCCAGCGCGGCCGAGTCGACGCCACGGGCCATCAGCACCTGGGCCCGGTAGCCGATGGCGCGGCCAGTGGTGAGACCCACGCCGGTGCGCCGGGCCAGCGCGTCGGCACGCCTTTGGGAGGCGGCCTGCACCTCGCTGACGGACGCGCCCTCGCGCCAGGGGTGGGCCACGGCCAGGGCCGTGCCCTCGCGGTAGCCCACGATCACGCGGGCCGAAAGCTCGGCGGCAGGGCCGGGGGCGGCGGCGGTCACCGCACCGGTCAAGGGGGCAGAGACCGCCGACCCGACGCCCAGCCCGATCCCGCCCGCCAGCACCATCCCCAGAGCCCATCGACAGGCCCGGGCACCCGCGGCGCCCGCAAGACCTGCAGCTTGCGCCGCCCAGGCGCGGTCTGACCCGCCGCAGCGCAAGCCCCGCATCAGAACCGCCAGACGTCTTGGGTCGATCTTCATGGGTGCAGTGTAGGCACCGGCATGTTGCTGGCGTGTCTCCGGGGTGGGCGGGGATGGGGCGCCGATCAGGCTGCGATCACCCGCACCATCTCCAGCACCTTGTTGGAGTAGCCCCACTCGTTGTCGTACCAGGCCACCACCTTGACGAAGGTCTTGTCCAGCGCGATGCCGGCCTCGGCATCGAACACGCTGGTGCAGGGCTCGCCGCGGAAGTCGGTGGCCACCACCTTGTCCTCGGTGTAGGCCAGCACACCCTTCATCGCGCCCTGGCTGGCGGCCTTCATTGCCGCACAGATCTCGTCGTAGCTGGCTTCCTTGACGAGTTCCACCGTCAGGTCCACCACCGAGACATCGGAGGTGGGCACGCGAAAGGCCATGCCCGTGAGCTTCTTGTTCAGCTCAGGAATCACCACCCCCACCGCCTTGGCCGCACCCGTGCTGCTGGGGATGATGTTCTCCAGGATGCCGCGGCCGCCGCGCCAGTCCTTGTTGGACGGACCGTCCACCGTCTTCTGCGTGGCGGTGGCGGCGTGCACCGTGGTCATCAGGCCGCGCTTGATGCCGAAGGTGTCGTTCAGCACCTTGGCCACGGGTGCCAGGCAGTTGGTGGTGCAGCTCGCGTTGCTGATGATGGCCTGGCCGGCGTAGGTCTTGTCGTTCACGCCGTAGACGAACATGGGCGTGTCGTCCTTGGACGGGGCGCTCATGATGACCTTCTTGGCGCCGGCCTTTAGATGAGCCTCAGCGGTGTCCTTGGTCAGGAACAGGCCGGTGGCTTCGACCACGACGTCGGCGCCCACCTCGTCCCACTTCAGCTCGGCGGGGTTCTTCACGGCCGTCAGGCGGATGCGTTTGCCATTCACGATGAGCGTGCTGCCGTCCACCGACACCTCGCCCTTGAAGCGGCCGTGCACGCTGTCGTACTTCAGCATGTAGGCCAGGTAGTCAGGCTCCAGCAGGTCGTTGATGCCCACGACCTCGATCTCGGAGAAGTTCTGCACGGCAGCACGGAACACCATGCGCCCGATGCGGCCGAAGCCGTTGATGCCGATCCTGATGGTCATGGGAAAGTCCTCTCGAAAGGGATGTGAAGAATTCGGGTGGGACGCTTCATCAGCATTTCTGCGGCGATTCAGCGGCGCTTCAGGACCTGGCGCACCACCGCAGCGACGTTGTCCGCGGTGAAGCCAAAGTGCTTGAACAGCACGCCCGCCGGTGCGCTCTCGCCGTAGGTGTCCAGGCCCACCACGGCCGCGCAGCCGTACTTCCACCAGCCGTCAGTCACGCCAGCCTCCACGGCAATGCGCGGCAGCCGGGGTGGGAGCACACGGTTCTTGTAGGCCACGCCCTGACGATCGAACACCGTCGTGCTGGGCATGCTGACCACGCGCACGGCAAGGCCCGATTGCGCGAGCTGCGCCTGCGCGTGCAGGGCCAGTTGCACCTCGCTGCCGGTGGCGATGATCACGGCCTGCGCCTTCTTCTTCAGCCCGACCTCCGTCGGTTCGGCCAGCACGTAGGCGCCCTTGCCGATCTCGTCCAGCCCGGCCTTGGGCAGGTAGGGCAGGTTCTGCCGGCTCAGCAGCAGCGCGGTGGGGCGCCCGGCGTTGCCGATGGCCATGGTCCAGGCCACGGCCGTCTCGGCCGTGTCGGCCGGGCGCCACACGTCCAGGTTCGGGATCAGGCGCAGGCTGGCGGCGTGCTCCACGCTCTGATGCGTGGGACCGTCTTCTCCCAGTCCGATGGAGTCGTGCGTGAAGACATGGACCACGCGCAGCTTCATCAGCGCGGCCATGCGGATGGCGTTGCGGCTGTAATCACTGAAGGTCAGGAAGGTGCCGCCGTAGGGGATGTAGCCGCCGTGCAGGGCCACGCCGTTCATGATGGCGGCCATGCCGAATTCGCGCACGCCGTAGTTGATGTGGCGCCCGCCGTTGGGCGTGCCGTCCTGGGCGAAGCGCAGCGCCGGCGTGGACGAGGTATTGGTCAGGTTGGAGCCGGTCAGGTCGGCCGAACCCCCCAGCAGCTCGGGCAGCGCCTGGGTGAAGGCCTCCAGCGCGATCTGGCTGGCCTTGCGCGAGGCCACGGTCTCGGCCTTGGTGTGCGCCGCGATCACCGCGTCCACGGCGGTCTGGGCAAAGCCGGCGGGCAAACGCCCGGCCATGCGGCGCTCGAACTCGGCGGCCAGCTCGGGGTGGGCCGCGCGGTAGGCGGCAAACCGGACGTTCCAGTCGGCCTCGCGCCGCGCACCGGCGGCCTTGGCGTCCCACAAGGCATAGACCTCGGCGGGCACGGTGAAGGGCTCGTGCGGCCAGCCGATCGCTTCACGCGTCAGACGGACTTCCTCGGCGCCCAGCGCCTCCCCGTGCGCCTTGGCCGTGCCGCCACGGTTGGGCGAACCCTTGCCGATGGTGGTGCGGCAGATGATGAGGGTGGGTTGGGTGGCCGCCTTGGTGGCCGCCAGGGCGGCGTCCACGGCATGGACGTCATGGCCATCCACGGGACCGATGACGTCCCAGCCGCAGGCCTTGAAGCGCAGACCGGCGTTGTCCACGTACCAGGGCTGCACGGAGCCGTCGATGCTGATGCCGTTGTCGTCGTACAGCGCCACCAGCTTGTTCAGCTGCCACGCACCGGCCAGGGCCACGGCCTCGTGGCTGATGCCCTCCATCAGGCAGCCGTCGCCCAGGAAAGCGTAGGTGCGGTGGTCCACCACGGCGTGGCCGGGGCGGTTGAACTCGCTGGCCAGCAGCTTTTCGGCCAGCGCCATGCCCACGGCATTGGTGATGCCCTGGCCCAGCGGGCCGGTGGTGGTCTCCACCCCGGGGGTGAGGCCCACTTCAGGGTGGCCGGGTGTCTTGCTGTGCAACTGGCGGAAGCGCTTGAGCTCTTCCATCGGCAGGTCATACCCCGTCAGGTGCAGCAGGGCGTAGATCAGCATGGAGCCGTGGCCGTTGCTGAGCACGAAACGGTCGCGGTCGGCCCAGTGCGGGTTGCCGGGGTGGTGCTTCAGGTGCCGGCCCCACAGCGCGACCGCAATCTCGGCCATGCCCATGGGGGCGCCGGGGTGGCCGGAGTTGGCCTGCTGGACGGCGTCCATGGCCAATGCGCGGATGGCGTTGGCCATCGCGCGGGTGTCTTGTGAAATCATGGGTAGGGAAGGCAGGCAGGGGTTCAGGGGCGCCCGGAAGGTCCGCCGCGAAGGCACGGCACGCAAGCGGATCCGGGTTGCCGCACGGCACCGCAGGGCCCACGGGGCGCTGCGACCGGATCTTTCCGACGAGGCCCGAATCTTAGCTGCCGGGACCGGCAGGGCCTCAGTCCACCAGGCCTGCGGTGATCTCGTCGATGCGCGCCAGCACCTCCGGGCCCAGGCGCGCGCAGACGTCCAGGGCGCCCAGGTTCGAGCGCAGTTGCGCCACGGTGGACGCGCCCGTGATGACGCTGCTCACGCGCGGGTGGCGCGCCGCCCAGCCGATGGCCAGCTGAGCCGTCGTCACCCCCAGCCCGGCAGCCACCTCCGCCAGGCGCACCACGGCGGCGTTGCGGGCGGGATGGATGAGGCCTTCGCGCAGGAAGGCGTAGCTCTCCACCGTCGCACGACTGCCGGGCGGCACGCCGTCGCGGTACTTGCCCGTCAGCAGCCCCGAGGCCAAGGGGCTCCAGGTGGTCAGGCCCAGGCCGATGTCCTCGTACAGCCGGGCGTATTCCTGCTCCACGCGCTGGCGGTGGAACAGGTGGTACTGCGGCTGCTCGACCACCGGCTTGTGCAGGTGATGGCGCTCGGCGATCTCCCAGGCGGCGCGGATGTCGCCCGCGCTCCACTCGCTGGTGCCCCAGTACAGCGCCTTGCCCTGCGTGATCATGTCGCTCATGGCCCACACGGTCTCCTCGATGGGGGTGTGCGGGTCGGGACGGTGGCAGTAGACCAGATCGACATGCTCCAGGCCCAGGCGCCGCAGGGAGCCGTCGATGGCCTGAGCGAGGTACTTGCGGTTGAGCGTGTCGCGACGGTTGACTGACTCGCCCGCCCGGTCCAGCCCCCAGAAGAACTTGGTGGAGACGATGAAGTTCAGGCGCGGCCAACCCAAGCGCTTCAAGGCCTGGCCCATGACCTCTTCGCTGCGCCCGCCCGCGTACACCTCGGCATTGTCAAAGAAGTTGACCCCGCCATCGAAAGCCGCTGCCATCATCTCCACGGCCTCATCCACCCCGAGCTGGTTGTGGTAGGTGATCCACGAACCCAGGGACAGCGCGCTCACGCGCAGGCCGGCCCGGCCCAGACGACGGTATTGCATGGTCAGGTGCAGACAGCAGGGATGAACATCAACACGAGGTTAGCGCATCGCCTGTGCGGGTACGCCGCACTCGGTTATCGTCCCGGCCTGATGGACACGACGCCCCCCCTGCGCATTGCCGTCATCGGCGCCGGGCCCGTGGGCCTGGCTCTGGGCCTGCACGCTGCCCGCACGCTGCCGCGGGCGCGTGTGGCCCTGTTCGACGCCCGGCCGCTGGAGCACGACATCTGGGCCGACCCGCGCACCCTGGCCCTGGCGCTGGGCAGCGTGCAGTGGCTGCAACGCCTGCAGGCCTGGCCGGCGGCGCTGGCCACCCCCCTGCAGGCCGTGCACGTGTCGCAGGCCCCGCCCTCGGCGGGAAACGGCCAGGTGTGGCTGCGCGCTGCCGACCTGGGCGTGCCGATGCTCGGCGCGGTGGTCGCCTACGGGTCGCTGGTCGGCACGCTGCAGACGGCCTGGTGCGCCCAGGTGGCTGATTCGGCAGGGCGCCTGCAGTCCCGCTTCGGCACACCCGTCGGTGGCCTGAAGCCCCTGCCCGCAGGCCGCGGGACGGACGCAGGCCGGGCCTGGGGAGTGGAGGTGGACGCAGGCATTGCCGAGACCTTTGACCTGGCGGTGGTGGCCGAGGGCGGGGTCTTTGCCGACCAGGCGCGCAAGGCGCTGTCGCACGACTACCGGCAGAACGCCTGGGTCGGCACGGCCACGCTCGAGGGCACGTCGCCAGGCACCGCCTTCGAGCGCTTCACACGCCAGGGCCCGGTGGCCCTGCTGCCGCTGAGCGCCGACGCGCAAGGCCGCCCCCGCGCAGCCTTGGTGTG
Source organism: Rubrivivax sp. (assembly GCA_046087245.1). Classification (GTDB taxonomy): domain Bacteria; phylum Pseudomonadota; class Gammaproteobacteria; order Burkholderiales; family Burkholderiaceae_C; genus Rubrivivax. The sequence continues at coordinate 30,945 of JBJTZN010000031.1, forward strand.
GTGCACCACGGCAGACGACGACCCCGTCCAGACCCTGAGCCCGGCGCAGCGCATCGCCGTGCTGAACACCCTGCTGCCCGCACCTGCGGGCCAGGTGGTGGCGCTGTCTCCGCTCAAGTGCTTCACCCTGGGCCTGAACGCCGAGCGCAGCCTGGTGTCAGGTCGCCAGGTGCGCATCGGCAATGCGGCGCAGACCTTGCACCCCGTGGCAGGCCAGGGCTTGAACCTGGGGTTGCGCGACGCCTTCTGCCTGGTGCAGGCGCTGCGCTTCGAGCCCGACGTGGACCGCGCCCTGCGCAAAGTGCAATGGCAGCGCGCGGGCGACCGCTGGAGCACCATCGCCACCACCGATTTCCTGGCCCGAAGCTTCACCTGGCGCTGGCCGGGGGTGGCGGCGGCACGCGGCCTGGGCCTGGGCCTGCTGCAGGCCATCCCGCCGCTGCAACGCGTGCTGGCGCGGCAGATGATGTTCGGGCGCCGCTGAGGTTTTGTGCGCCCCCAAGGTCCGGGCGGTGCCCGACCCGGCCCCCCGAGGGGGCGCAAGACGACTTGGGGCGGCCTGGCGTCTTCTTCAAAACTCTGAGGCCCTGCAGGCCCGGGCCAACATGCTCTGGCGTGCCTTCGTGGCAACTTCAGAGTGTCAGAACGCCGCCGACCAACGCGCCGAGACCAGCCCGCTGCGTCCCGGCGCGGGCTCGAAGAAGCGTGAATTGCCCTCGTTGACGATGACGCTGCCGGCCACGCGGCGGTCGGCCAGGTTGTCGATGCGCGCCAGCAGGTCCAGCCGCCCCGCGCCCAGGTTCAGGCGCCACTGCGCGCGCAGGGCCAGCAGGCCGAAGCCGCTGGCGAAGTCACTGTTCACATCGTTGACAGGCAAGCGACCCTGGCCCTTCAACTCCAGGCCGATTTCGACCGCAGGGCGCGGCTGCCACGCCACCTCCGCAAAGCCGGAGCGCGCCAGCGTGCCCGCGATGCGGTTGCCCGCGGGCACCGGCAGGTCGGGGTTGAGGCAGGGCAGGCTGCGGCAGACGAAGAAGCCATCGACGTAGGTGGCCTCCAGCGCAGTCAGGGCCATCTGGGCGCGCCACTGCGGCGTGATGCGCCAGCGCAGGTCAATTTCGGCGCCCTGGCGCTGCGTGCGTCCGACATTGCGGAAGGTCGAACGCCCGCCCCGGTTGGTGGCGATGCCGATCTCGTCCTCGGTGCGTGCTTCAAATACCGCCAGATCCAGCGCCAGCCCGGTGTCCACGGGCCTCCACTTCAGGCCCGCCTCCACTTGACGACTGGTCTGCGCCTTCAGCGCGGTGTTGAACCCTGGCAAGCCGTCGGGGCGGTAGGCCAGTTCACCCAAGGTCGGCGACTCGAAGCCCCGGCCAGCGCTGAGGTACAGCTGCCAGGCTGGTGTGGCACGCCACTGCAGGGCGGCCACCGGGTTGGTGAAGCCGTAGGCCAGGGTGCCGGAATCATCCGCGTTGCCGCCCACGATGTAGCGGTCTTGCGAGCGAAAGCGCACCCGGCCATCGCGCAGGCCCATCACGGCCGTCCAGGTGGCCTCGAGGTCGACCTCGCCCTGGGCATAAACGTCCCGCGTGGAGGCGCGGTTGCGCTCGTCGCGGCGCAGCTTGCCGGTCACGCCCAGCTGCTGCACGGCGCCCGTGCCGATGAAGTTCTCGTAGCCGCGGCGGTCCTCGCTGCTGTCGTCCATGGACACGCCCGCGGTCAGCCGGGCGTCGCGCTGCCCGGCCAGGGCCCAGCGCCAGTTCAAACGTGCGTCGGCGCCCGCGTACTGGCGGTCGAAATCGATCACGCCACCGGGCTGGCGCTCGGTCAGCGCGGGATTGACCGGATTGAACTGCGTGCTCACGGGAATGGCCTGCCACTGGGTGACCGACCGGCGGCCCTGGTAGAGGCTGAGGGCGCCTTCGCTCAGGGCGCCCATTCCGGCGAAACGGTGGCGCCAGTTCAGCCCGGCCTGGTCCTGGCGCGTGAGCTTGCGCGTGTTGAAGCGGTCAGCCTGTCCCGGCGCGGTCTGCGGCAGCGCCTGTGGGGTGGTCTGGTCGGGATCCTGCGCGAACTGGGCACGCGTCAGGCCCAGCGGGTCCAGCGCGGGCTGGTTCAAGGCGTTGACGATCACCACGACCTGATCGCGCACACCCTCCCAACCCAGACGCAGGTTGCCCAGGGTGCGGGAAGCGGAGGCTTGAGGCCGGAAGCCGTCGATCTCGAAGCGCGCAGCCTGGGCCCGCACACTGAAGCCGCCGCCCAGCGGGGCCTCGATCCCCAGGCGCAGTTGCTGCAGGCCGTCACTGCCGAGGTCGCCATCCACCGACCATCGGCCCTGCCTGGGCGCCGAACTCACGAGGGAAATGACCCCGCCGGAGCTGCTGCCGTACAGCGCGGTGAACGGGCCTCTCAGCACCTCGATGCGCTGCGCGCCAGCCAGGTCAAAGTGCGAGACCTGGCCTTGGCCATCGGGTCCGCTGGCCGGGATGCCGTCGGCGTACAGGCGCATCCCCCGCACCCCGAAGCCGGCACGCGCACCGAAACCACGCGAATTGATCTGCAAGTCCTGAGCGTAATTGCTGCGGTTGGCCACCACCAGACCGGGTACCCGGGCCAAGGCCTCCGAGAGGTTGACCATCGGGCCGGCAGCGCGCAGCGCCTGCGCGTCCACCACCCCGACGGCGTAAGGAGTGTCAAACAGCCTGCGCTCCACGCCGCTGGCCGTGATGACCACCTGCTCGGGCTGCGCTGCGGCGTCCTGGGCCTGCACCTGCGGGCTGAAGAAGGCGGCGATGCAGGCCAGGGTGGCCGCGGCCACGGGGGCCGCCGGGTTCAGCAACCGTTCAGCGCGGGGGCTGGACTTCGATACGCAGGGAGGCATACCAGGCAGCCAGGTTGGAGATGTCGTCGTCGCTGAGCATGCGGGCCATCACGGCCATGACTTCATGCTTGCGCGCGCCGGAACGGTAGGCCTTGAGCTGCGCGGCGGTGTACAGCGCCGGCTGACCGGCCAGATGCGGTGCATCGGGCGCCGTGGAAATGCCTTGGGCACCATGGCACACCACGCACATCTGGGCCTTGGTGCGCCCGGCCTCGACATCACGGGCCAGCGCAGGGCTGCAGGCCAGGTGCAAGAAAAGCGCCGTGCTCAGGCACAGCAGGAAGCGAATCATCTTGTGGCGATCCGGTAGGCGTGGAGATGGCATCGGTGCAGGGCGGGCCGGCCCCCGGTCAGGGTCCAGCCCGCCCGCGCGCGCGTGAGCCCCCCCCCGCAGGAGGGTTCACGCGGGCACCTGCGGCGTCCTTCAGGGCGCGCTGTAGGTCACGCGATAGATCGCGCCGGCGAAGTCGTCGCTGATCAGCAGCGAGCCGTCCTTCATCACCGCCACGTCCACGGGCCGGCCGCGGTACACGCCATTGGCGTCCAGCCAGCCTTCGGCGAACACTTCATTGCCCGCTGCGGTGCCATCGGCCTTGAGCGGAACGAAGTTGATCAGCGCCCCGCTGGGCTTGGTCCGGTTCCAGGAGCCGTGCGCCGCCACGAAGATGCCGCCGCGATACTTCGCCGGGAACATGTTGCCCGAGTAGAAGGTCATGCCGAGCTGCGCCTGGTGCGCGGGGAAGTTGACCTGGGGCTCGATGATGCCGGCCGGGGCGGGCACGTCCTTCAGGTCAGGCGCGGCCGGGCCGCCGGCGATGCGCACGCCGCCGTTGGTCCAGGGGAAGCCGAAGTGCTGGCCCTTGGCCGTGGTGCGGTTGAGCTCGCCCGGGGGGATGTCGTCACCCAGACCATCGACCTGGTTGTCGGTCCACCACAGCGAACCGTCCTTCGGGTTGAAGTCCTGGCCGACCGAGTTGCGCGCGCCGCGCGCGAAGACCTCTCGCTTGCTGCCGTCGAACGGGTCCAGGCGAACGATGCCGCCGATGCCCAGGTCATCGTAGAGCTTGACCTTCTCGCGCGGCTGCACGTTGAAGGGCTGGCCGAGCGTGACATAGAGCTGCTTGTCAGGCCCGATGCGGCAGGTGCGGGCGCCATGGTTGAAGCTCTCCTCTTCCACCGGAATCAGCTTGCCTTGGGGGACCACCTCGATGACGGCGACATCCGGCCCTTCGTAGAAGAACTCCGCGGCCGGGAAGTTCAGCACGCGGTTGTGCTCGACCACGATCAGGAAGCCGTCGGGGTCCAGCACACCGCGTTCGGGTTGGTGAACTTCAGCGACGGGGCGAAGGACTTCACCTCGTCGGCCACGCCGTCGCTGTTGCGGTCGGTCACGGCCCAGACCGTGGTCTTGCGGGTACCCACGAACAGCATGTTGGTGCTGGGAGCCACGGCCATGTGCCGGGCGTCGGGCACGATCGCGAACAGGTCGATCTTGAAGCCGGGGGGCAGCTTGACGTTGCGCAGGTTGGCGCGGATGGCGTCGGCGTTGCGACCGGTCTGCGGCACGGTCGGAATGTTCAAGTCGGTGGTGGCGACCTTGAACTGCTTGAGCTTTTCCAGGTTTTGCTGGGCGATCGCCGGCAGCGCCATCGCGCAAGCCAGCGCTGCGGCTGCGGCAACGCGCAGGGGACGAAGGGTCAGGGACATCGGTGATCTCCTCATTCAGACGGTTTTTGGGATACCAGAACGCCGCAAGATGCATCGCTTTTGCGGTCTTCTAGGGTACTTTGCGCAAGGCCTGTGCCAATTCGGGAAAACCTGGGCACCCAGGTCTTCGGGCCTGGGTGCCCTGCGGATGGGTCTACATGCGCCGATGGGCCAGGGCCGGCAACTGCTGGCGGACCTCAGCCAGCCTGGCCGCATCGAGTTGCGCCATCACCACCGCCTCGCCCTCCGGCTGGCAGGCCAGCACCTCGCCCCAGGGGCCGACGATCATGCTGTGGCCCCAGGTACGGCGGCCGTTCTCGTGCAGGCCACCCTGCGCCGGGGCGATCACGTAGCACTGGTTCTCCACGGCGCGGGCACGCAGCAGCAGCTCCCAGTGGGCCTGTCCGGTGGTGTGGGTGAAGGCCGCTGGCACGCACAACAGGTCGCAGGGCGGCTGCCCGCAGGCCAGGGCCCGGTACAACTCGGGAAAGCGCAGGTCGTAGCACACGCTCAGGCCCACGCGGTGGCCGGCAGCGACGAACGCCACAGGCCCGTCACCCGGCTCCAGCACACGGGCCTCGTCGTAGCACTCCCTACCGTTGTCGAAAGCGAACAGGTGGATCTTGTCGTAGCGCGCAGCCACCTCCCCGTCGGGCGCCAGCACCAGGCAGGTGTTTCGCACACGGTCGCTGCGCCCAGCCACCGCCATGGGCAGGGTGCCCCCGACGATCCAGACCCCGTGCTGCCGGGCCGCGGCTCGAAGAAAGGCCTGGATGGGCCCCTGCCCCGGCGTCTCGGCGTGGGCCAGCTTGTCGGTGTCGCGGTGTCCCAGCAGACAGAAGTACTCGGGCAGCGCGACCAGGGCGGCCCCATCGGCCGCCGCCTGGGCCACCAGCCGTCCCGCGGCCTGAAGGTTGCGGTCGAGGTCGGGGGTGGACACCATCTGCAAGGAGGCGATCTTCATGGCCAGCGTCCAGGGCACCACGGTCGCTGCATTGTGAACGTCCTCGGGAATCCTGGCATTGCCCGCCCCAGGCTGCCTGGGCCCGCGCGGGCCCGCACCGCCCCGCGCGGTCGCGAGCAAAGGCCCCTCGACCTGCTCAACCACGTGAAGTCGGTACGCTGATTGCTGATGTCACACCCAGCAGGAGACTGCGGAGTCAAGCGGGAGGAGAGCACGGCGTCGCACGGACCAGTGGATCCGAACAGGGGATAGGCCCTTGATCCACCGGCATCGTGCGTTAGCGGCCCTACTCAGCCTTGGTCGGCCCTCATGGGCTTGCCTTGGTTGCTGCTGGCTTCGTCGAGGCGGCGCCATCCGCCAACCCGCCATCCGCCAACCCGCCAGGCGCCGCATCCCCGCCGCGATGCCATCACGGTGGCGCAGCGTGCCGAGCTGGGAAAGAGGAACCATGATCAGTCATACACCGGAGTCCAACATCGGGTGCTGCCGATGAGGGCCGCCAGCCTGCAAGACATGGCAACGAACCGGGCCGCCGCCGATACCGCCGCGCCCCATCACCTGGCGGCGCGGGCTGCGCACAGTCGCTTTGTGCAACGCATCCGGAGACGCTACGGCGCCGATCTCGTGCGCCTGAACCCCGGTCTGCCCGACGAGCACGCCATACGACGTGCGATAGAGAGTCTGCAGGCTGAGGGCCGGGACCTGGGCAGTGCATTGCGGGTGACCCGCCAACTGGTGCTGGAACGCCTGGCCGTGCTGGACATCGAGCATGGCGCGCCGTTGGACGACGTGACGCGTGCCATGACCACCCTGGCCGAGGTGAGCCTGGAAGCGGCACTGGCCCAGGCCCGGCGAGACTGCGACGCGCGCCACGGTCCGCCGCAGTCAGCAGCGGGACAGGCGATCGACTTCTGGATCGTGGGCATGGGCAAGCTGGGGGCGCGCGAACTCAACGTGTCCTCCGACATCGATCTCGTCTACGTGTACGAGGATGACGGCGACACCCTGGGGGTGCCGGCGTCCGACCCCGATGAGGACCGGCGCACGGGCGTGGTCTCGGCGCACGAGTACTTCTCTCAGGTCGCCAGGCGGCTGTACGCGCTGATCGGCGACACCACGGACGACGGCTTCGTCTTTCGCATGGACCTGGCCTTGCGGCCCAACGGCCACTCCGGCCCGCCCGTGGTGAGCCTGGCCATGCTGGAGGAGTACTTTCAGGTGCAGGGGCGCGAGTGGGAGCGCTTTGCCTGGCTCAAGAGCCGCATCGTGGCGCCGCAGGCGGCCGTCCAGAGCGGGCGCGGGCGGGCCCTGCGCTCGCTGGTCACGCCTTTCGTCTACCGCAAGTACCTGGATTACGGTGTCTTCGAGGGGCTGCGCCAGTTGCACCGCAAGATCCGGGAGGAGGCCCAGCGCCGTGCCGCCGGCCGCCCCGATCGGGCCCACGACGTCAAGCTTTCGCGCGGTGGCATCCGGGAGATCGAATTCACGGTCCAACTGCTGCAGGTAGTGCGCGGCGGACAGTTCCAGGAACTGCGCTGCCGCCCCACCCTCGAAGCGCTGCAGCGCCTGGCACGCGCCAACCTGATGCCGCAGGACACCGCCGACCAACTGGCCCAGGCCTACACCTTCCTGCGCAACGTGGAGCACCGCATCCAGTACCTGGACGACCAGCAGACCCACGTGCTGCCGACGCAGGACGCCGACCTCGAATGGATCGCCCGCACGCTGGGCTACGACGGCATCTGCCCCTTTCTCCACGCGCTCGACGCGCACCGCGAGCTGGTGGCGCAGGAGTTCGACCGCCTGCTGGGCGGCGACGCGCCCTGCAAGGGC
>JBJTZN010000032.1:0-4320 GCA_046087245.1 Rubrivivax sp.
GGGCGCCCGGCGCGGTGCAGCAGCGCCAGGTAGCTGAGTTCCAGGCCCGGCCCGGACACCAGGCGCTCAAAGGACACGTGCGGGTGCTGCGCCATGGCATAGCGCAGGATGTCGAGTTCGCGCTCGTCGCGCGGCGAGAAACTGGTGTGGCCGCCCTCGGTGCCCAGGGCCACCCAGCCATCGCCCGCGGGAACGAGCCCCGACACGCCCAGGCCGCTGCCTGCGCCAATCAGCCCCACCACGCTGCGGGCCACGGGCATGCCCCCACCCACCTGGCGTCGCTGCGAGGGCAGCAGGCGCGGCAGCGCCAAGGCCAGCGCCGTGAAGTCATTGACCACCACCAGGGTCTGCAGGCCCAGGCGCTGGCGCATCTGCTCGATGGAGAAGTGCCAGTGGTAGTTGGTCATGCGGACCTCATCGCCCTCCACCGGGTTGGCGATGGCCACGGCCGCGTGCTCGATGCGCAGGGCAGGCAGCGTGCCCAGGTAGGCGCTCACCGCCGCATGGAAGTCGGCGTGGTCCGCGCAGCGCAGCGAGGCCGTGTGCGCGAACTCGCCGGGGGCGATCTCCAGCGCAAAACGGGCATAGGTTCCGCCCACATCGGCCATCAGGCGCGGGCTGTCATGAACGCTCATGGGGGACGGCGCGAAGGATCAGGAGGTTCAAGGCATGGTAACTTGACTACAGTATCCCGAGCGGGTTCGTGGCAGGCGCTCCGTCCGCGTTGACCAGACGCAGGCTTGCGCGCCCGACCCAGGCAAGCCCCGTTGCTGAGGGCATGTAGTTTTGCTACCTTTCGACCGTCCTCTGGCCAGATGAGGTTTGCCCAGGCACGCGCCCACCCCGGGGTCTGCGTCGTGCGGGCAGGGACGAAGCACCACGGCGGCAAGGTCCGGCCGGCACGACCACCATGAACGCACCCAGCGAAAGCCTCCTCGAGACTGCAGCGCAGCGCGCGCAGGCCTTGGACTTGCCGTGGCTGGTCGCCGATGTGGGCGGTACCAACGCCCGCTTCGGCTGGGTGGACGAGCCGTCCTGCGCGGTGCGGCATGTCAGGACCTTGCCCGTGGCCCAGCACGCGGGGCCGGCACAGGCCGCGGCCTCCTACCTCGCCACCCTGGCTGCCAGTGGACACGCCGCGCTGCCACGCCCGCGACGTTGCGCCTGGGCCCTGGCCACGGCGCTGGATGGCGACTGGGTGGAACTCACGAACGGGCACTGGCGCTTCTCGCGCACGGCCCTGATGCAGGCCCTGGGTCTGGATCAACTGCGCCTGCTCAACGATTTCGAGGCGCTGGCCCTGTCGCTGCCGCATCTGCAGCCCACCCAGTTGCGCGCCCACGCGGCGCTGCCGCATGCCGACGGCGTGCTGGCCGTCATCGGGCCCGGCACCGGTCTGGGCGTGGCGGGGGTCGTACGCACCCGCCAGGGCTGGACCGCCCTACCGGGCGAGGGCGGCCACGCCACCCTGGCAGCGACAGACGAGGATGAAGCCCGGGTGCTGGCGCAGGTGCGGCGCCGGTTCGCGCATGTCTCGGCCGAGCGGCTGCTGTCGGGCATCGGCCTGCCGGTGCTGCACCACGCCGTAGCCGCCCTGGCAGGCCAGTGCGGGCCCGATCTCACGGCGGCCCAGATCATCGAGGCGGGCACCCAGGGCAGCGACGAACACTGCCAGCGCACGCTGGACTTGTTCTGCGCCTTCCTTGGCAGCTTTGCCGGCAACGTGGCGCTTACGTACGGTGCGCGTGGCGGGGTCTACATCGGCGGGGGCATCGTGCCGCGTCTGGGTGATCTCTTCTTCCGCTCGCGCTTTCGCCAGAAGTTCGAGGCCAAGGGCCGGTTCCGCAGCTACCTGGCCGACATCCCCACGGCCGTGATCACCGACACGCTGGCCGCGCTCACAGGCGCGGCAGCGTCGCTGGCGCCCGCGCCCGGCTGAGGGCCCGGGAACCCCTTCCCGGCTCATCGCCCCATCAGGAACAGCAGCGGCACCTCCAGCCGCGCGGCCCAGGCCCGCTCGTTGTGCCCCGTGCCTTCGAACACCCGGCTCATCAGATGCTCGGCGGCCCAGCCGCGGTCGCGCACGATCTCGTCCACGAAGCTCTGGTACGGGCCGTACAGGGCGTCCAGCTCGGTGGTGCCGCGGTCCATGTACAGCCGCCGTCCCCGGGGGGGCGGCAGGCGGTCGTGCAGGTAGTTGAATGCGGCCAGGGGCAGCGCGGCATTGGACTGGAAAGCGCCCGGCCAGTGCACCGACAGCCCGGCGGCGCCGCCGAAGACCTGCGGATACTCGCTGAGCGCGTACAGGGAGATGAGCGCCCCCATGCTGGAGCCCATGATGAAGGTGGACTCCGGTCCGGGCAGCGTGGCAAAGCGGGCGTCGATGGCCGGCTTGAGCTCCTCGACCAGGAAGCGCAGGTAGGCATCGGCGCGCGGCCGGCCTTGCAGCGCCTTGCCGACGAACTCCGCGCGCAGGCCGGGCGCCAGGTAGGGCAGAAACTTCTCCGGGTAGTACTCGCTGTGGCGCTGCTGGCCGTTGTTCCACACGCCCACGATGAGGGTGGGGGCCAGGCGACCGGCGCGCACCAGACGGTCCACGACCAGGTGCACGTCCCAGGCCTGCCGGTTCCAGGTGGTGGTCGCGTCAAACAGCATCTGGCCGTCCTGCATGTACAGCACCTGGTAGCGCCGGGCGGGGTTGTAGTCGGACGGCAGCCAGACGTCCACATGGCGGGCGTCCACGTGGCGGGAGGCAAAGTCCGCCAGGCGCTCGATACGGCCTGTGGACACCTGCGGCAGCGGCTGCGCGGCCGCGCCGCCTGCGCCAGCGACCACCGCCGCGGTCATCAGCATGCGCGCGAGCGCCGGGCGAAATCGCAGAACGTTCATCGATGGTGCTCCGGGTGTTGGGCCGCGGGATTCTGGCTCCTGCGCGTCGCCTCGGGTATCGTCAGGTGCACCGAGGTGCGCAACACGAGGAGGTCGCCATGGACGCCCTGCAGGGCCTGAAGGTGCTGGAGCTGGGCCAGCTCATCGCCGGACCGTTCGCCGGCAAGACCCTGGCGGATTTCGGCGCCGACGTCATCAAGATCGAGCCGGTGGAAGGCGGCGATCCGCTGCGCACCTGGCGGCTGCTGCGCGAGGGCACCTCGGTGTGGTGGGAGGTGCAGTCGCGCAACAAGCGCTCGGTGGCGCTGGACCTGCGGACCCCCGAGGGCCAGCAGGCCGTGCGTGCGCTGGCCGCGCAGGCCGATGTGTTGATCGAGAACTTCAAGCCCGGCACGCTGGAGGGCTGGGGCCTGGGCTGGGACACGCTGCACGCCTTGAACCCGCGCCTGATCATGCTGCGCATCTCGGGCTACGGCCAGACCGGACCCTATGCCAGCAAACCGGGATTCGGCGTGCTGGGCGAGGCCATGGGGGGCCTGCGCCACCTCACCGCCGAGCCCGGGCGCGTGCCGGTGCGGGTGGGCGTGTCCATCGGCGACACGCTGGCCGCGCTGCACGGAGTGATCGGTGTGCTGATGGCACTGCGCCACCGGGAGGTCCAGGGCGGGCAGGGCCAGGAGATCGACGTGGCGCTGTACGAGAGCGTGTTCAACGTGATGGAGAGCCTGCTGCCCGAGTACGACGCCTTCGGCACCGTGCGCGGTGCAGCCGGCAGCGCGCTGCCCGGCATCGCCCCGAGCAACGCCTACGCCTGCGCCGACGACACCTACGTCCTGGTGGCGGGCAATGGCGACAGCATCTTCCGGCGCCTGATGCGCGCCATCGGCCGGCCCGACCTGGAGACCGACCCGGCGCTGGCGCGCAACGGCGGCCGCGTGGCGCGCGTGGCCGAGATCGACGCCGCCATCGGCGCCTGGACGGCGCGGCGTCCCATCGATGAGGTCATCCACACCCTGGACGCCGCGGGCGTACCCGCCGGGCGCATCTACTCGGTGGCCGACATCGCCACCGACCCGCAGTACCGGGCGCGCGAGATGATCCTGCAGACCGCCGACGCGCAGGGCCGCCCGCTCAAAGTGCCCGGCTTCGTGCCCAAGCTGGCCGACACGCCCGGGCGGCTGCGCGCGCCCGCGCCGCTTCTCGGACAACACAACGACGAGGTGCTGGGCCGGCCGGACTGGCCGGCGCGCGCGGACCGGCCCTGAGGCTGCGCGGGAGGGCTTCACAAGCCCTCAGAGCTTGTGAAGTATTCCGGCGCGCCCGAGCGGGCGTTCCAAAGGGTGCCGATCCAGGCGCAAAGCACAGCCGTAGCTCGGGCTACGGCGAGCATTTGCAACGACGAGCGGGGCCGTTTGGGGCGAACGAGCGGGT
>JBJTZN010000033.1:0-39261 GCA_046087245.1 Rubrivivax sp.
TGTGCGAGAACTTCAGGCCCGCGGGCGACAGATCGTCCGGCGACACCCGCGCCAGCAACTCGCGCGCGTTCGGCCCCATCACGCTCAGCACGCTCCACAGCGGCGTGACATCGGTCAGCACCGCGTGTTCGTCAGCGTTGACATGGCGGCGGATCCAGGCGGCATCGCGCACCGGCTGGGCCGAGCCCGTGACCAGCAGGAAGCGCTCGCCCGCGCCTTCGGGCGGCAGGCGCATGACGGTCAGGTCGCTCTCGAAGCCGCCCCGGGCGTTGAGCAGGCCGGTGTAGACCATGCGGCCCACGGGCAGGTCGACGTCGTTGGCACACAGGCGCTGCAGCACCGCCAGCGCGTCGCGCCCCTGCAGCAGCAGCTTGGAAAACGAGGTCTGGTCGTACAGGGCCACGGCCTCGCGGGTGGCTCGCTGTTCGGCCTGCATCCAGGGCAGCCAGCCCGGTGTGCCCAGAGTGTAGGTCGGGCGCGCCATGCCCCCGGGTCGGAAGTAGTTCGCCCGCTCCCAGCCGTTCTTGCTGCCGAACTCGGCCTGGCGCGTGCCGTGCGGGCCAGGACGGGAAGAGCCCGCCAGCAGGTCGTAAAGCGGGCTGGTGCGCAGCGGGCGCGTGGTCTGCAGTTCCTGGCGCGGCCAGCGCATGGCGTAGTGCAGGCCCAGGGTTTCCCCCGTGCGCTCGGCCAGCGCCTTGCGGTTGGCGTTGTGCGGGCCGAAGCGGCGGATGTCCACGTCCCACAGGTCGCCGGGGGGCTCGCCATCGGCGATCCACTGCGCGATCAACTGGCCCGCACCGCCCGAGTTCGCGATGCCGGCGGAGTTGAAACCGGCGCAAACGAAGTAGTTGCGCAGCTCCGGCGCCTCGCCCAGGATGAAGTTGCCATCGGGCGTGAAGCTCTCCGGGCCGTTGAGCAGCATCTTGATGCGGGCCGTCTCCAGGCAGGGCGTGCGGTGGATGGCGTTGGTCATCAGGATCTCGAACTGGTCCCAGTCCTCGTCCAGCAACTGGAACTGGAAGCTGCTGGGAATCGGGTCCACCGTCCAGGGCTTGGCCTGGGGCTCGAAGCCGCCCATGAGCAGGCCGCCCACCTCCTCCTTGTAGTAGATGAGGCCGTCGGGGTCGCGCATCACCGGCAGCATGGGGTGCACGCCTTCGATCTGGTCGGTGACGATGTAGAAGTGCTCGGCCGGGTACAGCGGCACCGTCACCCCGGCCAGCGCGCCGAACTGGCGCGCCCACTGGCCGGCGCAGTTCACCAGCGTCTCGCAGTGCACATCGCCTTGGGTGGTGCGCACGCCCACGGCGCGCGGGCCGCTGGGACCGTCGGCGGTGAGGACCCCCGTGACCTCCACGCCCTCCACCATGCACACCCCCAGGTTGCGCGCGCCCTTGGCCAGCGACATGCACAGGTCCGCCGGGTTGGCCTTGCCGTCACCGGGGATCCAGATCGCGCCTTGCAGGTCGTCGGTGCGCATCACGGGGTACCGATCGCCCGCCTGCTGCGGCGAGATCAGCTCCACCTCCACGCCAAAACTGCGCGCCAGGGCCGCCTGCTTGCGCAGCACCTGCATGCGCTCGGGCGTGCGCGCCACGTTCACGCTGCCGCATTGCTTCCAGCCCGTGGCCAGGCCGGTCTCCTGCTCCAGCGTCGAGTACAGCTCGATGCCGTAGGTGCTCATGCGCGTCATGTTGCGGTTGGGGCGCATCTGCCCGATCAGGCCCGCCGCGTGCCAGGTGGTGCCGCTGGTGAGTTGGCCCTGTTCCAGCAGCAGCACATCGGTGATGCCGAGCTTGGCAAGGTGGTAGGCCGTGGAACAGCCAGCGATGCCGCCGCCGACGATGACGATCTGGGCCTGGGTGGGCAGCGGGACCGACGTTGCGCCTGACGAACTGCTCGACTTGGACACCATGCTGGAACCTCTTGACTTGGAACGACTTGAGAACACTTCGCCCGCAGGGGACAGTGCCGCACGGCACGCGGGACTGCCTCGGTCGCGCTGGGCGATGCGCACCCTCCGTTTCCGCCGCGGCCCAAGCCCTCACCCCAATCGCAGCGCCATCACCCCACCGACGATCACGCAGGCTCCGATGGCCCGCTGGGCACCAAAGCGCTCCTTCAGCATCAGCGTGCCCAGCACGGTGGCGAACAGCACCGAGGTCTCGCGCAGCGCGGCCACGCTGGCCACGGGGGCGCGGGTCATGGCCCACAAGGCGATGGCGTAGGAGCCGATGGAGGCCGCCCCGCCCATGGCGGCCCAGGGCCAGCGCTGGCGGGCGTAGGCCACCAGCGCCTGTCGGCCCTGCGGGCCACGCCGCCACCACAGCAGCAGGGGGTAGGGCACTCCGTCGAGGACGAAGAGCCACATCACATAGCTCAAGACCTCGGTCACCGACGGCCCGGCCTGGCGCACGCCCAGGCCGTCGACGAAGGTGTAGACGGCGATGATGGCGGCGTTGGCAAAGGCAAAGGCCAGGGCCTTGCCGTGATGCAGGGCCTGACCGGGATGGGCCAGACCCACCAGGGTCACACCCAGCGTGATGCCGATGATGCCCAGCCAGGCGCTGGCCGACGGCACCTCGCCGATCACGGCCGCGCTGCCGAGCGCCACGATCAGGGGCGCGACGCCGCGCATGATGGGGTAGGTGAGCCCGAGTTCACCATGCTGGTAGGCCCCGGCCAGCGCCACGTAGTAGCCGACGTGGATGACCAGCGAGGCCGCCATGAAAGGCCAGCACTGCGCCGGCGGCAACCCCACCCACAACGCCACCGGCAGCGCCACCACAGCACCCAGAAAGTGCACCAGCGCGGTGTCGGCCTGCTTGTCGTCTGAGGACTTGACGAGCGCATTCCAGCCGGCGTGCAGCATGGCGCCGCACAGCACGGCGAACACCACGGGCCAGGTGAGCGTCACGCAGCGCCGGCGCCCAGCGCACAGCGCCGGGCGCGATCCATGAAGTGCGACAGCGGCGGCGTGGCCGCGCCGGCGGTCTTGGCCAGGTCGTCCCAGATGCGCAGGCGCACGGCATCGGCGGCACCGGGTCGGGCGATGAAAGCCTGGGCCTGTTCATCGCTGAAGGTGCCGCCCTGCAACTTCAGGCTGCGCTTGGAATCCTCGGAAAGAGCCTCGCGATAGCCCGGCCGGGTGGCGCACAGGTAGCGCTTGGCGTCCACATGGAGCTGGATGCCACCCAGCACCCGCTCGCCGAACAGCCCGCGCAGAAAGGGCAACGCGGCGTACTGGTGCACGTCGTCCACGCCGCGCAGGCTGGGCGTCTCGCCCAGCTCCTGCAGCAGGTGGCCCAGATCGTGCAGCAAGGCCGCCGTCACCAGGTCGTCGTCAGCCCCCTCGGCCTCGGCCAGGGCGGCGCATTGCAGCGCGTGCTCCAGTTGCGTCACGGGCTCGCCGCTGTACTGCTCTGCGCCGCGGCGGGCGAACAGGGCTTCGATGTCGTCGAGGGTCAGCACCTTGCGGGGTCCTTCACGGCTTCAGGGGTCGGGAGTCGGGGGTGATGGGCAGCTCCGCCTGGCGCAGCCGGGTGTTGGCCAGCACGCCGGCGGACTCCAGGATGGGGTAGGCGATGGAACACAGGAGGGAATTGATGCGCTTGAGCTCGCTGAGCAGGTCCAGGTGCAGCGAGCTGGTCTCGATGCTCTGTGTCGTCTGCTCCTGCAGCCGCGCGATGTGGCGGGCCGCATACTCGTGCTCCAGCTCGCGAAAGCGCGCCTTCTCTTCCAGCAGCTTCTGCGCGTCGCGGACGTGGCCATCCAGGAAGACACTCATGGACAGGCGCAGATTGGCCAGCAGGTGCTCGTGCAGATGGCAGATCTCGGCCATGCCGGCATCGGAGAAGCTGCGGGCCTTGCGGATCTTCTTGTCCTCCACGTCCTGCAACACGCGCTCGATGGCGTCGCCCACCTGCTCCATGTTGATGGTGAAGGACACGATGTCGGTCCAGCGCCGGCCCTCGCGCTCGGACAGCGCCTCGCGCGAGATCTGCGTCAGGTAGAACTTGATGGCGGAGTACAACTCGTCCACACGGTCGTCCATGCGGCGCAAACGCTCGGCGAGTTCCAGGTCGTTGTCACGGATCACGCTGAGCATGCCGCGCAGCATGGTCTCCACCACGTCGGCCTGGTGCAGGGCCTCACGCGCGGCGCAGCTGATGGCCAGCGACGGCGTGGCCAGGGCCACCGGGTCGAGGTGGCGCGGGCGATCGCCCACATCCGCAGGCGGCGGCTTGAGCCAGGACTCCATCAAGCGGCCCACCGGCCCGGTGAAGGCGATGAAGCCGGCCGCGAGCACCAGGTTGAAGGCCAGGTGGAAGGTGACCACCTGCTGATGGATCTGCGGCACCGCCTGCTGCACCAGCTCCTGCGCCATGGGCAGCAGGGGGATGGCGATCAAGGCCCCGCTGACCTTGAACAGCAGGTTGCCCACCGGCAGCCTGCGGGCCTCGGGTGCCGCGTTGGCCGTGGCCAGCCAGGCCAGTACGGCGCTGCCGACGTTGGCCCCCAGCACCAGGCCCAGCGCCACCGACAGCGGCAGGATGTCCGAGGTGGCCAGCGTGGCCGTCAGCAGCACGATGGCCAGGCTGGAGCACGACAGGACGGTCAACACCGCACCCACCAGGATGTCCAGCAGCACCTCGTTGGGAAGCGCCGCCAGCAGACCGCGCACAGCCGTGGACTCCATGAGAGGTCGGGTGGCGCCCACGATCAGCTGCAGTGCCAGGGTGATCAGGCCCAGGCCGATCAGCACGCGGCCCACATGTCCGGCCGGCACCTTCTGCCGCGAGATGAACACCACCACGCCCACGACAATGAGCAGCGGCGACAGCCAGGCCAGGTCGAAGGAATACACCACTACCATCAGCGCCGTGCCCACATCAGCCCCGAGCATCACCGCCAGCGCCGCGCCGGTGGTCACCAGGCCCTTGCCCACGAACGAGGCCAGGATCAGGCAGGTGGCCGTGCCGGACTGCACCAGGCTGGTGACGCCGATGCCGGCCATGAACGCACCGGCGCGGTTGCTGAAACTGCGCTCCAGCACCGTGCGCAGCTTTTCCCCCAGCACCCGCAGCATGCCGATGCGCACGATGTGCGTACCCCACACCAGCAGGGCAATGGCGGCCAGCAGGTTGAGCAGGTGGGTCACGGGGCGGCGTACCTGGTCATCACAGCCACGGCAGCGAGTAGGTCTTGACGTTGGTGAAGCTCTTCATCGCCTCCTGCACGCCTTCCTTGTAGCCCAGGCCGGAGTCCTTGATGCCACCGAAGGGCGTGAGCTCCAGGCGGTAGCCCGGCACCTCGCGCACGTTGACCGTGCCCACGTTCAGCTCGCTGACGAAACGCGTGATGTAGTCCATGCGGTTGGTGCACACCGACGACGACAGGCCGTAGGCGGTGCCGTTGCTGATGCGTATGGCCTCGTCGATGTGGGAGAAGGTCACGATGGGCGAGACGGGGCCGAAGGTCTCCTCCTTGACCACCAGCATCTCCGGTCGCACGCGGTCGAGGACCGTGGGCGCGAACAGGGCGCCTTCGCGCCTGTGGCCCGCCAGCAACCGCGCGCCTTGTGCGATCGCCTCGTCCACCCGCTGCTCGAAGAGCCTGGCCGCGGCCTCGTCGATGACCGTGCCCATCTCGACCTGGGGGTTCGACGGGTCGCCGTAGCTCCAGGCACGGGTCTTGTCCACCACCAGATCGGTGAAGCGCTGGGCCACGGCCTCGTGCACCAGCATGCGCTTGACGGCCGTGCAGCGCTGGCCCGAGTTCTTGTACGAACCCTGCACCGCCAGCGTGGAAGCCTCGTCCAGATCAGCATCCTCCATCACGATGATGGGGTCGTTGCCACCGAGCTCCAGCACGACGCGGCGGTAGCCCGCCTTGGCCGCGATGGTCTTGCCGATGGGCACGCCACCGGTGAACGTGACCAGATCCACGGCAGGGTTCGTGATCAGCTCGTCGGCGATCTCCGCCGGGTCACCCGTGACGACGCTGAGCATCTCGCCGGGCAGCCCCGCTTGGTACAGGATGTCGGCAAATAGGTAGGCCGACAGCGGCACCTTCTCCGAGGGCTTGAGCACCATGCGGTTGTTGGTGGCCACCGAGGGCACCACCTTGTGGGCGACCTGGTTCATCGGGTGGTTGAAAGGGGTGATGGCGGTGATCACGCCCAGCAGCGGATCGCGTTGCGTGTAGACGCGGCGCTTGCGACCGTGTGGCGTGATGTCGCAGGAGAAGATCTGCCCATCGTCGCGCAGGCATTCGTTGGCGCCGAACATCAGCACATCGGCCACGCGTCCGGCCTCGTAGGTGCTGTCCTTCAGCGACAGGCCGGACTCGGCGGTGATGAGCGCGGCGATCTGCGGCGCCCGTTCGCGCACGAGGGCCGCCGCCTTGTTCAGGATGTTGGCGCGCTCGAAGCGGCTCAGGCGCGCCTTGCAGGCCTGGGCGATGCGCAGGGCTTCGCGCACTTGCTCCACGCTGGCCTGGGGCACGGTGCCCACCACGGCACCTGTGAAGGGGTTGAAGACCTCGATGTGGCGGTCGCAGGCCACCGTCTGGCCAGCGATGCGCAGCTGCTCTTGGATCATGGGAGAGGTCTTCCGGGTGCTTGGAGGAGGATGTCCGGGCGAGTGGAGGCGGTGCTCATCGGGCGTGGTTCAGCGCGAGGTCAAAGGCGTCGAAGTTGCGCCAGCGCCGCTGCGGGTCCAGGCCTTCGATGCGGCGGTTCAGGATCAGCGGCACGCGCTGCTCCGAGATGCCGCCATGCGAACGCAACGGCACCTCCAGCGCCGACAGGTCGTGCCGTGCCGCGGCCGTGCCGATGACCACGGAGCGCTCGGACACCACCACCAGGTCGCCGATGCGGTCGGCCGGGAGTTCGAAACGCTGCGCCGCCTGTTCGCGGGTGAGCACCACCTCGATGCCGCGCAGTGCGGCCAGGCGCTGCGCCATGCCGGCTGCATCGCTGCCCGCGGGCAGGTACACGGTGGCAAACGATCCGAGCGCCCCGTGGTGCACCACGTACGGGTCGGTAATGGGCAGGATGACGCGCGCGGTGGCCGCACCCAGCCAGCCGTCCAGCACATCCTGCAGGTAGATGACATCGGGCTGCGCGTCCATGCGCACCTTGGCGTTCATGCCGTGGTCGGCGGTGAGCGCGATGACGCAACCCATCGCATCCAGTTCGCCCAGGTAGCGGTCCATCATGGCGTAGAAGGCGTTCGCGCCCGCGTCGCCGGGTGCATGCTTGTGCTGGATGTAGTCGGTGGTGCTCAGGTACATGACATCCGGGCGCCGGGTCTTCATCAACTGCACGCCGGCGGCAAAGACGAACTCCGACAGGCCGGCGCTGTAGACGTCCGGCACGCCCATGCCCACCAGGTCCAGCGCGCCGGTGATGCCGTTGTCGGCCTCGGTCACGGCATCGGCCTTTTCGGAAGAAAAGCAGATGCCCTGCATGCCCTTGCCCAGCAGACGTCGCAGCTTGTCCTTGGCTGTCACCACCGCGCAGCGCTTGCCCGCATCGGCCAGCGCCGCCAGGATGGTGGGCGCGCGCAGCCACTTCGGGTCGTTCATCATCACCTCGGTGCCCGAGGCGGCGTCGAACAGGTAGTTGCCGCAGATGCCGTGCACGCTGGGCGGCGCACCCGTGACGATGCTGAGGTTGTTGGGGTTGGTGAAGGTGGGCACCACGCAGTCGGCCACCAGCCCCGTACCTTCGGCCAGGGTGCGCTTCATCCAGGGCATGTGGCCGCCGAAGGTGGCCTGGGCCAGGTAGTCCGGCTCGCAGCCGTCCACGCACACGATGACGGTGGGGGCCTGCGGCAGCCGATAGCGCCGGCCGTTGACTTCGATCAGCGGTTCTGACAAGGCGATCTCCGTGGTCCGGGAACAGGGGGCCGTGTGCGGGCGCGGGGCAGGCGGACGCCGCAGCGTGTCGAGCCCGCCTCAGGCACGCCCGACCTGCACAGCGGCCGGGTGCTGGCTGAGCATGCGCTCCTTGCTCTGCATCACATGGTCGAACATGGCCTGCCCGGCGGCCTGGGCGTCACCCGAGGCGATCGCCTTGACGATGGCCCGGTGCTCACCGGCCGATAGGGGCAGCCGGCCGTCTTCGGCCAGATGGGCCAGGTTCATGCGCCTGAACAGGCTGAGCTCCTTGATGAGCTTGCGGTAGATCGCGGTGAGCTTGCGGTTGCCGGCCATGTCCACCAGGCGGTCATGGAACTGCAGGTTCAGCAGGTGGTAGCCGCGCAGGTCGGCCGCCTTGACCGCGCGCTCCATCGCCTCGACCATGGCGCGCACCTCCTTGAGCTGCGCCGGGGTGATGCGCAGCGCCAACTGGCGGCCCACCAGTTCGTCCATGGCCGCGCGCAGGTCGAAGATCTCGACCGCCTCGTCCAGTGGCACGTCGCGCACGAACACGCCGCGGTTCTTCTCGGTGCGCACCAGGCCGGCTTCCTCCAGCATCCGGAACGCCTCGCGCAGCGGGCCCCTGGACACGCCCAGGCGAGCGGCCAGGGCCATTTCGGTGAGCTTGGCCCCGGGCTGAAGCTCGCCGCAGACGATCATGCGCTCCAGCTCGGCCTGCACCAGGGCGGGCAGCGAGCTCGACTGCAGCAGAGCGATCGTCGGCACCCCCACCACCGGCAGTGGCTGCGCGGACGCGGCGACGGGCGCGGGCTGGGACGCGGGGTGGTACACCGGAAGGGGCACAGGGATGGCAGCTGGCGTCAGGGGCTGGCTGGCGGCCGGCGGGCTGGAGCCGCCCAGGGTCTTCATCAGAGGGATTGGAGCGTGAGGATCGCAGATTGTCAACAATCGACAAAACCGTTGACATCGAAGCTTTGGCGGTGCACGATCACCGCTGATTTCGCCTGATTTCGGCCCATCTCGCAAGCACCTTCTGCAAGGTGGAGCAATGCAAAAGGCGCTGTCATCAAGCAGTCATCACCGCGACGCTACCGTCCCCGGTTCCACACGTTTGCGCTCCCGAAGGAGTCTTTCATGCGCCTGTCCCGCCTGTATCTCGTCACCAGCCTGCTGCTCGGCCTCGTGGCTGGCAGCGCGTTCGCCCAGAAGACGCAACTGCTGGTCTACACCGCGCTGGAAACCGACCAGCTCAAGGCCTACCAGGAGGCCTTCAACAAGGTGGAGCCCAACATCGAGATCAAGTGGGTGCGCGACTCCACGGGCGTGATCACCGCCAAGCTGCTGGCCGAGAAGGCCAACCCGCAGGCAGACGTGGTCATGGGGGTGGCAGCCTCGAGCCTGGCGCTGCTGGACAAGCAGGGCATGCTCGAGCCCTACGCACCGCTGAACCTGGACGCCATCATGTCCAAGTACCGCGACAAGAAGAACCCGCCGGCCTGGTGGGGCATGGATGTCTGGGGTGCCACCGTCTGCTTCAACACGGTCGAAGCGCAAAAGCGCGGCATCCCCAAGCCCGAGACCTGGCAGGACCTCACCAAGCCCGCCTACAAGGGCCAGGTCGTGATGCCCAACCCCGCTTCCTCGGGCACTGGCTTCTTCGACGTGACCGCGTGGCTCACCTTGTTCGGCGATGACAACGGCAAGGGCGGCGGCTGGAGATACATGGACGCGCTGCACGAGAACATCGCGCAGTACACGCACTCCGGCTCCAAGCCCTGCAACATGGCGGCTGCGGGCGAGTTCGTGGTGGGCATTTCCTTCGAATACCGCGCCAACGCGAACAAGGCCCGCGGCGCCCCCATCGACCTGGTGTTCCCCAAGGAGGGCCTGGGCTGGGACCTGGAGGCCTTTGCGATCCATAAGGGCACCAAGAAGCTGGACGCCGCCAAGAAGCTCGCGAACTGGGCCTCTAGCAAGGACGCGATGATCCTGTACGGCAAGAACTTCGCCATCACCGCGCAGCCGGGTGTCGCCCCGCCCCTGCCCAACATCCCCAAGGACTACGAGGCCCGCCTGGTGAAGATGGACTTCTCCTGGGCCGCGGAAAACCGCGAGCGCATCCTGGCCGAGTGGACCAAGCGCTACAACGCGAAATCGGAAAAGCGCTGATTCCGGCGTGACCGCCTTCCTGCAGCTCGAAGGCATCGAGAAGCGCTTCGGGGCCTTCACGGCCCTGCGCTGCATCGACCTGGACGTGCAGGCCGGCGAGTTCGTATGCTTTCTCGGGCCTTCGGGCTGCGGCAAGACCACGCTGCTGCGCATCGTCGCGGGCCTGGAGGCACAGAGCGCGGGTCGCATCCTGCAGGCCGGGCGCGACATCTCGACGCTTCCGCCCTCGCAGCGCGACTACGGCATCGTCTTCCAGTCCTACGCCCTGTTCCCCAACCTGAGCGTGGCCGACAACGTGGCCTACGGGCTGGTCAACCGCAGGACGCCCAAGGCGAAGGCCAACGCCCGCGTGGCCGAACTGCTGCAACTCGTGGGCCTTCCCGGCAGCCAGGACAAGTTCCCCGCGCAGCTGTCAGGCGGCCAGCAACAGCGCATCGCGCTGGCCCGCGCGCTGGCCACCTCGCCCGGCCTGCTGCTGCTCGATGAGCCGCTGTCGGCGCTGGATGCCATCGTGCGTGTGCACCTTCGCCAGGAGATCCGCAGCCTGCAGCGCCAACTTGGCGTGACCACCATCATGGTCACGCACGATCAGGAGGAGGCCCTCTGCGTGGCCGACCGCATCGTGGTCATGAACCACGGCGTGATCGAGCAGGTGGGCACGCCGCAACAGGTCTACCGCGAACCTGCCAGTGCCTTTGTCGCCGAATTCGTCGGCAGGGTGAACGTGCTGCCTGCCCGCACCGAGGCCGGTGGCGTGGTGCGCGTGGGCCCAACCGCCTTCGACTGCAGTCACACGCTGCCGGCGGGGCGCGAGGTCAAGGTCTACCTTCGGCCGGAAGACCTGTTGGCGACTGCGCCCGCGGGTGCGGCCGGCGCGGACCCGGACAACGCGTTCGAGGTTCAGGTCGAGAAGGTCGAGTTCCTCGGCGCGTACTGCCTGGCCCGGGTGGGCGGCGCGGCCCTGGGAGAGCACCGTCTGCAGGTGGTGCTGTCGCTGGACTTGCTGGCCCGGCACGGGCTGGAAACGGGCCGCCCGCTCAGGCTGTCGGTGCTGCCGGGCCGCTTGCGGATCTTCGGGGACGCATGACCCAGGGCACCACCGTGCTGCCAGCCCGCAGCGCGGGCGCCGCCGTGCGGCTGCGGGCCACGGGCAGCGACCGCATCGCCCACGCAGCGCTGGCCGCCGTCGCGCTGGTGCTGGTGGCCTTCCTGGCGTCGCCGCTGCTGGCCATCCTGGTGCAGGCGGTGGAGGACGCCGGAGGCCGCTTCGTCGGGCTGGCGAACTTCGTGGCCTACGCCCAGACCCCGGCGCTGCTGCAGTCGCTGTGGAACAGCCTGTGGGTGTCGGCGCTCGTCACGATGGTGGCCGTGCCGGCGGCCTTCGTCTTCGCCTATGCCCTCACGCGCAGCTGCATGCCGGCCAAACCGCTGCTGCGCGGCATCACGCTGATCCCCCTTCTGGCACCGACGCTGCTGCCGGCCATCTCGCTGATCTACTGGTTCGGCAACCAGGGCGTGTTCAAGGGTCTGCTGCTGGCCGTGGGCATCGACGAGATCTACGGCGCCCCAGGCATCGTGCTGGCGGAGATCTTCGCGGTCTTTCCCCACGCGCTGATGATCCTGGTGACTGCCCTGTCGGCAGCCGATGCGCGGCTGTACGAGGCCGCCGACGCGATGGGCACGAGCGCCGCGCGCAAGTTCCTCACCATCACGCTGCCCGGCGCGCGCTACGGGCTCATCAGCGCGAGTCTGGTCGTCTTCACGCTGGTGATCACGGACTTCGGCATTCCCAAGGTCATCGGCGGCAGCTTCAACGTGCTGGCCACCGACGTCTTCAAGCTCGTCATCGGCCAACAGGACTTCCAGCGCGGTGCGGTGGTGGCGCTGCTGCTGCTGGCCCCGGCGGTGCTCACCTTCGCGGTGGACCACCTGGTGCAGCGCCGGCAGATGGCCACGCTGAGCGCCCGCGCCGTGCCGCTCAAGCCCCGGCGGTCCGCCGTCTTCGACGCTCTGATGCTGCACTACTGCGCCATTGTGGCGTATCTGATGCTGGCCATGCTGGGCATGACGATATATGCGTCGTTCGCCACCTTCTGGCCCTACAACCTGACCCCGAGCCTGCGCCACTACGCCATGGGCCTGTTCGACGCGGAGTTTGGCGAAGGCTTTGTGAACAGCCTGACCATGGCCACCGGTACGGCGGTGTTCGGTTCGGTGCTGGTGTTCACAGGGGCCTACCTGATGGAGAAGACGCCGAGCCCGGCGCCGCTGCGCGCGGGGGTGCGGCTGCTGGCGACGCTGCCCATGGCCGTGCCCGGGCTGGTACTCGGCCTGGGCTACATCTTCTTCTTCAACGCGCCCGCGAATCCGCTGAACGGGCTGTACCACACGATGACGCTGCTGACGCTGTGCACCATCGTGCACTTCTACACGACGGGCCACCTCACGGCGGTGACGGCGCTGAAGAGCCTGGACGCGGAGTTCGAGGCGGTGTCGGCCTCGCTCAAGGTGCCGTTCTGGACCACGCTGCGCCGCGTGACGCTGCCAATCTGCACGCCGGCGCTGCTGGACATCGCACGCTACTTCTTCGTGAATGCGATGACGACGATCTCGGCCGTGGTCTTCCTCTACTCCCCCGACACCAAGGTGGCCTCGATTGCCATTCTCAATCTCGACGAGGCGGGCGACCTGGGCGCCGCGGCGGCCTGCGCCATGATGATCGTCGCCGCCTCGGCCGTGGCCACCACGCTGTTCTGGCTGCTGTCGCGGCTGGTGGAGCGGCGTACCCAGGCTTGGAAGCGGGGAACGTGAGGGCGATGGCTTTGAGTTTGTGTGCGGCTTCTCGTTGCAGCGCTGAGAGCCGGGAGTCGTTGCGCTGCGGCGACTGCGGTTCTTCTGCCGCTGGGAGTCAGGAAGCGCTACGCCGCGGCGTCTGCAGTACTTCTGTCGCTGCGAGACAGGAGACGGTGCGCTGCGGCGCTTCGGCGGGTCGGCCGGCCCGCTGGGCCGGCTGCCCTGCGGTGCTCGGGGTCGAGGCCCCGCCGTCGAACTCGCTTCGCGCCCTTCGGGCGCTGCGCTCAAACAACGACGGCGAGTCAGTTCACGAAGCGCGCTGCGCGCGCAGGCCCCAACCCCTGCGCTCCTCGGCGACCCTCAGGCGCGCCGCAGCACACCACCTCCCGCCTCGCGGATCAGCTCGCGGGGAAAGGGCCGGAACACGCCACCTCTGCCCTCGCAGCATGTGGGCGGGGGTCATCCTTGAACCCCTCAGCTCTGCGTGGATTCACTTTTGCCACGTTTTGCCACCTGTCTGGACCAGTGAACCCCACAGCCGAAGGAGCCGCCACATCATCTTGAGCAACCACGATTCCTCGCGGCAGCGGGGGCCTGGGGGCGGGGACGTTGGGAGCGGCGAGAAGCGCAGCGGCCGGGTCGGCGCGCGCAGCGCGCCTCCCAGACTGATCCGCCGTCGCTGTCTGAGCGTAGCGCCTGAAGGGCGCGTAGCGAGTTCGACGGCGCGACCTGGCAGCGAGCATCGCAGCGGAGTCGGCCCACAGGCCGACTGCTCCCGCCGGCCCTGCACGCAGGCCCCCGCTGTCGCGAGGCGTGCGCGGCAAATGCCACTCATGCCGCGAATACCTCGCAGGCCCATCACGCTGCAAGACAAAGGCACACCTACCCACCCAGGCTGACCACATCTGACCCGAGAAACCCCCATGGACCGCGACCGCATCCTCCTCACTCCCGGGCCCCTGACCACCACGCTGCGCACCAAGCTGGCGATGCTCAAGGACTGGGGCTCCTGGGACGCCGACTTCAACGCCGTCACGGCCAGCGTGCGCAGCCGCCTGCTGGACATCGTGCACGGGCGCGACAGCCACGTGGTCGTGCCCCTGCAAGGCAGCGGCACCTTCAGCGTGGAGGCTGCCGTGGCCACCGTGGTGCCGCGCGACGGCCATGTGCTGGTGCCCGACAACGGCGCCTACTGCAAGCGCGCGGCCAAGCTGTCGCAGATGATGGGCCGCCAGGCCACGATGATGCCGGCGCCCGAAGACCGGCCCGTCGATGCCGCTGCGGTGGAGGCCCAACTCCAGGCCGACCCCCGCATCACCCACGTCATCCTGATCCACTGCGAAACCGGCACGGGCGTGGAGAACCCGCTGGCTGCGGTGGCCGCCGTGTGCGAACGCCACGGCAAGGGTTTGATCGTCGACGCCATGAGCAGCTTTGCCGCCCTGCCCATCGACGCCCGCAGCACCCGCTTCGACGCGCTGATTGCCGCCAGCGGCAAATGCCTGGAAGGCGTGCCCGGCATGGGCTTCGTCTTCATCCGCAAGGCCATCCTGGACGCCTGCGCCGGCAACAGCCAGAGCCTGGCGATGGACCTGCACGACCAGCATGTCTATATGGGCAAGACTGGGCAGTGGCGCTTCACGCCGCCCACCCACGTGGTGTTGGCGCTGTCCGAAGCCATCGCGCAGTTCGTGGAAGAGGGTGGGCAGCCGGCGCGCCTGGCGCGCTACACCCAGAACTATCAGGCGCTGACCGAAGGCATGGCCGCACTCGGCTTCAAGCCCTTCCTGGACCCCAGCGCCCAGGCACCCATCATCGTCACCTTCCACGCCCCGGCCCACCCGGCCTACGACTTCAAGAAGTTCTACGAAGCGACCAAGTCACGCGGGTTCCTCCTCTATCCCGGCAAGCTCACGCAGGTGGAGACTTTCCGGGTCGGCTGCATCGGTGCCATCGGGCCCCACGAGATGCGTCAGGCGGTGAACGCCGTGCGCGAGACCCTGGCCGAGATGGGCATCCCGGACGGCACGCCGGCGCCCTGACGTGCCTCCCAACACCGCCCTGCCTCAGCCAACAGTACCAAGCGCCCCCGCAACAGGAGACCCTGATGGCCACCCGCAACCTCAAGGAACATCCCGCCCTGGCCCACGTGCGCAAGTCCGGCGCGCAGAAGGTCAAGGTGGCCGTCAGCGACATCGACGGCATCCTGCGCGGCAAGTACCTGCACATCGACAAGTTCATGGGGGCGGCCCAGCCCGCACCCGGCGGCGGCTTCGGCTTCTGCGACGTGGTGTTCGGCTGGGATGCACACGACGTCTGCTACGACAACACCCAGGTCACCGGCTGGCACCACGGCTTCCCAGATGCGCTGGCGCGGCTGGATCTGGGCACGGCACGGCGCGTGCCCTGGGACGGCGGGGTGCCCTTCTTCCTGGGTGAATTCGTCAACCCCGATGGCAGCCCCTTCGCCATCTGCCCGCGCCAGACCCTCCAGCGCGTGCTCAAACGCGCCGAAGCCCTGGGCGTGATGCCCATGGCCGGCATGGAATTCGAATGGTTCAACTTCGCCGAAACACCGCAGAGTTGGGCGGACAAGCGGGGCGTGGGCCCCACCAACCTCACGCCGGGCATGTTCGGCTACTCGCTGCTGCGCATGGCCGACAACCCAGGCTTCTTCAATGCGCTGATGGACGACATGGCGGCCTTCGGCGTGCCCATCGAGGGCCTGCACACCGAGACCGGGCCGGGGGTCTACGAGGCCGCCATCGCGTTTTCGGGCGCGCTCGAGCAGGCCGACCGCGCCATCCTCTTCAAGACCGGTGCCAAGGAAATCGGCAAGCGCTTCGGCATCATGCCCAGCTTCATGGCCAAGTGGTCGCAGGCCCTGCCCGGCTGCTCCGGCCACATCCACCAGAGCCTGTCGGATGGCAAGAAGAACCTGTTCTACGACGCCAAGGCCAAGCGCTCGATGAGCAAGCTGTTCGAGAGCTATCTGGCCGGGCAGATCGCCTGCCTGATGGACTTCGCGCCGATGTTCTGGCCCACCATCAACAGCTACAAGCGCCTGGTGGACGGCTTCTGGGCGCCCGTCAAGCCCACCTGGGGCGTGGACAACCGCACGGCGGGCTTTCGCGTCATCGCTGGCAGCCCCAAGAGCACGCGGCTGGAGACGCGCTGCCCCGGCGCCGACGTCAACCCGTACCTGGCCATGGCGGCGGTCATCGCCGCCGGTCTGCACGGCGTGGAAAAGGGCCTGAAGCTCACCGCTGCGCCCATCACCGGCACCAACCAGGGTGCCGACCACATCCCGCGGGCCCCGCGCTCGCTGATCGAGACCACGCGCATCTTCCAGCGCAGCGACATCGCGCGCGACTGGCTGGGCGACACCTTCGTCGACCACTTCGCCGCCACGCGCGAATGGGAACACCGGCAGTGGCAGGATGCGGTGACGGACTGGGAATTGAAGCGCTACTTCGAGATCATCTGAGTTGCGCTGATCCTGCACGGGCGGCATCCACCCACAGCGGTTGCGCAGGCAACTGCGATCCCGAGCCCCCGGTCCTTGAGCTCTTGGCGGCTCGCGCCATCGCCTGTGGGGCCGGTTGATCAAGGTGCCCCAGCGCCCACCTTCACCAGGTTGTCATTGGAGTTGCGGTCGATGCGGCCATTGAACGGATCGACGCCCATGAAGCTGGGCTCCTTGTCGAGCACCAGGCGGATGTCTTGCCGGCCCGACACCAGGGTGCGGCGCTCCAGGGCGATCACGGCGTCGGCGCGGTAGCCCTTCTTGCCCGGCTCGGCGGTGAAGGCGCCGATCTCGAAGGTCTCGGACAGGGGCGCCTCGGTCTCCACGCCCTTGCCGTCGGCGTGGAACTTCTTCGCCTCCACGGTGAAGCTGACGTCGAAGCGTCCGTCTGCGCGCTTGACCGAGCGCGCTTGCACGGCCGTTAGATCATACAGCGTGATCTTCTCGAACAGGTCGCTGATGAACCCTTCATGGGCCGGCCCAGCCTGCTCGCGCAGCAGGCGCAGGAAGTCAGCGGACGAGGGGTAGGGCGCGGGCTTGAAGGCGAACTCGGTGATCAGCCGCTGCAAGGCGCGGTTGACCACCTCCTCGCCCACGTGCTCCTTCAACGCCCACATCGCCAGCGCGCCCTTGTTGTAGTGGATGTAGCCCTGGTTCTCCACGCGGTTCAGGGGCAGTTCCTCCAGGATCTCCCGGCCCCGCGAGCGCAGGTAGGCGTCGAGTTCGTACTTCAGGAACTTGCGCAGCTGCGCCTTGCCGTAGAGCTTTTCCATCACCAGCAGCGCGCCGTACTGCGAGAACGACTCGCTCAGCAAGGTCATGCCCTGCTTGTCGGCGCCGATGACCTGGTGCGCCCACCACTGGTGGGCGATCTCGTGCGCGGTGACGTAGGTGACCAGATCGATCTTCTCGTCCGCGTCCTCGTCCTTGAAGTTCTGCACGAAGCCGATGGCCTCGGAGTACGGCACCGTGTTGGCGAAGGACTGGGCGAACGACGCGTAGGCCGGGAACTCCAGGATGCGGGCCTGGCGGAACTGGTAGGGCGAGAAGCGCTCGCTGAACACCGCCAGCGAGACCTTCATGGCGTCCAGCATGCGCTGCACGTTCGTGTCGTGCGGGCCGTGGTGGTAGACCGCAAGCTCAACCGCCTGGCCCTGCGCGTTCTTCCAGGTGTCGCGTCGTACCTCGTAGCGCGCCGACTGCAGCGAGAAGAAGTTCTGGATCGGCGCCTCGGTGCGCGTGACCACGGTGCGGCGGCCGCCAGCGGTGCTGTCACTCACGGTGGTGCCTGGCGCCACCGGGGTCTGATCGGCGTCGGTGCTGAGGGTGATCTGGGCGGTGACCCAGTCGCTGTCGTGGCGCAGATAGTGGTGCCGGCGCGCGCCTTCGTCCTCCAGCTTGGCCGGGCGCAGCTCCGGGGGCAGGCCGTGCTTGCGGCGCTTGGCGCGGTCCTGCAGCAAGCCTTCGCGGCCCATGCCGATCAGTGGGGCGATGTCGAAGTTGTTCAGGAAGCTGCCGTTGGCCACCACCCCGGTCTGCGGCCGGCCATTGACGAAGCCGCGTTGCCCGAACACCGTGGTGAAGTCCAGGCGCCGCTTCTCTCCAGGCTGCATGGGCTGGTCCAGACGGTAGATGCGGTAGCCGAACTTCGGCCACTCCTGGTCCAGGGCCGCGCCCTGCAGGCGGATGTCCGCTTTCAGCAAGTCGGCGTTCCAGCGCACGTGAACAGCCTGCAGCGGCTGGCCGCTGCGGTTTTCCAGAAGGTAGTGGCCGCGGGTGTCCGCGCGCAGCGCCTGCGGGTACAGCGAGACCTCCAGTTCCACATGGCCAATCGTGGGCTGCGGCAGACGCTCGAACGACAGCAGCGTCTTCTCGGCATCCGCGCTGAGCGCCTCGACTTCATCGCTGTTGAGGTGCCGGTTCAGCACGGTGGTGTTGTAGAGCACCCAGCCGCCCAGGCCCACCCAAGCCAGAGCGGCCGTGCCCAGCAGCACGCCCGCACCACCGCGCAGGCGCAGGGGCAGCCGCGCCAGCCGCGGGCGCAGGCGCGTGTCGCCACCACGGCGCCACAGCAGGTGCGCCAGCACCAGCAACACCGCCGCAAAGGCGGCCCAATAGGCCTGCGTCCAGGCACGGCCCAGCCAGAAGTGGCCCAGGCCGTTCATGTCCGACAACGGCACCGCTGGCACGGCACCGTAGTTGTAGACGTTGAGCTCGAAACCCAGCGAGCCCAGCACGAAACTGGCCACCAGCCACACCAGCATCACGGCCCAGCCGACGAACTTGTGCGGCACCAGGGCCTGAACAAAGACCGACAGCACGCCCAGCAAGGCGGCGGTGAAGAAGCCCGGCAGCAGGAAGCCCAGCAGGTACAGGCCGAGTTCGAAGCGCATGTACCCATGGAATGCCTGGAAGGCCATGGCACCCAGCACGGCGGCCCCGTAGGTGGCCAGCAGCACGCCGCTCACGGCCAACGCCTTGGGCAGCATGAAGGCCCAGTCGGGTGCGGCGCTGGCGTCCACGATCTCGTGCATGCGGCGCTCGCGGTCGCGCCAGACGAGTTCTCCGCCGTAGAAGATCGCAATCAGGGTCGGAAAGAGGTTGAAGCCGCCCTCCATTGCGTTGATCACCGCCCGGGTGACCGGCAGATAGTCCACCCCACGGTCAGAGACGATGCCCGACAGCGCCCCTACCGCGTTGAACAGCCCCAGGAACAGCAGCACGATGAAGGCCGGGCTGCGCAGCACGAAGCGCATGTCGAAGCGCACCAGCGCCAGGAACTGCACCGCAAAGGCACCCCCGCCCGAACGCGGCCGGGCCAGCGGATGCGGCGCGGGCACCGCCTCGGCCACCCCGCCCTGGCCTGCCGACGCCTTGCCCGCCATCACACTCGAACCGGACACCTCGAATCGGAACACGCCGTAGGCCAGCGCAAAGAGCGCCATCCCCACGGCCAGCCACAGCAAGCGGTTGTACAGCAGCAGGCCCTCCAGGGGCGGCAGCCGGGTGTTGCGCTCGGCAGGCGTCCAGTACTTGGTGGCCTGGTTCAGGGCGCTCATGCCGAAGGGGTCGGTCCAGGCCGAGACCGTATCCCAGGCCGGGTCGCGCAGCATCACGCGCGAGACCACGAACAGAATGAGGAAAACCACCACGCCGATGAAGGTCCACATCATCGAGCGCGTGGCCGTGGCCAGGGCGAAGAACCCGGCCCCCAGGGCCAGCAAGGTGGGCAGCCCGAACACGACATACGCGAAGAGGTAGTGGCCAACGAAGGTGGGCCCGAGCTTTTCCGGGTCGATCCAGGGCATGAAGCTGCCCACCAGCATGGCCAGCGGCACCGACAGCATCACGCCCAAGGCCACCAGCACCGCGCCGGCGAAACGGCCCACCAGGTAGGCGAACTTCGTGACACGGGTGCTGCGCACCAGCGGCGCGAAGCCGGTCTCGTCGTCACGGATCACGACATTGGCCACGAAGGCCGTCACCACGAAGAGGGCAAAGACGTTGAGCACGCCCACCGTCTGCAGGATGGCGTAAGGCGCGTTGACGTGGACGTTGCCACCGGCACCGATCTGGATGTTCTCGGAGGTGACACTGCCGAAGGCGAACAGGAAGAAGAGCGCGAAGGCGATGAAGAACAAGGGGGAGCGCAGCTGGTAGCTGAGCTCGAAGCGGGCGATGCGGCTGAGCATGGGGCCTCCCGCGGCGTCAGGCCGAAGCCACCGAAGGCGCCGAAGCCGCCGCCGCCTCACGGCGGGTCTGGACCAGGGTGGCGAAGTACAGATCCTCCAGACTGGCCTCCACCGGTTCGAAGTCCGCCTGCGGCGGCTCATCGGCCAACACATGGATCACCGTGCGGCCCGCCCGCAGGCGGTGGGCGATGACGTTCATCGTGGCCTGGTGGGCCGCGAGCTGGCCGGTCTCGATGGCACGGCGCCACACCCGGCCCTGCAGCGAGCGGATCAGTTCGCCGGGCACGCCCTGCAGCACGATGCGCCCGCCCGCCAGCACGGCCATGCGCGGGCACAGATCGGTGACGTCCTCCACGATGTGCGTGGACAGGATCACCACCACGTTTTCGCCGATCTCTGCCAGCAGGTTGTTGAAGCGGTTGCGCTCTTCCGGGTCCAGCCCCGCCGTAGGTTCGTCCACGATGATGAGGCTGGGCCGCCCGATCAGCGCCTGGGCCACACCAAAGCGCTGGCGCATGCCGCCGGAGTACCCGGCCACCGCCTTCTTGCGCACCTCCCACAGGTTCACCTGCGCCAGCAAGGTCTCCACCGTCTCGCGCCGCTCGCCGCGGTGGGTCAGGCCCTTGAGCACAGCCAGGTGGTCCAGCAGGTCGTAGGCCGAGACACGGGGGTAGACGCCGAAATCCTGCGGCAGGTAGCCCAGCGTGGCGCGCAGCTTCTCGGGCTCACGCAGGACGTCGATGTCCTCGAAACGGATTTGGCCAGCGCTGGGAGTCTGCAGGGTGGCAATGCTTCGCATCAGCGTGGACTTGCCGGCACCGTTGGGGCCAAGCAGGCCGAACATGCCCTTGGGCACGTCCAAGGTGACCTGATCCAGGGCACGGGTGCCGTTGGGGTAGATGTGACAAACATCGCGCAGGCTCAGCATGCTCGGTTCCTCCGTTCTTTCCTTCAATGCAGCGGGCTGGATGGCCGCTATCGACAAATTGTCCAGCAGGGTTGTCAGGCCCATCGAGAGACCTGCGATGGACGGTCGATTGGCCAGGACGAACAGCAGGCAGCCAGGCTGGAACGCGCAAAATGCAGGCATGGACATCGCCCGCTTCGCCTTCCCCACCCCCATCCACTTCGGCGCTGGCGCGCGCAAGCTGGTGGCCGCGCACCTGCTGGAGCAAGGCGTCAAGCGCCCGCTGATCGTCACCGACCGGGGCCTCGCGCAACTGCCGGTGCTGGCCGAGTTCCGCAGTCACCTGGGCGGCCTGGACGTGGCGGTCTACGACGGCGTGTTCGGCAACCCCACCTGCGCGCAGGTGATGGCCGGCGCGGCAGCGTTCAAGGCGCACGGTGCCGACGCCGTCATCGGCTTTGGCGGCGGCGCGGCGCTGGACGTGGCCAAGGTGGTGGGCGTGGCGGCCACGCACGAGGGCGACATCCTCGAGTACGTGTGGGACCACCCGCAGGTGCGGCCCATCGTGAACGCCCTGCCCTACTTCATCGCGCTGCCCACCACATCGGGCACGGGTTCGGAAGTGGGCCGCTCAGCCGTGGTGTCGGAAAACGACACCCACCACAAGCGCACCGTCTTCAGCGCCCAGATCCTGGCGCGGGCCGTCTTTGCCGACCCGGAGCTGACCTTCGCCCTGCCGGCCCATGTGACGGCGGCCACGGGCATGGACGCGCTCACGCACAACATCGAGAGCTACCTCTCGCCCGCCTACCACCCGCTGTGCGACGGCATTGCACTCGAAGGCCTGCGCGTGGGCGCGCGGGCGCTGGCCACGGCCGTGAAGGAGCCGACGAACCTGCAGGCCCGCGCCGACATGATGATGAGCTCGATGATGGGCGCCATCGCCTTCCAGAAGGACCTGGGCTCGGTGCATGCCTGCGCGCACGCCCTCGGTGCGGTGGTGGACATGCACCACGGCCTGGCCAACGCGCTGATGATCGACACCGTGCTGGACTGGAACCGCGAGGTGGTGCCCGCCAAGTTCGACGAGATGGCGCATGTGGTGGGCGTGAACAGCAGCGCGGGCGGCGGCGCCGGCTTCATCGCCTGGCTGCGCCGGCTCAAGGCCGACATCGGCATCACGGGCGGGCTGGCCCAGCGCGGCGTGACCCTGGATCACCTGCCGCGCCTGGTGCCGCTGGCCGCGAAGGACTTCACCGGCGGCACCAACCCGCGCCCCGCCACGGAAGGCGACTACGAGCGGCTGTTCCGCGCCGCGATGTGAGGAGACCCCGGTGAACCCCAAACCCCTGCTGATCGGCGTTTCCGCCCGCATCCACTACCCCACCGACCACGACGCACTGCCGCGCGTCTTCAGCAAGACACTGCACTTCCTGGAGCAGTCGGTGGCGCACTGGGTGCTGTCGGGCCACGCGATGGCGGTGATGGTGCCGGCTGTCACGCGCGACAGCATCGTCGAGCGTACCGACCTGAACCTGGACGACTACGCGCAGGCGCTGGACGGTCTGGTGCTGCAAGGCGGCAACGACATCGCGCCCACGGCCTACGGCGAGCAGCCGCTGGACCCCGCCTGGGCGGGCGACCCGGTGCGCGACGCCTACGAGATGGAACTGATCCGCGCCTTCGAGAACGCGGGCAAGCCGGTGTTCGGCATCTGTAGGGGCTTCCAGCTCATCAACGTGCTGCACGGCGGCTCGCTGTGGCAGGACATCGTCTCCCAGCGCCCCGGTGCCTTCGACCACCGCGCGCTGCAGCGCTACGAGAAGCACTACCACCCCATCGAGATCGTGCCCGGCACCCGGCTGGCGCAGCTCTACCCCGGGCTCACGCAGGCCAGCGCCAACAGCATCCACCACCAGGGTGTGAAGGACCTGGCGCCCGGCTTCGTGGTGGAAGCCCGCTGCCCGTTGGACGGCACGGTGGAGGCGATCCGCCGCACCGAAGGCTCCTACGTGGCCGCCGTGCAGTGGCACCCCGAGTTCCACCAGGCCGGCCACCCCGAGCACTTTGACGACTCGGCGATGCTGCAGGACTTCCTGGACGCCTGCCGCGCGGTGCGCGACGCTGCGGCCTGAACCGGCCCGCGCGCGCCCTCCCCCCTTCCCTCAGACTGCGACACCGGGTCGTAACCGTCACCATGCCCACCCTGAAGATCCACAACCCCGCCACCGGCGCCGTGATCGACACGATCCCGGCCGACGACGCCACCTCGGTGGCCGCCAAGGCCGCCGCGGCCCGGGCGGCGCAACCCGCCTGGGCTGCTCTGCCCATGGCCGAGCGACTGGCCTGCATCACGCGCTTTCGCGCGGCCGTGGTGGCGCAACTGGAGGCGCTGGCCACCACCATGACGCGCGAGACCGGCAAGCCCATCAGCCTGTCGCGCAACGAGCTCAACGGGCTGCTGCCGCGCCTGGACTTCTTCGTCGAGCAGGCCGAGGGCGCGGTGCGCGACGAGCACGTCTTCGACGGCGGCGGCATGCACGAGCAGATCTCGCACGCGGCGCTGGGCGTGGTGGCCAACATCTCCGCCTGGAACTACCCCTGGTTCGTGGGCTGCAACGTCATCGTGCCAGCGCTGCTGACCGGCAATGCCGTGCTCTACAAGCCCAGCGAACACGCAGCGCTCACCGGCCTGGCCCTCACCCGGTTGCTGCACGAGTCCGGTGTGCCCGCCGATGTCATGCAATGCGTGGTGGGCGACGGCGCGGTCGGCGCGGCCCTGCTGGCGCAGCGCATCGACGGCCTGTTCTTCACCGGCAGCCATGCCACGGGCCAGCGCATTGCCGCGGCCCTGGCCACGCGCCTGGTCAAGGTGCAGCTCGAACTCGGCGGCAAGGACCCGATGTACGTGCGCGCCGATGTGGACGTGAAGGCCGCGGCCGAGAGCCTGGCCGACGGGGCCATGTACAACACCGGCCAGGGCTGCTGTTCGGTGGAGCGCATCTACGTGCACGCGGCCGTGCACGATGCTTTCGTGGCGCAGTTCGTGCAGACGGTGAAGGCCATGCAGGCCGGGGACCCGATGGACGCCGGCACCTACATCGGCCCCCTCACGCGCGAGCCGCAGATCGCGGTGCTGCAGGCCCAGGTGGCCGATGCGCTGGCCAAGGGCGCGCAGCTGCTGTGCGGCGGCCGGCGCAGCGCAGGCCCCGGCTGGGGTTTCGAGCCCACGGTGATGGCGAACTGCAACCACACGATGGAGCTGATGCGCGAGGAGAGCTTTGGCCCCATCGTCGGCATCCAGAAGGTGGGCTCGGACGAGGAGGCGGTGGCGCTGATGAACGACACCCGCTACGGGCTGACGGCCGGCGTTTACACGAGAGACGAAGCCGCGGCCCGCACGCTGCTGGCGCAAGTGAACGCCGGCACCGTGTACTGGAACTGCTGCGACCGCGTCAGCCCGCGCCTGCCCTGGAGTGGTGTGGGCGACTCAGGTCTGGGCCTGACACTCTCCACCTACGGCATCCAGACCTTCACCCGGCCCAAGGCCTGGCACCTGCGACAGCCCTGAGGCGAGCCCTGCCCCAACCGCCCGTCCCATGACCCCGACCCTGGCCCTGTTCGACCTGGACCACACGCTGCTGTGGGGTGACAGCGACGTGCTGTGGTGCGACTGGTTGATGCGCCAGGGCGTGCTGGACCGCGCGGCCTTCGAGCCCCGCAACGTCGCGATGGAAGCCGGCTACCAGGCTGGTACGGTGACGGCAGCCGAGTTCTGCGGCTTCTACGTCGGCACGCTGGCCGGGCGCACGCTGGCGCAGTGGGAGCCGCTGCGCCAGCGCTTCCTCGCAGAAGAGGTCGTGCCGCGCATTCCGCCCGCGGCTCACCACCAGGTCCAGCAGCACCAGAGCGCCGGCCATACGGTGGTGCTGACCACGGCCACCAACCGCGTCATCACCGAACTGACAGCAAAGCACCTGGGCATCAGCCACCTCATCGCCACGGAGTGCGAGGTGGGAGCTGACGGCTGCTTCACCGGCCGCGTGGCGGGCACCCCCAACATGCGCGAGGGCAAGGTGACACGCCTGCAGGCGTGGCTGGCAGAAAGAAACACCACGCTGGATGCGCTGGACAGCGTGGCCTACAGCGACTCGATGAACGACGCCCCGCTGCTGTGTGCCGCCCGACGCGCCGTGGCGGTGAACCCTGATCCGCGACTGGCAGCCCTGGCCGCGCAGCGCGGTTGGACGGTGCTGCGCTGGCGCACAGCAAGCTGAAGAAAGCGGCACCATGACCCCACCCTTCAAGCGGGCCTTGATGGTCCTGACACTGGTTTTGAGCGCTGTGGGCCTGCAGGCCCATGCGAAGACCCTGCGCATCGCCAGCGCCTTCGACCCCCAAACCATGGACCCGCACGCCATTGCGCTGCTGTACCACTCGCGGGTGGCCTTCCAGGTGTATGACTCGCTGGTGCATCGCAACGAGGCCTTCAAGCTGGAGCCCGGGCTGGCGCTGTCCTGGCAGATGACCTCGCCCACGGTGTGGCGCTTCAAGCTGCGCCCGGGCGTGCGCTTCCACGACGGCAGCACCTTCACGGTCGACGACGCGGTGTTCTCCATCCAGCGGGCCATGGCCCCGCCTTCGCAGCGTGCCTTCCAGCTCAAGGGCGTGGCGGCCGCGCGCAAGGTGGACGAGTCCACCCTGGAACTCGTCACCGAGGCGCCCGATGCCGTGCTGCCCGAGAAGCTGACCTTCCTGCCCATGATGAGCCGTGCCTGGTGCGAGAAGCATGGCGTGCAGAAGGCCCAGGACTTCAACGGCAAGCAGGAAACCCACGCCGTGAGAAACGCCAACGGCACCGGCGCCTTCCGCCTGGAGCGCTACGAGCCCGACGTGCGCGCCTTGCTCCAGCGCCATGCCGACTGGTGGGGCAACGCCGACAAGACGCCGGGCCGGCGCCAGGGCAACCTGACCGAGGTGGTCTTCACCACCATCAAGAGCGACGCCACGCGGCTGGCTGCGTTGGCCTCGGGCGAGGTCGACCTGGTGCTGGACCCGCCCTACCAGGACATCGCCCGGCTCAAGGCCGACAGCCGCATCACGCTGACGCAGACTGCCGACATCGGCCAGCAGTACCTGGCCTTCGACCAGGCGCGCGACGAACTGGAGTTCAGCGATGTCAAGGGCCGCAACCCCTTCAAGGACCTGCGCGTGCGCCAGGCCGTCTACCACTCCGTGAACGTGCCGCTGATCATCGACAAGGTGCTGCGCGGCCAGGCCGTGCCGACGGGGGCCTTCCTGTCGCCGCTGGTCGAGGGCTCCCCGGCCGAACTCGACCAGCGCCTGCCCTTCGACCCCGCCCGCGCCCGCGCCCTGCTGGCGCAGGCCGGCTACCCCAACGGCTTCGGTGTCACGCTGGACTGCGTGAACGTGGCCTGGCGCGAAAACGTCTGCCAGGCCGCCGCGGCCATGCTCACCCAGGTGGGCATACGCACCACCTTGCGCTCCAGCCCCACCAACCAGTTCTTCCCCCGTCTGAGCCAGGGCACAGGCAGCTTTCTCGAATTCGGCTGGAGCGCCACCCCCGACGCCTGGGCCTCGCTCAACGGCCTGTTCCGCACCTTTGACCGCTCAGGGCTGGGCAGCTTCAACGCAGGGCGCTACAGCAACCCCAAGCTGGACGGCCTGATCGACGCCATCCGCGTGGAACCCGACCTGACGCGCCGCCGCGCCATGGTCACCACCGCGCTGCGCCTGATCGGCGAGGACCTGCCCATGATCCCGCTGTACCGCCGCACCCTGACCTGGGCCATGGCCAGGAAGGTGTCGGTGGTGCAGTGGCCCAACGACGTGGTCGAACTGCGCTGGGCGCAGGTTCGCTAGCTCAAGCGCGGCACGCGCGCCGCTCGGCAGCGCCGACTCACTGGCGGCAGCGCCCGTGCCGCTGGCGAAAGTCCCAGGGCGGTTCGGCAGCCGGGTCGGCATGCAGCCCGCGCAAGCCGTGGCGCGCGGCGGTCTCCTCGGGCAGATAGAGGCTGCGGCCCCGGGCGTTGCGCCAGGCCCAGGCGTGGCCCTGGGCCACCAGGCTGGCGTTGACGTCCTGCCCGTTCACACTCAACGTCCCCAGCGTGCGGCGGTAGTCGTCCAGGCCATGCACCCGCAACTCGGCAGACCGTCCGAGCACCTGGCGGCGCAGGGCGGCCGTGGCCTGGCGGCCCCCGGGCTGGCAGCTCTCTGGCGCATCGATGCCGCGCAGCCGCACGGCCACCTGGGGCTCGCCGGGCAGCGCGGGCCGAAACCACAGCGTGTCGCCGTCCACCACGCGGGTGACCTGTCCTGGCAGCACCCGCGCGGCCGCCTGGGCCGGGCGGGCGGTCGCCCAGACCCACAGCAGCAGCGCCAGCAGCAGGGCCCACAGCAGCACGACAGCCAGGGCCCCCCAGAGCAGCTTCGGCAGCCGCTCCAGACCCGCGTCGGCGTCCTGCAGGCAGCGCGCCCACAGGGCAGGCGGGGTGAGCCACACGGCCAGCGCCACCCCCAGCGGCAGCAGCAACAGGTCGTCCAACTGCCCAAGCACGGGAATGAAGTCCGGGATCAGGTCGATGGGGCTGACGGCATAGGCCACCACCGCCACCGCGATGGCCTTCACGATCCAGGGCGTGTCCTGGTGGCGGAACAATTGCCACAGCGCCAGCAGGTGGACCTTCAGGCGTCCCGCCTGGACCAGCCGGATCCAGCGGCCCAGCTTCACGCGCGCCCCCTCGGAGCCGTCAAGCCGCGTCCCGCTGCCTGCCCAGGCCCATGGGCCCTGCCCGGCTCGAAGCAGACCTGCACAGCCCGTCTGATGGCGGTGTCCATCCGGACGGCCGGGCCGCGGGGGGTTGCGATGCGCAAGCCCAGGAAGGGCGCCAGCCAGGGGGTGGGACGGTTCACGGCGGGATCCCGGAGGACGACCAGATCTCGTCAATGTGCCCGACGACAGGCGCCGCGTCAGGCGGGAAATCCCGAGGGTGGCTGCTGGCCGGCAGGAATCACCTCCTTGCCGATGCCATCCCCCGGGATGGTGGCGATGCGGTACGTCTTCATGTTCGCTCCAGGACCAAGATGGCCGTCCAGGGACGGGCCCCCAGTGTCGCGCACGCCGGGGTCAAAATGGTGCTCCGCAAGTGACTGGGCCTGCCCGCGCCATGAACGCCCCCCTGCCCCTGCCCGGCCTGGACCCGGTCCGTGCCCACGAAACCGAGATGATCGCCATCGGGCACTGCCTCCACCCGAACGCCGGCAGGTGGGCATCGTGACCGTGGGCTCCCAGGGTGGCCGCATGCTCCACCACGACCCCAGTTGCGATGTCGACCAGGCCTGCCCGTGCGCGGGGCCGGGCCACGGGGTCCCTCTGGCCAAGACCTGCCTGAGGACGCCAGGCTGAGGCGCCCGGCCGGACACGACGTGGAGACCCCCATGGACGGCGCGCGGCTGCTGCTGGTGGAGGACGACGAGCGCCTGGCGCAGCTGGTGTCGGACGCGCTGGCGCGCGCGGGCTGGCAGGTCACGCACTGCGCGCGCGGTGACGAGGGCGAGGCCCTGATCCGGCGCGATACCTTCGACGTGGTGCTGCTGGACGGACACCTGCCGGGCAAGGACGGCTTCGAGGTACTGCGGGATGTGCGCCGCGACTTCGCCGGGCGCATCGTGATGCTCACCGCGCGTGACGACGACATCGACCAGGTGCTGGGCCTGGAGGGCGGCGCCGACGACTACATCACCAAACCCGTGGCCCCGCGCGTGTTGCTGGCCCGCTTGAAGGCGCTGATGCGCCGGCCCACGCCGACCCCTTCGCACCCGGGCCCGCAGGCGCCGGGGGCGATGCGCTTCGGTTCGTTGGAGCTGAATCCGTCAGCACGCGAGGTGCGACTGGACGGGCAGATGCTGACCCTGACCACGGCCGAGTACGAGTTGCTGCGCTTCCTGGCCGAGCGCGCCGGGCAGGTGGTCTCGCGTGACGACATCATG
The DNA here is from genome assembly GCA_046087245.1 of Rubrivivax sp. Lineage (GTDB taxonomy): Bacteria > Pseudomonadota > Gammaproteobacteria > Burkholderiales > Burkholderiaceae_C > Rubrivivax. The sequence continues at coordinate 28,985 of JBJTZN010000033.1, forward strand.
CAGGGCCTGCGCGGCCTGGAGTTCGATGGCCTGGACCGGGCGATCGACGCCCGCATCTCACGGCTGCGGCGCAAGATCGGCGACGACGCCGACACGCCCGTACGCATCAAGACCGTGCGCGGGCAAGGCTACCTGTTTGCGCCGGGATGAGCCCGTCGGCGTCGCCCGACCGCGGGCCCCCTCAGCCCGCGCAGTCCCCGCCGCCTCGGCGGGGCCGCGTGGCCCGGGTGGCCGCCGGACTTGCACTGGCGGTGATGGCCTTGATGCTGCTGGTGCAGGCGCTGGTGGCGCTGGCCGTGCGGGAGGTCACCGACGACTTCGTGCGCCGCTTCATGGCCGGCACGGTGCTGATGCTGCAGCACGAGCTCGCCGCGCTGGACGGCCCCACCCGGGCGCAGCGCGTGCGCGAACTCGACGAACGCTTCGCCTACCCCGTGGCGCTGGCGCCCGCCAGCGATTTCACCCCTGAGGATCGCACCCGGCTGGCGGCCGGGGAGCTGCTGGTCACCGGCTTGAACCGGCGCGTGGTGGCGGCCATGCCCGGCGGTCCTGGGCAGGCCCTGTCGGCCCAGGTGCTGGTGCTGGGACCGCTGGACCCGGACTGGAACCCCGAGCACCGCCTGACCCTGCCGCAGCAGATGTGGCTGCAGATGCTCGCGGCCCTGCTGCTGGCCGCCACCGTCGGCCTGAGCGCCTGGGCCCTCCTGCGACCGGCCTGGCGCGACCTGCGGGCACTGCAGCAGGCGGCCGATCCCTGAGCGCCGGGCGCTTTGATGCGCCGCTGCCCGACCTGGACAGCCGGCTGTTCGCCCCCGTGGGCCAGGGCCTGCGCGCCGCCCTGGAGCAGTTGGCAGCGGCCCTGGTCACGCAGCGCGAGCTGACCGGCGCGGTCTCGCACGAATTGCGTACCCCGCTGGCCCGGCTGCGCTTTGCCCTGGACGCCCTGGCGGACGAGGACGATCCCAGCGCACGCAAGCGCGCGGTGGCAGCCTGTGAGCGCGACATCGATGAGCTGCAGGCGCTGATCGACACCAGCCTGACCCTGGCACGCCTGGACATGGGCGCGGTGGCGGCGGCGCCGCAGCCCGGCGACCTGGCCGCCCTGCTGGAGCAGGAGGCCCGCAGCCTCGCGCCGCTGCTCGAAGGCAAGACGCTGACCACGCGCTGGGCGCTGTCCGGGCCGGTGAGTCTTGACGCCCGGCTGCTGCCCTATGCCTTGCGCAACGGGCTGCGCAACGCCGCGCGCCACGCGCGCTCGCGCATCGAGCTCTCCGCCTGGGTCGAAGGCGACAGGGTCTTCGTGGCCGTGGACGACGACGGCCAGGGCGTGCCGCCGGCCCAGCGCGAGGCGGTGTTCGAGCCCTTCAAGCGCCTGGAGGGCGAGCGGGAGCGCCGCGGCCGCGGCTGGGGGCTGGGTCTGGCCATCGTGCGCCGGGTGGCCCAGGCGCATGGCGGGCAGGCCCGCATGCAAAGCGCCCCGCTGGGCGGGGCGCGTTTGCTGATCGACTGGCCGACGCAGTAGCGCGCGCAGGCCACGCCCCCTGGGCTGGTCGACGGTCGGTCACATCGCCTGGACGGTGTGCCAGCTGGAGACCTTCAGCCAGGCACCCGGGTGCTGCGGCAGGTTGACCACATGCTCGCGGCCCTCCCACTCGTAGCGCACGGTGTAGTCGCGCACCAGCTCGCGCACGCTGCTCACCGGCTGGCAGACCTGCACCGTCTGCACGCTCGTCGTGCTGTTCTGCTCGGCCAGGCTGCGGGCGATGTGCGCGCACACCATACTGCCAGCAGCCACGGCCACGACCTTGCCGCTGCCCTTGCCGATGGGCGAGGCGATCGCCCCGCCGATCAGGGAGCCGGCCAGGGTGGTGCCCAGACCCGCCTGGCCCGGCGTGGTCACGACCTGCTGCTGCTGCGTGCACTGCTGCGTGTGCTCGCTGATGCGCTCCACGTTCGCCGTGGCGCTGATCACCCGGGCCAGCGGCGCGCCGTAGCCGCGCTGATCGGGGCTGCGCAGGTCCTGCGCCAGGGCGGCGGTGCCACCCACGGTCAGCGAGGTGGCCAGCAGGGCCAGGGCGAAGGCGCGGGGGTTGAACTTGCTCATGGAAATCTCCTTGGGTTGCGGTGGGCGACACACCGTGTGTCGATGAACGGCATTGTGGAAATCCCCGGCGCGCTTGTCTGTGGCGGCTGTGTGGGCGTTTCATGACGGTTTGTGACAAGCTGGGGCCTGGCGCCGTGGCGGCCCGCCCGGCAGCCCAGCGTTGGCCACCCCATTCACCGCAAGCACCCCATGACCCCCCTGCGCATGATCTCCTCCATGGCCACCCGTCAGGTGCTGGCTGAACTGGTCGCCGCCCATGAACGTGCCGGCGGCAGTCCCACCACCCTGGAGGCCGTGGGCGGGGTGGACGCGGCCCGGCGCGTGCAGGAGGGCGAGGCCTTCGACGTCATCGTGCTGGCCGCCAACGCCCTGTCGGCCCTGGACAGTGCAGGCAAGACCGTGGCCGGCAGCGCGGCGGCCCTGGTGCGCTCAGGCGTCTCGGTGGCCGTTCCCACGGGCGCGCCGCAGCCCGACATCAGCACGGAAGACGCCTTGAAGGCCGCCGTGCTGGCTGCGCCGACGCTGGGCTACTCCACCGGCCCCAGCGGCACGCATCTGCTGAAGACGTTCGAGCGCTGGGGCCTGCTGGAGACGGTGCGCCCACGCATCGTCCAGGCGCCCCCGGGCGTGCCGGTGGCCCGTCTGGTGGCCCAGGGCGACGTGGCGCTGGGCTTCCAGCAGCTGAGCGAGTTGCTGCACGCGCCGGGCATCACTGTCGTGGGTCCGCTGCCCCCGGGGGTGCAGCTCATGACCACCTTCTCGGCGGCCCTGGCCACCACCTGTCAGCAGCCCGATGCCGCCCGCGCGCTGCTGGCTTTCCTGGCCTCGCCTGCAGCGGCCGAGGCCAAGCGCAGCCACGGGATGGAGCCGGCCTGATCGCAAGGTCGGTGACAGGCCAGGCCGTCGGCCGGTCCGCGCCCTTCACGGGCCGCGCGCGGCACCGATCTCATGCCGTGACGATCCAGCCCTCCACCGGGTCTGCATCAGGGGGCATGCCATAGCCCGGCTGTCCCGCCGCCCAAGCCGCCTGCACCAGACACAGCACGGCGTCCAGCCGGTCGCCCGAGGCGTCGTCGACCAGACTTTCGCGCTGCGCGTGCGTGAGCTTCAGGCGCAGCCCCAGCCGGGTGCGGCCTTGCTCCAGGGCGTCCACGATGTCCTTGCGGGCGATCAGGCGGTCGGCGTCTTCCTGGTTCTTGTACGAACGGTGTCCGATCAGTTCGAAGGCCAGCCATCCAGGGTAGCCCTCCAGGCCCACGCGAGTCTCGTCGCCTGCATGCAGGCCGGGCAGGCTCAGGCCAGCCGCCAGCAGGCGCGACAAGCCTTCAAAGTACATGAAGCCCACCGGCACGTAGCGCGTCTGCAGCGGGCTGGTGGAGCTGATGCCCGGCAGGGCGCCATCGGTGCGCCGATGCAGCAGCCGCTGGCCGGCGGGCCGGGTGTTGCCCCAGGCGTCGACCAGGGCGCGAAAGTCCATGCGCGTGGCGCAACGCCGGCGCAGCTCCTCGATCACGGCATGCGCTGAGGCGCCCAGCGCCAGCTGTTCCACAAAGAGTCGGGGCAGACCGAAGGGGAAGTCGAAGGCCCCGAGCCAGGGGCCCGGTTCGGCCAGCGCGGCCTCGAAGGCGGTGAAGTCCGTGCACACGTCCAGGCGTTCGAAGCGCAGCAGTGAACCCTGGCACCGGCCCCGCGCCACCGTGATGGGCTTGCGGCGCGACGGCGCGCTGGTGAAATCCACACCCAGCAGCAGCGTCATGGCAGGGCCAGGGTCATCACGCCCACCGCGATGCACAAGGCGCCCATCAGGCGCAACCAGCGGTCGCCCTCGCCCAGCAACTGTCCGCCCAACAGCGCGGCAAAGAGCATCGACAGTTCACGGGCGGGCGCCACATGCGACAGCGGCGCCATCGTCACCGCGTACAGCACCAGTACGTAGCCCAGCGGGCCCAAGGCCGCCACCACGGCCGCCAGATGCCACTGCGAGCGCCAGGCCTGGACAAAGCCCGCCCGGTCGCGCAGGGCGGCCGGCGCCAGAAAGGGCAGCCGCAGCACGTTGCCCATCCAGTCCAGCAGGATGGGGCTGAGCATCAGCACCTTGACCGCGTAGCCGTCAACCACGGTGTAGGCGGCGATGAAGCCGCCAGTCAACGCGCCCCAGCGAAGGCCCGCCAGCACACGCTCGCGCTGAGCCGGCGCGTGGGACCGAGCCCACAAGGCCGGACCGCCCGCGATCACGAATACCCCGGCGCATACCAGCAGCGCACCCAGCGCACCATGCACCGTGAGGGGCTCGCGAAGCCAGATCCACGCGCCCAGCACCGACAGCAGCGGCCCGGTGCCGCGCGCCACGGGGTAGACCACGGTGAGGTCGCTGCGCCGGTAGCCCGTGAGCAGCACCGTGAAGTACAGCAAGTGCAGCACCGCGCTGGCCAGCACCACGGCCCAGGCCCAGGCCGACCAGCGCGCGAATTCCTCCAGTCCGACCCACGCCGCCACCGGCGCCCATCCCAGGACGGCCAACACCGCAGCCATGAAGGCAAAGCGGTGGTCGCCCCCCGCCTTCTTGGCGGCCAGGTTCCACACGGCATGCAACAGGGCGGCCAGCAGCACCAGGCCCAGAGCGGTCAGCGGCATGGGCGGCATTGTCGGTGCGCTCCGATACAGTGAGCGCATGCAAGCATCTGCCCTGACGGTTCACCCCGTCCTCGCCGAAGCCACCCGCGGCGGCATCGTCGAATCCTTCCACCGTGGCGCAGTCGCCATCGTGGATGCCGATGGCACCTTGCACACGGCGCTGGGCGACATTGAGCGGCCCATCTTTCCGCGCTCGGCCGTGAAGGTGCTGCAGGCCCTGCCCCTGGTAGAAAGCGGCGCGGCCGACCGCCTGGGTCTCACCGACGAGGAGCTGGCCCTGGCCTGCGCCTCGCACGGCGGCGAGGAGCGCCACGTGCGCACGGCCGCTGCCATGCTGGCCAAGGCGGGGGTCGATTTGAACGCGCTGGAGTGCGGCGCGCACTGGCCGTACCACGACGCGGCCGTGAAGGCGATGGCCGGCGCCGGCACCCAGCCCACCGCCCTGAACAACAACTGTTCGGGCAAGCACGCGGGCTTCGTCTGCCTGGGCTGCCTGCTGGCCGACGGACGCGACGTGGCCGGCTTTCTGCGCGGCTATGTGAAGCCCGAACACCCCGTGATGCGCGAGGTCACCGCCGCATTGCAGGACAGCACGGGCTTTGACCTCTCCACCACCGCGCGCGGCACCGACGGTTGCTCCATCCCCACCTACGCCATCCCGCTGCGCCACCTGGCGCACGCCTTCGCCCGCGTGGCCACCGGCGTGGGCCTGCGCGACGGGCACGCGCGCGCCGCCCGCCGGCTGCGCGGGGCGGTGGCTCGTGCTCCCTGCATGGTGGCTGGCACCGGACGCTTCGACACCCGGGTGATGGAGCGTCTGGGCGAGCGCGTCTTCTGCAAGGTGGGGGCTGAAGGCGTGTACTGCGCTGCCCTGCCGGAGCTGGGCCTGGGCGTGGCGCTGAAGATGGACGACGGCAACACCGCACGGGCCTGCGAGGTGGTGATGGCCGGCCTGATCGAGGCCCTGCTGCCGCTGAATGACGGCGACGGCGCCTTCATGCGCACCTTGAGCGAGGTGTCGATGAAGAACTGGAACGGCATTGAGGTGGGCACGCTGCGGGCGGCGCAGGTGCTGCGCGACCTGCGGGTCTAGCCCCGGCACCGTTCGGATCGAGCGTGTGCTGCAGCCCCGGGGCGACGCCTGCGCGCCGGCCGCTCACGGTCCGCTCGGCTGGGCCGCGGGCCTGACAGCCGCTGGGGACCGGGGTTGTCGGCGCGTCATCTGCGGCTTCTGGAATCACTGCGAGAATCAGTTGGCCTATGGCCCGTCCATCGATCCCTGCTTCCGCGGCCCCGCCAACCCCGGCCCCGGCGCCCCCGGCGCGGCGTCGCTTATGGGGCTGGCTGATGAGGTCCCTCATGGGCTTGGCCGGCTTGGCCCTGGCCGGCGCGATGCTGCTGGCCCTGGCTCTAGCGATGGCCACGCCCCAACTGCCCGACACCAGCAGCCTCACCGACTACCGCCCGCGCCAGCCGCTGCGCGTGTTCGCCGCCGACGGGCCCTTGCTGGCGGAATTTGGCGAGGAAAGGCGCATCTTCACCCCCATCGAGCAGATTCCCAAGGTAATGAAGGACGCCGTCCTGGCCATCGAGGACGCCAACTTCTACCGCCATGGTGGCGTGGACTACCGCGGCGTGCTGCGCGCTGCACTGGCCCAGTTCTCCGAGGCCAAGAGCCAGGGGGCCTCCACCATCACGATGCAGTTGGCGCGCAACTTCTACCTGAGCACCGAGAAGACCTTCACCCGCAAGATCTACGAGATCCTGCTGGCCTTCAAGATCGAGGCCCTGATGTCCAAGGACCAGATCCTGGAGGTCTACATGAACCAGATCTTCCTGGGCCACCGCGCCTACGGCTTTGCCGCGGCCAGCGAGGTCTACTTCGGCAAGCCGATCAAGGAGCTGACCGTGGCCGAGGCGGCCATGCTGGCGGGCCTGCCCAAGGCGCCTTCGGCCTACAACCCCCTGACCAACCCCCGCCGGGCCGTCGTGCGGCAGCGGCACATCATCGAACGCATGCTGGACAACGGCTTCATCACCCAGGCGCAGCACGACGCGGCGCTGCAGCAGGAGCTGAAGTACCGGGCCGCCTCCGAGACCGGCGGGCACAGCGACTACGTGGCCGAGATGGCACGCCAGCTCGTCTTCACGCAGTACGGCGAGGACACCTACTCGCGCGGCCTGCATGTGCACCTGACCATCGACTCGGTGGCCCAGGCGGCGGCGTACAAGGCCCTGCGCAGGGGCCTGATGGACTACGAGCTGCGCCAGGTGTACCGCGGGCCCGAGGCCTATGTGGTCCTGCCCCCCAGCGCCGGCGCCATGGACTCGCGCATTGCCGAGGCCCTGGATGCCCACCCCGACAACGACGAACTCAAGGCCGCGGTGGTGCTGGAAGCCCAGCCCCGCAAGGTGGTGGCCGTGCTGCAGTCGGGCGAGACCATCACCGTCACCGGTGAAGGCCTGAAGCCGGTGACCTCGGGTCTGTCCGACAAGGCCGGCCCGAAGGTCCAGATCCGCCGCGGTGCCGTGGTGCGGGCTCTCAAGGGCCCCAAGGGCGAGTGGACCCTGACCCAGATGCCTGAAGTCGAGGGCGCCCTGGTGGCGCTGGACCCGCGCACGGGCGCCATCAAATCCCTGGTAGGCGGCTTCGACCACGCCAGGAGCAAGTTCAACCATGTCACGCAGGCCTGGCGGCAACCGGGTTCGAGTTTCAAACCTTTCATCTACTCGGCCGCGCTCGAGAAGGGCTTCACGCCCACCACCGTGGTCAACGACGCGCCGCTGTTCTTCGACGCTGCAGCCACCGGCAGCCAGCCCTGGGAGCCCAAGAACTACGACGGCAAGTTCGACGGGCCCATGAGCCTGCGCACGGCCCTGGCCAAGTCCAAGAACATGGTGTCCATCCGCGTGCTGCAGTCCACGGGCGCCGAGTTCGCGCAGAACTGGGTCATGCGCTTCGGCTTCGAGGCCGACAAGCATCCGCCCTACCTGACGATGGCGCTGGGCGCGGGCTCGGTCACCCCGCTGCAGATGGCCACGGCTTATGGCGTGTTCGCCAACGGGGGCTACCGCGTGGAGCCCATGCTGGTGTCCAAGGTCACCGACTCGGGCGGCCGCGTCCTCATCGAGGCGCGGCCGCCTGCGCTGGACGAGTCGCTGCGCACCCTGGAGGCGCGCAATGCCTTCGTCATGTCCTCGCTGCTGCAGGAGGTCACACGCTCGGGCACGGCCGCCAAGGCGCAGGCGCAACTCCAGCGCCCGGACGTCTTCGGCAAGACCGGCACCACCAACGACTCCATGGACGCCTGGTTCGCCGGCTACCACCCCACGATGGTGGGCGTGGTCTGGATCGGCTACGACAACCCGCGCAAGCTGGGCAGCAATGAGACCGGCGGAGGCCTGTCGCTGCCGGTGTGGATCGACTTCATGTCGGTGGCCCTCAAGGGCGTACCGGTGCAGGAGTACGCGCCCCCCGAGGGCGTGGCACGCTACAGGAGCGACTGGGCCTTCGACGAATACGCGGCCAATCGCGGCGTGAGCAGCCTGGGACTGGAGGACCAGGTGCCCAAGCCCCCCAGCGCCGAGGAGCGCAGCAGCATCCTGGACCTCTTCAAGCGGTAAATCGCAGCGTCACGCCGGCCTGTCTCGAGGCTTCCCGGGACAGCACCTCGAAGAACTCCGTCCCATCGCGCGTGTCCACCCATCGGCCGGCCGCGTGGCGATAGTGGAAGCCGCCCTCGCGCGAGGCCAGCCACAGCTCCTGCAGGGGCGGCTGCGTGTTGATGACGATGTGGCTGCGGTCCGGGAAGACGAGTTCCAGCAGACCGCCCGTTCGACGCGCGTCGATGTCCACCACGTCTTCTTCCAGCCAGCGGTCGATCTGCGCCTCCACCGCCGCCAGAGCCGCCTGGGCCTTGGCGTGGTATTGGGCGTCGCTCAGGGGCTGATCCAGGGTTCGCGGGTCAGGGGACGACATGATCGATAGAATTTCCGGATGAGGACACAACAAGGCGGACCGAGTGTATCGGCGCGACCCAGCCAGGAAGCGACGGCGCAGCCGGCAACCCCAGGGGTCACGATGACTCTTGCGGCCTTGGCGGTGATCGCGGGACTTTCGGTGCTTGTCCTGGGGGCCTGCGGGCAAAAGGGCCCCCTGACGCTCACACCCCAGCCCTCGCCCAAGTCCGGGGCCGCCAACCCGCCTCCTGCACAGGCACCCGGTGCAGCCTCTGCGCCGCTGCAGCGCTGAGGCTGCACCCGGCCTGCGCCGCCCTTCACGGACTTGCTGCTCATGACCTCTTCCCTGCCTGGCGCACCCTGGCTGGCCCGCCAAGATCAGGACCTGGTGCTGGACGGCTGCACACTGGCTGAACTCGGCCAGCGCTTCGGCACGCCCTTGTACGTGTACTCCCGCCGCGCCATGCAGGCTGCCCTGTCCGCTTACCAGCGTGCGCTGGCGGGCCGTCCGCACCTGGTGTGCTACGCCATGAAGGCCAACTCCGCGCTGGCCGTGCTGCAGACCTTCGCACAGGCGGGCTGCGGCTTCGACATCGTCTCGGCGGGGGAACTGGAGCGCGTCATCGCCGCGGGCGGGGACCCCGCCAAGACCGTGTTCTCGGGCGTGGGCAAGCGCCGCGCGGACATGCGCCGCGCGTTGGAAGCCGGCGTGCTGTGTTTCAACGTGGAAAGCGAAGCCGAGCTCGACGTGCTGTCCGAGGTGGCCGTGGCCGCCGGCCGCACCGCACGCGTGAGCCTGCGCGTGAACCCGGACGTGGACGCCGGCACCCACCCCTACATCTCCACCGGGCTGAAAGGCAACAAGTTCGGCATCGCGCACGAGAGCGCCGTGGCGGCCTACCGGCATGCGGCCGCGCTGCCCGGGCTGGAGGTCACGGGCATCGATTTCCACATCGGCTCGCAGATCACGCAGGTGGCGCCCTACCTGGACGCCCTGGACCGCATGCTGGACCTGGTGGAAGCGGTGGAGGCGCACGGCATCCGCCTGCACCACCTGGACCTGGGCGGCGGCCTGGGCATCACCTACACCGACGAGTCCCCGCCCGGAGCGGATGAACTGGTGTCACGGCTGATCGAGCGCATCGACGCGCGCGGCCACGGCCACCGTACGCTGATGTTCGAGCCCGGACGCTCGCTGGTGGGCAATGCGGGCGTGCTGGTGACGGAAGTGTTGTACCTCAAGCCCGGTGAGGTGAAGAACTTCTGCATCGTCGACGCCGCCATGAACGACCTGGTGCGCCCGGCGATGTACGAGGCGTGGATGGCCATCGAGCCCTGCCGGCAACGCGCGGAACCCATGCGACGCTGGGACGTGGTGGGGCCCGTATGCGAATCGGGCGACTGGCTGGGGCGGGACCGGGATCTGGCCGTGCGGCCCGGCGACCATCTGGCCGTGCTGTCGGCCGGCGCCTACGGCATGGTCATGGCGAGCAACTACAACAGCCGCCCTCGCGCCGCCGAGGTGATGGTGGAAGACGGCCAAGCCACGCTGATCCGCGAGCGCGAGGACGTGCGTTCG
>JBJTZN010000034.1:0-17731 GCA_046087245.1 Rubrivivax sp.
CCGCTCGTCCGCCCCAAACGGCCCCGCTCGTCGTTGCAAATGCTCGCCGTAGCCCGAGCTACGGCTGTGCTTTGCGCCTCGATCGGCACCTTTTGGAACGCCCGCTCGGGCGCGCCGGAATACTTCACAAGCTCTGAGCCCACTGCGGGCCCTCGAACCACGGGTCGCCCTGCAGGGCGGCCTTCAGCATGGGCAGGGCGTCGTCACCCCAGAAGGGCCGGCCCTTGCACATCACGGTGGGCACGCCGAACACGCCCTGGGCAAGCGCCGCCACGCCGGCAGCGCGCAACTCGGCCTTGACCTCGAGCCCCTCGGGGTCGCGCAGCGGCGCCAGGCGCTCGCGCAGCGTGGCCAGACGAGCGGGACATGCGGCGTCGTGCCCGCCCCGCCACACGTGGTGGAACACGGCCTCCACCACACGCCGGTTGGGGGTGCCGCCGGTGGGGGCGCAGGCCAGGCTCAAGCGCAGCAAGGGCAGCGGATTGAAGGGATGCCGGGTGGGCAGGTCCAGCGGCACCCCGTACACATGAGACCGCCAGGCCACGTCGCGGTAGGTCCAGGCGCGCTTGGGTTCGATCTCCGCCGGCCCCTTGTGGTTGAACTGCTTGAGCAGGCCAGCAAACAGCACGGGGCGGTAGTCCACGCTGTAACTCACGGACTCCAGCACCTGCGGCAAGCGCTCGAAGGCCAGATAGGCGTAGGGCGAGATGGGGTCGAACCAGAAGCTCAGGTGATTCATCAGGGCGACTTGGGCAAGCTCACACGCGGGTTGGGCGCCAAGGCTGCAACCGGCCCCAGGGCGGCACGCAGCACCTCCCGACGGGCGGGCAGCAAGGCCCAGACGCGCTGCCTCGCGGCATCATCGAAGCGGCCCCAGCCGGCAATCTCCTCCAGCGTGCGCGCGCAGCCTTCACACCAGCCGGTGCCTGCGTGCATGCGGCAGATGTTGATGCAGGGGCTGGCCGGGGGCATCAAGACACAGCGCGGGCACAAGGCCGACGCCTCCACGGGTCACGGGCAGACAACATGCACGGATTCTGAGTCAAGTGCTCGACCTGCGCGCCAGGAGCGCGCGGCCCACCCTGGAGACAGGCGGCCGGCCCAGTTCCGCCGAGATCCAGGCCCCCGCACTGGCCAGAGCGTCCAGGTTGACGCCGGTGTGGATGCCCAGACCGTTGAGCAGGAAGACCACGTCCTCGGTAGCCACGTTGCCCGTCGCGCCCTTGGCATACGGGCAGCCGCCCAATCCGGCCACGCTGGCGTCGAAGACATGCACCCCCATCTCCAGGCAGGCGTAGATGTTGGCCAAGGCCTGGCCGTAGGTGTCGTGGAAGTGTCCGCTCACCTCTTCGACGGGGAAGTGCTTCAGCGCACGCTCCATGGCAGCCTGCACCTTGCGCGGCGTGCCCACGCCGATGGTGTCGGCAATGCCGCAGTGCTGCACGCCCAGGGCCTTCATGCCCACCACCACGCGCTCCACCTCGTCGGCACGGACATCGCCCTGGTAGGGGCAGCCCACGGCACAGGACACCGCCGCGCGCACCTTGATGCCCTGGGCCAGCGCCAGTTGCACCACGGGCCGGAAGCGTTCGATGCTCTCCTCGATGCTGCAGTTGATGTTGCGGCGGCTGAAGGCTTCGCTGGCCGCGCCGAACACCACGACCTCATCCGGCCGCCCGGACAGCGCGGCTTCCAGCCCCTTGAGGTTGGGCGTCAGCACCGAGTAGCGCACGCCGGGACGGCGGGCGATGCCGGCCATGACCTCGGCGGCGTCAGCCATCTGCGGCACCCACTTGGGGCTGACGTAGCTGGTGACCTCGATCTCGCGCAGACCCGCGTCCTGCAGCCGGCCCACCAGCTCGATCTTGGTCGCCGCAGGGATGGGCTGCGCCTCGTTTTGCAGGCCGTCGCGCGGGCCGACATCGACCAGGGTGACCTGGGAAGGCAGGGCAGGGCTCACGCGGAGGCCTCCATCTTCAGCAACTCGGCACCTTCGGGCACCTGGTCGCCCACGCCGTGCAGCCACTCGGCCACCACGCCATCACGTGGCGCGTTGATGGTGTGCTCCATCTTCATCGCCTCCATCACCGCCAGCGCCTGACCCTGGCGCACGGCCTGACCCGGGCTCACCAGCAAGGACATCAGCTTGCCCGGCATCGGGGCCACCAGACCCCCGGCAGCACCCGCGGCCTCACCTGCACCACGGGCCGGGTCCAGCAGTTCCAGCACCGCATGGCCCGTGGCCCCAAACACGCTGAAGCGCCCGCCCACTGCGTAGACGCTCAGGCTCTGGCGGTGCCCGCCCATGCGGATGTCGTGCCGGCGCTCGCCCGGGGTGTCGGACTGTACCCGCGCTTGCATCGCCAGCCGCTCACCCTGCAGCGTGAGGACCGACAGGCCGTCATGGGTGCGCTCCAGCAGCACCTCATGGCGCTCACCCGCCCGCTCGAAACTCAGGCGCCGGCGCGACAGGCCATGGGCACGCCAGCCGTCGGTATGGCTCCAGGGGTCTGCCCCCTGCCCTTGCGTCTCCTGCGCCAGCAGGTGCGACACCACGCCCGCCACGGCCCAGGCCAGCGGCAGGCCGGGGGCATTGAACAGCACCTCGCGCTCGCGCTCGATCAGCGCCGTGTCCAGATCGGCCTGGGCGAAGGAGCGGCTGCCCACCACGCGGCGCAGGAAGCCCACGTTGGTGTGCAGGCCCACCAGGTGCGTGTCGCGCAGCGCGGCGTCCAGCCGGGCCAGCGCCTGCGCGCGGTCTTCGCCCCAGACGATGAGCTTGGCGATCATCGAGTCGTACCAGGGGCTGATGGCGTAGCCCTCGACGAAACCCGTGTCCACCCGAGGCTGCACGTCGTCTGCCTGGAAGGCCACGTGCGCCGGCCAGCGCGCCACCTGCAGCGTGCCCGTGGCCGGAAGGAACTGGGCGTCCGGGTTCTCGGCGCAGATGCGGGCCTCGATGGCGTGGCCGCGCAGGGTCAGCTGGTCCTGGCGCAGCGGCAGCGCTTGCCCGGCAGCCACGCGCAGCTGCCACTCCACTAGGTCCTGCCCGGTGATGGCCTCGGTGACCGGGTGCTCCACCTGCAGCCGGGTGTTCATCTCCATGAAGTAGAAGCGCCCGTCCTGCTCGGCGATGAACTCCACCGTGCCGGCGCCCACGTAGCCCACGGCCTGGGCTGCGGCCACCGCCGCCGCGCCCATCTCGGCGCGCCGCTCCGGCGTCATGCCCGGGGCGGGGGCTTCTTCCAGCACCTTCTGGTGGCGGCGCTGGACAGAGCAGTCGCGCTCGAAGAGGTAGACCGCACCGCCCAGGCTGTCGCAGAACACCTGGATCTCGATGTGGCGCGGGCGGGTGACGTAGCGCTCCACCAGCACATGGTCATCCCCGAAACTGGCTTGCGCCTCGCGCTGGCAGCTGGCCAGCGCGGCGACGAAGTCTTCCGCGCGCTCCACGCGTCGCATGCCCTTGCCGCCACCGCCCGCACTGGCCTTGATGAGCACCGGGTAGCCGATGCGGTCGGCCTCGCGCTGCAGCAGCGCGGGGTCGTTATCCTGCCCGTGGTAGCCCGGCACCAGCGGCACGCCGGCCTTTTCCATCAGGGCCTTGGCTGCGGCCTTGCTGCCCATGTCGCGAATGGCCGAGGGCGGCGGGCCGATGAAGACCAGCCCCGCATTGGCGCAGGCTTGGGCGAAGTCTTCGTTCTCGGACAGGAAGCCGTAGCCCGGGTGCACCGCCTGTGCCCCGGTGGCCTTGGCGGCTTCCAGGATGCGCTCCCAGCGCAGGTAGCTGTCGCGCGGCGCGCTGGCGCCGATGTGCACCGCCTCGTCGCAGGCCCGCACATGGCGGGCTTCGGCGTCGGCGTCGGAGTACACCGCCACGGTGCGGATGCCCAGGCGCCGCGCGGTGGCGGCCACGCGGCAGGCGATCTCGCCGCGGTTGGCAATCAATATCTTCTGGAACATACGGTCTCCGCGGCTCGATCGCCGTTCGCTGCGCTCACCAGGCGGTTTGGTTCCGGCATCACGTCGGCTGCGCCGACATGAGCCTGCACCGCAGGTCTTGCCTTGCAAGACCTGTCTCCGCGGTTGGCAATCAATATCTTCTGGAACATACGGTCTCCGCGGCTCGATCGCCGTTCGCTGCGCTCACCGCCATGCGGGCTCGCGCTTGTTCAGGAACGCCTGCACGCCCTCCCGGCCCTCGTCGCTGGCGCGGATGTCGGCGATGCGTCGCGCCGTCTCGGCGCGCAGGTCTTGGGTGATCTCCCGGCCGGCGAAGTCCTGCACCAGGCGCTTGCAGGCCTTGACCGCCGCCGGGCCGTTGGCCACCAGCAGGGCCACGATCTCGTCGACCTTGGCGTCCAGCGCGTCGGGGGCCACCAGTTCGTGGACGAAGCCCATCTCCCGCGCCTGTGCAGCGCTGAAGCGCTCGGCGGTGATGAAGTAGCGCCGCGCGGCCTGCTGGCCCATGGCACGCATGACGTAGGGGCTGATGGTGGCGGGCAACAGGCCCAGCCGCGCTTCGCTCAGGCAGAAGTGCATGCCATCGGCGGCCACCAGCACGTCGCAGCACGCGGCCAGGCCCATGCCGCCGGCATAGCAGTCGCCGTGCAGCCGCCCCACCACCGGCAGCGGGCAGCTGTAGATCGCCCACAGCATCTCGGCCAGGCGGGAGGCGTCGGCGCGGTTGTCCTCCCAGCCGTAGCCGGCCATGGATTTCATCCAGTTCAAGTCCGCGCCGGCGCAGAAAGCCTTGCCATGCCCGCCCAGCACGATGACCCTCACACTCGGGTCCTGCCCCAGGCGGATGAAGGTCTCGGCGAGCTCCGTGATCACGCCATCGTTGAAGGCGTTGCGGACCTCGGGCCGGTTCAGGAAGACCTTGGCGACGTGGCCTTCGATGTGGATGTCCAGGGTGTTCATTGCAGCATGCCTTCACAGTACGGGACGCGGGCGGCGGGCAGTCCCCTCCGCTCATGCCAAGCGCGGGAGCGCTTGGCGTTCGCCAGGCACAAACAGTCCCCCGGACTGTTTGTGTCCGGGCTCACTCCTCCGGAATGGGCTGCGCCCATTCCTCCTCCTTTACTTCGCTGCGGGGACCACCCACCGCCCGCGTCCTGCCAACAGCTCGCCACTCGGGAGGACGAGCTCAGAAACGCTGGCCGGTCTGGGCGCGCTGGGGTTGTGCGGAGCGAAGTCAAGGAGGAGCCATCGGCCAGTGGCCGATGGCGGGGGACATGAGCGCAGCACAGCCCCGGCGTGGCCAGACCCCGCGAGCCATGACCCAGCAAACCATGACCCCGCAAGCAGACCCCCATCTCAATACCTCTTCGCCGCTTCATCCAGCATCACCTCCGTGGCCCCGCCCCCGATGGCCAGGATGCGGGCGTCGCGCCAGAGGCGCTCGATGGCCATGCCGCGCATGTAGCCCATGCCGCCGTGCACCTGCTGGCAACCCAGCGTCACCTCGTTGACCAGTTCGCCCGTCAGCGCCTTCAGCAGCGACACATCCTGCACGATGTCATGGCCCTGCGTCACGCGCCAGGCGCAGTGGTACAGGTAGGCCCGCGCCGCACGCGTCTTGGCGTCCAGCATGGCCAGCTTCTGGCGTACCGCCTGCTTGTCCCACAGCGTGCCGCCGAAGGCCTGGCGCGTGCGGGCGTGCTCCACCGCCAGCTTCAGCGCCTGGGTGCAGTGCCCGATCGCCATGGCACCGAGCGCGATGCGCTCGGTCTGGAAGTTCTTCATCACCGCGTAGAAGCCCTTGCCCTCCTCGCCCAGCAGGTGCGCGGCCGGTACCCGGCAGTTGTCGAAGTGCAGTTCGGCCGTGTCGGAGCACAGCCAGCCCGTCTTCTCCAGTTGACGGCCCACCGTGAAGCCGGGCGTGCCCTTCTCCACGGCGAAGATGGAGATCTCGTGCCGCGCCGTACCCGTGCGGGCGGCCACGAAGTAAAGGTCGGCATGGACGCCGTTGGTGATGAAGAGCTTGTTGCCGTTCAGCACCCAGGCATCCCCGTCGCGCCGCGCCGTGGCGCGCATGCCGGCCACGTCCGATCCCGCGCCGGGCTCGGTGACGGCCACCGCGGTGATGGTGCGGCCGCTGGTGATGCCGGGCATCCAGCGCGCTTGCTGCGCTGGGTTGCCGGCATGATGCAGGTGGGGGCTGGCCATGTCGGTGTGCACCAGGACGGTGACGATGAAGCCGCCGAAGGTGCTCTGGCTTAAGCCTTCGGCAAACACCAGGTTGGTCATGGCGTCGGCGCCGCCACCGCCATGCTCGGGCGCGTACATCAGGCCCAGCAGGCCGGCATCGCCCATCTTGCGCAGCACCTCGCGCGGCACCAGGCCCTGGCGCTCCCAGGCCTCGGCAACAGGCTCCACCTCGCGCGCCAGGAAGCGGGCGATCTGCTCGCGCAGGAGTTCGTGTTCGGGGGTGTCGTGGATGGAGGGATTCATGATCTCAATGCCGCCAGCCCCGCAGGCCGCGCAGTTGCTCGAAGACGTCAAAGTCACGATCGCGGTGCAGCAGCACGTAGTCGCGCTCGATGCAGAAGGCGGCGATCAGCACGTCGATGGCGCTGCGCACGGTGACACCGGCCGCGCGCAGGCTGCGGTAGTGGCGGGCGGCCTCCAGGGCCACGGTGGCGCCGGCCACGGGTTCGATGCGCAGGCTTTCCAGCAGCAGGCGGGCACGGCGATGGTCATGGTCGTCACGAAAGCCGCGCAGCACCTCGAACAGCACGAGGTCCGGCACGACGATGGGGATGTGACCAGATTCCAGCAGCTTGGCCAGGTGCTCCACCGAGGGGTGATCGACATCGTTGAAGAAGTCGATCCAGACACTGGAGTCAACGACCAGCACGACGCTTGCGTCCAGAAGGCGCTGTGGTCAAGGCATCCGCTTCGGCGCCGGCCACGGCAGACCCTGCCGCTGCATGGCCGGTCGATTCATGGAGCGGTGATGCCGTTGCCTGCACTGACCGCACGGTGGCGCCCTCGGCAGGCGCCTTCGTCCAGTCGATGGACTCATCACCTTCCCACTTGAGCTTGCCACGCCACTTCAGGATCTCCTTGTAGGCGGCCTGGCGCGCGAGCAGCTTCAGCCCCGCCTCGACCGCCTCGCGCTTGGTCTTGAAGGGGCCAGCCTGCATGGCGCGGGCCATCAACTCGTCATCGATATCGATGTTGGTGCGCATGATGTGTAGATGGTGGGTATTTTTGACACATCGTACACCCAAAGGGTCACATCCGGAAGAGGCCGAACTTCGGGCTCTCGGGAATGGGCGCGTTCAGGCTGGCGCTGAGGGCCAGGGCCAGCACGCGGCGGGTGTCGGCCGGGTCGATCACGCCGTCGTCCCACAACCGGGCGCTGGAGAAGTAGGGGTGGGCCTGGTGGGCGAACTGGTCCAGGATGGGCTGCTTGAAAGCGGCCTCCTGCTCTGCCGTCCACTGCCCGCCCTTGGCCTCGATGCCGTCGCGCTTGACGGTGGCCAGCACGCTGGCGGCCTGCTCGCCGCCCATCACCGAGATGCGGGCGTTGGGCCACATCCACAGGAAGCGTGGTGAATAGGCGCGGCCGCACATGCCGTAATTGCCCGCGCCGAAGCTGCCCCCGATGATGACGGTGAACTTCGGCACCGTGGCCGTGGCCACGGCCGTGACCATCTTGGCGCCGTGCTTGGCAATGCCTTCGGCCTCGACCTTGCGCCCGACCATGAAGCCGGTGATGTTCTGCAAGAAGATCAGCGGCACGCGGCGCTGGCAGCACAGCTCGATGAAGTGCGCGCCCTTCAGGGCTGACTCGCTGAACAGCACGCCGTTGTTGGCCACGATGCCCACCGGCTGCCCTTCGATGTGCGCAAAGCCGGTGACGAGCGTGGCGCCGTAGCGCGCCTTGAACTCGTCGAACTCGCTGCCGTCGACGAGACGCGCGATGACCTCGCGCACGTCGTAAGGCTTGCGCGCGTCGGTGGGCACGATGCCGTGCAGTTCCTTCGTGTCGAACAACGGGGCACGCGGCTCGGTCAGCCGCATCTGCGCGGGCTTGCGCCAGTTGAGGTTGGCGACGATGGAGCGTGCGATGGCCAGGGCGTGCGTGTCGTCGTCGGCCAGGTGGTCGGCCACGCCTGAGAGGCGGGTGTGCACATCACCACCGCCCAGGTCCTCGGCGCTCACCACCTCGCCGATGGCGGCCTTCACCAGCGGCGGCCCACCGAGGAAGATGGTGCCCTGGTTGCGCACGATGATGGTCTCGTCGCTCATGGCCGGCACGTAGGCTCCACCGGCCGTGCAGGAGCCCATGACCACCGCGATCTGCGGGATGCCCTGGGCGCTCATGTTGGCCTGGTTGTAGAAGATGCGGCCGAAATGCTCGCGGTCCGGGAACACGTCGTCCTGGTTGGGCAGGTTGGCGCCACCGGAATCCACCAGATAGATGCAAGGCAGCCGGTTCTGCAGCGCGATCTCCTGCATGCGCAGGTGCTTCTTGACCGTGACCGGGTAGTAGGTGCCGCCCTTGACCGTGGCGTCGTTGCACACGATGGCGCACTCCACGCCGCTGACGCGACCGATGCCGGCGATCATGCCGCCGCCCGGGGCGGCGTTGTCGTACATGTCCAGGCCGGCCAAGGCGCCCACTTCCAGGAAGGGCGTACCGGGGTCCAGCAGGCCCTCCACCCGGTCACGCGGCAGCAGCTTGCCGCGGGCCGTGTGCTTGGCGCGCGCCGCCTCGCCGCCGCCGAGTGCCGCGCGGTCGAGATGCGTGTGCAGGTCATCCACCATGGCTCGCATGGCCTGGGTGCTGGCCTTGAAGTCCTCGCCACGGGGGTTGAGTTTCGAGTTCAAGGCGGGCATGGGCGGGTCTCCGGCGGGCGGGGGCTGCACCGCCCGGAAGGCGAAGTCGTGCAGGCTGCGGTTGACGTATACGTCAATTGTAGAGAGAACGCAGGGCGGGCCGACGACGCCCGCGGTGACAGCCGCGACGCACTGCGCCTTCAGGCGTTCTTTCCAGGCCACGTCGTTCCAGGCGGCCTGGGCCGCACTCTGCGTCGGGATCGGGAAGTTCGGCGGCGGGCTGCAGGCCACCGCCTCGAAGCGCGCCGAGCGCGCGAAGTCGGCGATCGAGTACTCGCACTTGATCGGGTGAGCGACTGGGCTCTACAACTCCGCCGCCTGGAAGGTGGCGCCCGGCCGGATGGCATGGCGGCGCGCCTGCCGGCCGTGGCTTGCGGCAAGGACGTCGATCCAGGCCTTGGCGACGTAGGAGCAGGGCGAGGAGAAGTCGAACCAGAAGTCAATGGGGGCAAGCGCATTCATGGGTGCGCGGCAGGGGTGAAACGACCTTTCGTGAAGACCGGACCGCTACATCCCCCGAAACAGGTGAGCGTACAGGCGGCTCGCCACCAGCGTCTCGGGCCGCCCGCGCAGGCTCAGGCGCACCTTGCCGCTGTCCTCGCGCCGCGCAGTGGCGATGAACCGGGCCTGGACCAGGGTGCCGCGGTGCACCTGCCAGAAGCGCTGGGGGTCGAGCTGGGCGGCCAGGTCGCGCAGCGACATCCGCACCAGCAGCTCGCGCGTGGCGGTGACGACGCGCACGAGCTTGTCGGCCGCCTCGAAATAGATCACCTCGTCCACGGGCACCAGGTGGACGACCGCGCCCTGCTGCGCCTGGATCACCTCCAGCCGCGGCGCGCGCGCGGCGGGCTCGGCACTGACCAGCAGGGCGCGCAGTTGCGCCCAGGTCGCGTCCAGCGTCTCGGCGGGCGCCGCCCCGGCGCGGCGGGCGGCCAGACGCTCGCGCAGGCGCTGCAGGCTGGCGTCCAGACGCGCCGACTGCACCGGCTTGACGAGGTAGTCCACGGCCTGGGCCTCGAAGGCCTGGACGGCGTACTGGTCGTAGGCCGTGACGAAGACGAGCAGCGGGAAGGGGTAGTCGGCAGGCCAGTCCTCGGCCAGCGCCTGGGCCGTCTGCAGGCCGCTGAGCGCGGGCATGCGGATGTCCAGGAAGCAGATGTCGGGCCGCAGCCGCAACCCCTGCTCCACCGCCTGCGCACCGTCCCCCACCGTGGCCACCACCTGGAGCTGGGGCCAGAGCCGCGCCAGATCGGCCCGCAGGCTGCTGGCCAGCAGCGGCTCGTCCTCGGCGATCAGCGCCGTCGCGTTCGTCATGGGCGCTCCCGGGGCAGGGTGATGGTCGCCAGCGTTCCGCCGGGGGGAAGCGGCAGCGGCTCCAGGGTCAGGGCGGCCGCGGCGCGGTAGCGCGTCTGCAGCCGCTCGCGCACCCGGGTGAGGCCGAAGCCGGCCGCGTCGGTCCGCGCGGGCGCGAGGCCGACGCCGCTGTCGCGCACCCGCAGCCGCAGGTGTCCGCCCTCGAGGCTTGCGCTCACCTCCAGGTGGCCGCCTTCCGGCCGGGGCTCCAGGCCGTGGCGGATGGCGTTCTCCACCAGGGGTTGCAGCAGCAGCGGCGGCACTGCTTGCCCGGCCAGGGCGGCGGGCAGTTCCAGCCGCACCGTCAGGCGCGGGCCCATGCGCACCTGCATCAGCGCCAGGTAGTCGCCCAGGCGCTCGAACTCCGCGTGCAGTGGGTGCTCGGCGCTGCGCGAGGCCGCGAGCGTGGCGCGCAGGAAGCCGATCAGGTGGTCCAGCATGGCCTGCGCCCGGGGGGCGTCGGTAGCAATCAGCACGCGCAGGTTGGCCAGGGTGTTGAACAGCATGTGCGGCTCGAGCTGCGACTGCAGCAGTGCCAGCCGGGCCTCGCGTGCCTGGTGCTCGAGCACCTCGCGATGCCCGCGCTGGTGGAAGTAGGCGACGAAGCCGATGCTGACGGCCGCGGCGCTGGCGAGCAGGGCATAGAAGCGGCGCCGGTCGCGCTGCAGCAGCTCCAGCGTCGAGCGGCCGGCCCAGGCGTCGCCGATCAGAATGCCGAGCGTGTAGCCGGCCAAGGTGCCGACGGCCACGAGCACGACCGCCCGCCCCGGCGGCGGCCAGTAGCCCGGCGCCTCGGCACGCAACGGGCCGCGCAGCAGGTAACGCACCGGGTCGATCGCGGCCCAGATGGCCAGGCTGATGGCCAGGCTGTAGACGAGCGCAACGGAGAAACCGTGCATCCCCGCCGATGCCCGCGGCGAGAAGGCGAACTGGATGCCCGCGATTGCCAGCGCGACGGCGACGACGATGCCCAGCCGCTGCAGCAGGCCGCGGCCTTCGCCGCGCGGGATGAGGTGTCGGCTCGGATTCATGGCTTCAAGCTCCGGCTTGTGCGTGCCGCGGGCAGCGCCCGGGCGCAGGACGCAGCGCTCATCACCGCAACTCGCGCTGGAAGAAGGCGGCCACCGCGTCGAAGGCCGCCCGCCGCTGCGCCGGGTCGAAGCCAGGCTCAGGCCAGCCGCCGCGAATCTGCCTCGCGGCCACTGCCGCGGCCAGGTCGGCCGGCCAGGGACCCAGCAGGTCCATGTGCCCGGCGCCGGCCAGGTGCGCGAGGGTCTCGCAGCGGGCGCAGTGCAGCAGCAGGCGCTCGCTGTGGAAGCGGGGCAGCAGCCAGGTGTCGCGTCCGGCGCTGACGACACCGACGGGCAGGCGAACGCGCCGCAGTTGCGCCTCAGGGAACAGCGTGGCCACGGGCACGGCCACCGTCACTGCGGCCACGCGCGGATCGGGCAGGTCGGTGCTGCCGTCGCGGGCGCCATGCACGGCCGTCAGCGAAGCCGGCAGGAAGGTCTCCGGCACGCCCCGGGCGCGCTCGTAGCTCTCGCGCCGGGCGCGTTGCTGCGCCGCGTCGGGCACGCCGTTGAAGCAGAAGCCGGGGTCCTCGTCCATGTGGGCCTGGCAGTGGCGTACCAGGTCCAGCAGGCGCCACGAGACACCGGCCATTACCAACGCGGTGGCGCCGCCGGCCGACATTCCGTGCACCCCCACGCGCTCCAGCGCCAGTTGGGGGCCCCAGGTGGGATGGACCGCCAGGGCGTCGAGCGCCCGGGTGATCTCGCCTGGGCGCAGCTTCCAGGACTCCGGGCCCGCGAGGCTGGTGTCCAGGTGGTTGTCGCCGCGGTGCAGCGGCTGCGCGACGACGAAGCCGGCGCGCGCCAGCGTCGCGGCGAGTTCATGGTCCGCCAGCGGGCTGCCGCCGGTGCCGTGCGACAGCACCACCACGCGGCGGCGCGTCTGCCCCGCCGGCGGGGGCTGCAGCGGCGCGCCCGGCGCGACGTGCAGCACGAAAGGCCCCTGCGCGTGGGCCGCGGCGGGCTGGGGTGTCGGGTAGACCAGCGTCACGGGCAGGTCGCCCGCCTGCAACTGGGCGAAGCCGACCTGTGCGTGAGCCGTGGGCACGCTGGCGCACAGCGCGGTGAGCGCGAACAGCGCGCAGAGCTTGCGTAGCCAGGTGAGGGCGCCGACCCGGCACAGCGCGGTCACGTCGCCGTGGGTTCGCGATGCCGGCGTTTGGCCGGTGACCCCGGGCAGGGGCATCGTGGAACGCGATCGCTTCGCTGTCGGGCGTGATGGGGCGGCGGCGGGCAGGGGCATGGTGTTCTCGGCGGGCTGTTGGGGGGGTTGCGTCGCGCATTTGCGAGCGCTGGCCGGACTGTGTGCCGCGCCGTCGCCCCTGGCTAGCGTCTTGCGACGAAACGTCGCCAGCCGGCGCGAAACGACGACGCGTGCGCCTACCGCCGCCAGAACCCCGGCGTCAACAGCACCAGCACGGACAACAGTTCCAGGCGGCCGAGCAGCATGGCCAGGGAGCACACCCAGGTCTGGAAGTCGCTGAGGCTGGCGAAGTTGGCCGCGGGCCCGACCTCCCCCAGGCCGGGGCCGATGTTGTTGACGCAGGCCACCACCGCCGTGAAGGCGGTCACCGGGTCCAGGCCGCTGAACAGCAGCACCATGGTCAGGCCGACGATGGTGGCGCCATAGAGCAGCATGAAGGCCATGACGCCCTGGACGGTGGCGTCGCTGACAGTGCGTCCGCCAATGACCACCGGGTTGACGGCGCGCGGGTGCACGATGCGCACCATCTCCCGGCGCGCCTGGGCCAGCAGGATCAGCAGCCGGATCATCTTGATGCCGCCGCCCGTGGAGCCGGCGCAGGTGGCCAGGCAACCCAGCAGGATGATCAGCATGGGCGCGAACAGGGGCCACTGCGCGTAATCCTGCGAGGCATAGCCCGTGGTGGTGGCGATCGAGACCACGTGGAACGCTGTGTGCCGCAGGGCCTCCAGCGGATCGAGGTAGGTGCCACTGATCACCAGGTAGGCCACGATCAAGGCAATGCTGCCCAGCAGCACCAGGTAGAAGGCCCGCGCCTCGACACTGCGCCACAAGGGGGCCAGCGAACGGGCGCGCCAGGCCACGAAGTAGAGCGTCAGGCTCACCCCCGACAGCAGCATGAACACGATGGCCACGGCCTCGATGAGAGGAGAGTTCCAGTGGCCAAAGCTTGCGTCGTAGGACGAGAATCCGCCCAGGCTGACGGTGCTGCACATGTGCAGGAAGGCTTCGACCCAGCTCATGCCTGCCCAGCGGTAGGCCAGGGTGCAGGCCACGGCCAGCAGCGCATAGGCCACCCAGATCGCCCGGGCGGTGTCGGCAATGCGCGGCGTGAGCTTCTGGTCCTTCATGGGCCCGGCCGTCTCGGCCCGGAACAACTGGCTGCCGCCCACCCCCAGCAAGGGCAGGATGGCCACGGCCAAGACGATGATGCCCAGGCCCCCCACCAGCATCATGAAGCAGCGCCAGACATTGACCGACAAAGGCATGGTGTCCAGCCCGGCGAAGACCGTGGCCCCCGTGGCCGTGAAGGCTGACATGGCCTCGAAGTACGCGTCGGTGACGCTGAGATCCGGCAAGGCCAGCAGCAGCGGCAGCGCCCCGAAGGCCGGCAGTACCAGCCAGGTCAAGCCGACCAGCAGGAAGCCGTCGCGGGGTTGAAGTTCGCGGCGGAAGCGTCGTGTGGCCAGGCTCATCACGGCACCCAGCACAAAGGTCACGCCCATCGCCGTGGCAAATGCCCCCTCTGCGGGATCGCTTCCCGTCAGGGCGAAAGCCAGCGGCACCGCCATGAGCAGCGAGAAGATCAGCACCATGCGCCCGACCAGCGCAACGACGGCAAGCGCACCCATGTGAATTCGCTGCTGCAGGCGCCTCAGAAAAAGGTGGCTGACACCTGGAACAGCTTCTCGACCTGCCCCACCATGCGCTTGTTCGGCACGAACACGATGACGTGGTCGTTGGGTTCGATCACGGTGTCGTGGTGGGCCATCAGCACCTGGGGCTGGGCGTCCTCGCCGGCCTCGGTGCCGTCGGGCCGGTGCAGGCCGCGCACGATGGCACCCACCTGCGCGCCGGGTGGCAGGCCGATCTCCTCCACCCGCCGGCCGGCCATGCGGCAGGTCTTGCGGTCCCCGCGCACGATGCCTTCCAGCGCCTCGGCCGCGCCCCGGCGCAGCGAGTGCACGGCTTCGACATCACCGCGGCGGACGTAGGCCAGCAGCTCGCCGATCACCGCCTGGCTGGGCGAGATGGCGATGTCGATCTGCGTGCCTTGCACCAGCTCGGCATACGCCTTGCGGTTGATGAGCGCCAGCACACGGCGCGCGCCCATCTTCTTGGCCAGCAGGCAGGCCAGGATGTTGTCCTCGTCGTCGCTGGTGAGCGCCACGAACAGGTCCATGTCCTGCACGTTCTCCTCGCCCATCAGGTCCTCGTCGGTGGAGTCGCCGTGCAGCACCAGCACGTCGCCAGGCAGTTGCGAGGCCAGGTAGTCGCAGCGCGGGCGGCTGGCTTCGATGATCTTGACTTCGAGGTCATCGCGCACCTGGCGCGCCAGGCGCAGCCCCACCTTGCCGCCCCCTGCGATCATGAGACGCCTGACTGGCGTGTCGCGCTCGCGCAAGGCGCCCAGCACCGCGCTCAGGTGCTGCTTGGCCGCCAGCACGAACACCTCGTCGCCAGGTTCGATGCGGGTGCGGCCGTCCAGGTCCGTCAAGGCCTGGTCTTGTCGGTAGATCGCCACGATGCGCATCTCGGCGCCCGGCACCAGCGCCGGGATCTCCGCCAGGCTGTGGCGCACCAGCGGGCCGCCGGCCACCGCCCGCACCGCGATCAGGCTGACCAGGCCCTGGGCGAATTCCAGCACCTGCAGCGCTTCCGGATGCTCGACGAGTTGACCGATGTAGCGCGTGACGCTCTCCTCGGGGCAGATCACCCGGTCCACCGCAAAACCGCCGGCCTTGTCCATCAGGGGCGAGCCGTCCTCGAACTCCGGCGAGCGCAGGCGGGCAATGGTGGTGGGCACGTTGAAGCGGTCATGCGCCACCTTGCAGGCCACGAGGTTGGTCTCGTCTAGGGGGGCGCAGGCGATGAACAGGTCGGCATCGCCAATGCCGGCCTCCTCCAGCACCGAAGGCTGGATGCCGTTGCCAGGCACGCCGCGCAGGTCCAGCCGGTCCTGCAGCGCGCGCAGGCGCTGCGGGTCGGTGTCGATGACGGTGATGTCGTTGAGCTCCGAGGCCAGGCTCTCGGCCACGCTCTCACCCACCCGGCCGGCGCCGAGGATGACGATGTTCACTGCTTGGCGAAGAGCTGACCCAGGTCGGCAAAGGCCTTGAACTCCAAGGCGTTGCCCGAGGGGTCGAGGAAGAAGAAGGTGGCCTGCTCGCCGGCCAGTCCCTTGAAGCGCACATGGGGCTCGATGATGAACCTCGTGCCCACGGCCGTGAGCTTGTCCGCCAGCGCCTGCCATTCGGCCATGGGCAGCACCACGCCGAAGTGCCGCACCGGCACGGCATCGCCGTCCACGGCGCTGGTGGCCGCCAGGCGGCACTCCTGCGGCGCCAGATGCGCCACCACCTGGTGGCCGAACAGGTCGAAGTCGATCCATTCGGGCGAGCTGCGTCCCTCGGGACAGCCCAGCAGACCGCCGTAGAAGCCGCGCGCGACCTCCAGGTCGTGCACGGGGAAGGCCAGGTGAAACGGACGGGGCGTGACAGCAGCAGTCGTCAAGAGGAATCTCCAGTCGAGGCCTCGCGCCGGCGGCCCGGGCGTGACGCAGGGATGGCTCGTGTGGGTGGATGGGGGAGGGGGATGGGGGATGGCGTCGTTGGTCTGGGCCCATGACGGGCCAGACCCGATGCAGGACAGGATTCTGCGCTCACCGGCCGGCAGATGGGGCAGCTGCCCGGGTCGGGCGATGTCCGGCCAGACCCTGCTGACAAAATCCGCGGCAGTGCCCATGACCTTCTCCACCCCGCCCCGCGTGCTGTCGCTCATCCCGCCGATGACGCAACTGAACACGCCCTACCCTTCCACGGCCTACCTCACGGGCTTTCTGCGCTCGCGTGGGGTGCAGGCCACCCAGGCCGACCTGGCGCTGGGCCTGGTGCTGGAACTGCTGAGCGCCCGGGGCCTGCGGGAGATCCGCGCCGTGGTGCAGTCGCTGCCTGATGCGCAGCGCAGCGCGCAGGTGCAGGCCTTCGACGCGCAATTCAAGCGCTACGCGGCCACCATCACCCCCACCATCGCCTTCCTGCAAGGGCGCGATGCCACGCTGGCACACCGCATCGCTGGCCGGCAGTTCCTGCCCGAGGGCGAGCGCTTCGCCCCGCTGGACGCCTACGTCGACCCGGATGACCCCGAAGGCGAGCACGGGGGCGACCCGCTGGCCTGGGCCTTCGGCACACTGGGCCAGCAAGACCGCGCCCGCCATCTGGCCACGCTGTACCTCAACGACCTGGCCGACGTGGTGCGCGATGCCGTGGACCCGCGCTTCGAATTCGTGCGCTACGGCGAGAGCCTGGCCATGAGCCAGCCCAGCTTCGACCCGCTGGCCCAGGCGCTGGCCGCGCCCATGAACCTGCTGGACAGGACACTGCAGCGCCTGACGCGCGAGGCCCTGGCGCAGCACCAACCCACGGTGGTGCTGCTGTCGGTCCCCTTTCCTGGCGCCGTCTACGGGGCGCTGCGCATTGCGCAGGCCATCAAGACTGCACGTCCGGAGGTCCGCATCGCCCTGGGCGGCGGCTACGTCAACACCGAGCTGCGCGAGCTGGCCGAGCCACGCCTGTTCGACTTCGTCGACGCCGTGACGCTGGACGCGGGTGAGCGCCCGCTGCTGGCGCTGCTGGAGCACTGGCACGGCACGCGTTCACGCAGCCGGCTGGTGCGCACCTTCGTGCGCGACGAAGTGCACGACCAAGAGAGCGACGACACATGCGACAAGGCGGGCACGGTCCGCTACCTGAACTTCGCCGAGGCCGAGATCCCCTTCGAGGCCGTGGGCACGCCCACGTGGGACGGCCTGCCCCTGCAGCGCTACCTGTCGCTGCTGGACATGCTCAACCCCATGCACCGGCTGTGGTCCGACGGGCGCTGGAACAAGCTGACCGTGGCCCACGGCTGCTACTGGAAGAGGTGCAGCTTCTGCGACGTGAGCCTGGACTACATCTCGCGCTTTGACGCGGCCTCAGCCCAGACCCTGGCCGACCGCATCGAGGCCATCGTGGCCGAGACCGGACAGACCGGCTTTCACTTCGTGGACGAAGCCGCGCCGCCCAAGTCGCTCAAGGCCCTGGCCCAGGAGCTGCAACGCCGGCAACTCGCCATCAGCTGGTGGGGCAACGTGCGTTTCGAGAAGACCTTCACGCCCGCGCTGTGCCAGGAGCTGGCCGACAGCGGCTGCATCGCCATCTCCGGCGGGCTGGCGACGCTGCAGTTCCTGGGCCAGGGCCCTGAGCGACTTGGG
>JBJTZN010000035.1:0-13626 GCA_046087245.1 Rubrivivax sp.
ACTGGTTCATTCCCGCGTTGGTGAACAGCAGCGTGGGGTCGTCGCCCGGCACCACGGGGCTGGAGGCCACGGCCTGGTGGCCCTTGGACTCGAAGAACTTCAGGAAGGTGGAGCGGATGTCGGAGGCTTTCATGGGGAACTCGGGGTCGCGTAGGGTTCAGGGAGTGTTCGAAAAAGGGGGAAACAAGATCTGCCGCCAGACACCCGCCCAGGATGCGCGCGGGTCGTCGGATGCAAGCTCAGGTGACGTTGGCGGGGTTGAGATACAGCGGCACGCCGACCCGCCGGGCTGCTTCGCCCAGCACGCGATCCTTGGTGGCCAAAGGCAGACGCTGGCGCAAGGCGGTGTCGAGGCAACAGGCATCGTAGGACGTCAGCCCCCAGTCGCCCGCCAGACGGGTCCACAGGGCGACGTCCGGCGCCACCGGCACCACCCGCATCTGCACGCGCTCCAGCCGGCCCCAGGCCTCCTCGAGCGCCGCGGCGGTGATGCGCCCGCGGCGCAAGGCCCGGGACAGGATGTTGGCCAACTCCAGGTGCCACAGGGCGGGCACCCAGACCTGGGTGCCGATCATGGAGCGCCACACGCCCACGGAATAGTCGTCTTGCTCGTCCTCGAAAAAGGCCGCCAGGGCCACCGAGGCATCCAGGACAAAGGCAGGAGGCGCCGTCGACGTCACCGGCGACCCTCATCGCGCAATTCACGCCAGTCCATGCCCAGCCGACGCCCGCGGCTGGCGCCCATGAGCGCTTCAATGGCTTCGCCGCGCGCCTGGACATCCTGGTCGATCGGCGTCACGCGCACCAGCTTGGCCACTGGCTTGTTGTGACGCGTGATGATGACCTCCTCGCCCTGCTCCGCGCGAGCGACGAGCTCCGACAGGTGTGTCTTGGCTTCGAAGAGCCCGATGGTTTCCATGGCGGGTACCGGGTGACGACGTGAAGGAGAGAAAACAAAATCTTGGTTGAATCAACCAGATTCTAGTTCCACCCACCTCAAGCCTGGGTCAGGCGCTACGCCTTAGCATTCTGGCGTTGCCCTATATCAACAGGACCTCGATTCCATGGCCACCGTCTCCAAGTCCGCTGCCAAGTTCCAGTGGGAAGACCCGTTCCACCTCGACGCCCAGCTCAGCGATGACGAGCGGGCCGTCAGCGAAGCCGCCCGCGCCTACTGCCAGGAGAAGCTGGCGCCCCGGGTGCAACTGGCCTTCCGCAACGAGCACACCGACATCGCCATCTTCCGCGAGATGGGCGAACTGGGCCTGCTGGGGCCCACCATCCCGGAGCAGTATGGCGGCGCGGGCCTGAACTACGTCTGCTACGGCCTGGTGGCGCGCGAGGTGGAGCGCGTGGATTCCGGCTACCGCTCGATGATGAGCGTGCAGAGCTCGCTGGTGATGCTGCCGATCTTCGAGTTCGGCACGGAAGCGCATAGGCAGAAGTACCTGCCCAAGCTCGCCACGGGCGAGTGGATCGGCTGCTTCGGCCTGACCGAGCCCAACCACGGCAGCGACCCCGGCAGCATGATCACCCGCGCCCGCAAGGTGCCTGGCGGCTACAGCCTGAGCGGCAGCAAGATGTGGATCTCGAACTCGCCGTTCGCCGATGTCTTCGTGGTCTGGGCCAAGGACGATGCAGGCGCCATCCGCGGCTTCGTGCTGGAAAAGGGCTGGAAGGGCCTGTCGGCCCCGGCCATCCACGGCAAGGTGGGCCTGCGCGCCTCCACCACGGGCGAGATCGTCATGGACGAGGTGTTCTGCCCCGAGGAGAACGCCTTCCCCGAGGTGCGCGGCCTGAAGGGGCCCTTCACCTGCCTGAACAGCGCCCGCTACGGCATCGCCTGGGGCGCGCTGGGTGCGGCGGAAGACTGCTTCCACCGCGCCCGCCAGTACGTGCTGGACCGCCAGCAGTTCGGCCGGCCGCTGGCCGCCAACCAGCTGATCCAGAAGAAGCTGGCCGACATGCTGACCGAGATCAGCCTGGGCCTGCAGGGCTGCCTGCGCCTGGGCCGCATGAAGGACGAGGGCACGGCCGCCGTGGAGATCACCTCCATCCTCAAGCGCAACTCCTGCGGCAAGGCGCTGGACATCGCCCGCATGGCACGCGACATGATGGGCGGCAACGGCATCAGCGACGAGTACGGCGTGGCCCGCCACCTGGTGAACCTGGAAGTGGTGAACACCTACGAGGGCACGCACGACATCCACGCCCTGATCCTGGGCCGGGCCATCACGGGCATCCAGGCCTTCCAGTGACCGCACCCGCACCGCTGGCGGGCATCCGCGTCCTGGATCTGTCGCGCGTGCTGGCCGGTCCGTGGTGCGGCCAGTTGCTGGCCGACTACGGCGCCGACGTCATCAAGGTGGAGCGCCCGGGCAGCGGCGACGACACGCGCGGCTGGGGCCCGCCTTACTGGGGTGACGCCGCCCAGGGCATGGCGGCGTACTACCTGAGCACCAACCGCGGCAAGCGCTCCATCGCCATCGACATCGCCAGCACGGAGGGCGCCGCCCTGGTGCGTCGCCTGGCCCAGGACGCCGACGTGCTGCTGGAGAACTACAAGGTGGGGCAGCTCGCCAAGTACGGCCTGGACCACGCCAGCCTGTCGGCGCTCAATCCACGCTTGGTGTACTGCTCGGTCACCGGCTACGGTCAGGACGGCCCTTACGCGCAGGCCGCGGGCTACGACTTCGCCATCCAGGCCACGGGCGGGCTGATGAGCGTCACGGGCGAAAAGGAAGGCACCCCGGGCAGCGAGCCGCAGAAGGTGGGCGTGGCCGTGAGCGACCTGTTCACCGGCGTGTATGCCTCAGGCGCCGTGATGGCCGCGCTGATCGAGCGCGGACGCACCGGCCGCGGGCGCCATATCGACGCCGCGCTGCTGGACGTGCAGGTGGCCATGACCAGCCAGCAGGCCAGCAACTACATGCACAGCGGCAAGACGCCGCAGCGCATGGGCAACGCCCACGTCAACATCGTCCCATACCAGGTGTTTGCGACGAAAGACGGTCACATCGTCATCGCGGTCGGCAACGATGGGCAGTTCGAGCGCTTCTGCACCCTGGCCGGCCACCCCGAGGTGGCGGCGGACCCGCGCTACGCCCGCAACTCCAGCCGCGTGGAGCGGCGCGCGGAGTTGGTGCCGGTGATGGCCGCCTGGATGCTGGAGCGCACCACGGCGCAATGGGTGGCGCTGCTGGAACCCCACGCCGTGCCCTGCGCGCCCATCCTGTCGATCCCGGACGCGCTGGCCCATCCCCAGGTGGTGGCGCGTGGCATGCGGGTGGAAACGGACGGCATTCCCATGCTGGCCACGCCCATGCGCTTTGACGGCCAGCGCCCCGTGGCCCCGCTGGCGCCACCCCGGCTGGACGAACATGGCGACGCCATCCGTCAAGCCCTGGCCGAACAGCCTGGCTGGCCGAATCCCTGAGCAAGCACCTTCAACCCCGGTTCGAGCCGACCGCATGACCACCGCCATTTCACCACTGGACCGCCTGAACGACCCCACCCTGCTGAAGACCGACGGGCTGATCGACGGCCAGTGGGTCAGCGGCAGCAGCCGCTTCGCCGTGCACGACCCCGCCACGGGCGGGCACCTGGCCGATGTGGCCAACCTGGGTGCGGAGCATGCGCGAGCCGCCATCGCCGCCGCCGACAAGGCCTGGCCGGCCTGGCGCGCCAAGACCGCCAAGGAGCGCGCCGGCATCCTGATGAAGTGGTATGCGCTGCTGCACCAGCACGCGGAGGACCTGGCCCGCATCATGACCGCCGAGCAAGGCAAGCCCCTGACCGAGGCGCGCGGCGAGGTGGTCTACGGCGCCAGCTTCGTGGAGTGGTTCGCCGAGGAAGCCAAGCGGGTCTACGGCGAGACCATCCCCACCACCGACCCGACCAAGCGCTACCTGGTGCTCAAGCAGCCGGTGGGCGTGTGCGCGGCCATCACGCCGTGGAACTTCCCCATCGCCATGATCACGCGCAAGGTGGCGCCGGCGCTGGCTGCAGGCTGCCCCGTGGTCATCAAGCCGGCCGAGGCCACGCCACTCTCAGCCCTGGCCTGCGCGGAACTCGCCCTGCGCGCGGGCATGCCCCCAGGGGTGCTGAACGTGCTGAGCGCGGACGCGCAGCGCTCCATCGCCATCGGCCATGTGCTGTGCGAGAGCGACGTGGTGCGCCACCTGTCCTTCACCGGCTCCACCGAGGTGGGCCGCATCCTGGCCGCCCAGTGCGCGCCCACCATCAAGAAGATCAGCCTGGAGTTGGGCGGCAATGCGCCCTTCATCGTCTTCGACGACGCGGACGTGGACAGCGCGGTCGATGGCGCCCTGGTCAGCAAGTACCGCAACGCCGGCCAGACCTGCGTGTGCGCCAACCGCCTGTACGTGCAGGAGGGTGTGTACGACGCCTTCGTCAGCAAGCTCGCCGCCAAGGCCGGCAGCATCAAGGTGGGCAACGGCTTCGAGGCGGGCGTGAACCAGGGCCCGATGATCGACGCGCAGGCCATGGCCAAGGTGCAGGCCCATGTGGCCGATGCCGTGGCCCAGGGCGCGCGCGTGGTCACAGGGGGTCAGCCCATCGGCGAGCGCTTCTACACCCCCACCGTGCTGGCCGATGTGACCTCGCAGATGCTGTGCGCCCGCGAAGAGACCTTCGGCCCCGTGGCCCCGGTGTTCCGCTTCAAGACCGAGGGCGAGGCCATCGCCCTGGCCAACGCCACCGAGTTCGGCCTGGCCAGCTACTTCTACAGCCGCGATGTCGGCCGCATCTTCCGCGTGGCCGAGGCCCTGGAGTACGGCATGGTGGGCATCAACACCGGCCTGATTTCCACCGCCGAGGTGCCGTTCGGTGGCGTCAAGCAGTCCGGCCTGGGGCGCGAGGGCTCGCGCCACGGCATCGAGGACTACGTGGAGATGAAGTACCTGGCACTGGGCGACCTGCACAAATGACAACGGCCGCACCCGCGAGTCATCGGTGTGCGCCCGTCAGGTCCGTGACCAGCATTCTGGAGCGGGTGAAGGGAATCGAACCCTCGTATGAAGCTTGGGAAGCTGCCGTTCTACCATTGAACTACACCCGCAGCAGGTCATGATTGTAGCGAGCGGCCCGACCCCCTCCAACCTACGTCATGAGTGACCAGACCCCGCCGCCTGATCCGCAGGTGCAGCCCGCAGGCTCTGCCCCACGCGTGCCCATCAAGAGCTTCGTCAAGCGCGCAGGCCGGATGGGCACCGGGCAGCAAAGGGCCCTGCAAACCCTGGGCCCCCGCTATGGGGTGCCGTTCACGCCAGGGCAGCAGACCGACTGGACGGCCATCTTCGGCCGCGCCGCCCCCACGGTGCTGGAGATCGGCTTCGGCATGGGCGGCGCCACGGCGGCCATCGCCGCGGCGCGGCCCGACACCAACTTCATCGGGGTCGAGGTCCACGAGCCGGGTGTGGGCGCACTGCTGAAGCTGATCAACGAGAGGTCCCTAGAGAACCTGCGCATCGTCCAGCACGACGCGGTGGAGTTGCTGACGCACATGGTGGCGCCGCGGTCGCTGGCGGGCGTGCACATCTACTTCCCCGACCCCTGGCACAAGAAGCGGCATCACAAACGGCGCCTCATCCAGCCCGCCTTCGTCAGCCAGTTGGTGAACCACATCGCGCCGGGCGGCTACCTGCACTGCGCCACCGACTGGGAGCCCTATGCCCAGCAGATGCTGGAGGTGCTGTCATCCGAACCCGCGCTGCGCAACTCCTGCGAGGGCTACGCGCCGCGCCCCGAATGGCGCCCGCTCACCAAGTTCGAGCATCGAGGCATGAAGCTCGGCCACGGGGTGTGGGATCTCATGTTCGAGGCCCGCTGAGATCGCACCCAGACCGCAGCCACACCGCCGCGCGCCCCACCCCACTGCGCCTGGGCCCCGGCTTCTTCAGGCCTTCCACTCCACCCACCCGGTGTACGCCGTCAGCAGCACCACCAACCCGAACACGATCCGGTACCAGGCGAAGACCGTGAAATCGTGCGTGGACACATAGCGGATCAGCCAGCGGATGCACAGCCAGGCGCTGAAGAAGGCGAAGACGGTGCCGATAGCGAACATGGGCAGGTCGGACCAC
This sequence comes from Rubrivivax sp., assembly GCA_046087245.1. Lineage (GTDB taxonomy): Bacteria > Pseudomonadota > Gammaproteobacteria > Burkholderiales > Burkholderiaceae_C > Rubrivivax. Next base: position 6,105 of record JBJTZN010000035.1, read on the forward strand.
TGCAGCAGGTCTCGCTGCTTCCACACCGAGTAGGCGCCGGCGCCCATCAGCGTGGGGATGCCGAGGAAGAAGCTGAACTCGGTGGCGCACTTGCGGGAGAAGCCGAACATCATGGCCCCGATGATGGTGGCGCCCGAGCGGCTGGTGCCGGGAATCAGCGCCAGGCACTGCACCAGGCCCACCTTCAGCGCGTCCAGGCCGCTCATCTGGTCCACGGTTTCCACGCGTGCGCGGCGGGTGCCTTCCTGATCACGCTCGCCGAACTGGCGGCGGTGGCGTCGCTCCACCCACAGGATGATCAAGCCGCCCACGATGAAGGCCAGGGCCACGGGCACGGGATGGAAGAGGTGTTCCTTGACGATCCTGCCGAACAACAAGCCCAGCACGGCTGCAGGGATGAAGGCCACCAGCACATTCAATGCGAAGCGCCGGGCCGCAGGCTCGGTCGCCAGGCCGGTGACCGTAGCGGCCAGGCGCTGGCGGTATTCCCAGATCACGGCCAGCATGGCGCCCGTCTGGATGGCGATCTCGAAGACTTTCGCGGTCTCGCCCGTGAAGTTCAGCAGCGAACCGGCCAGGATCAGGTGCCCGGTGGAGGAGATCGGCAGGAACTCCGTCAGGCCCTCGACGATGCCCATCAGGGCGGCCTTCAGGGCCAGGGTCCAGTCCAACGAGATCTCTCCTTGCATCCGAAGCGCTCGGCGCGACGGCTTCATGATCCGGAAAAACGTGCATGCTACATTGACCCAACACCTGCGTACGGCGCCCGAAGCGCCCGTCCTCAATGAAGCGCCTGTTGCGTTGGATTTTCGTCGCCGCCGTCGTCGCGGCGCTTGCACTGTCTGTCTTCCGGCTGGTCCAGGAGCGCCGCCAAACCCAGGGCAAACCTGTCACGCCAGCGGCCCCGGTGCTGGAATTGAGCAGCGCGGATGTGGTCACCCTCAGCCGCGGCATCGGCTCCACGGCGCTGGAACTGTCCGGCACGGTCAAGGCGGTGGAAACGGCCCTGGTCAAGGCGCGGGTGGCCGGCGAGATCCTGCGTATCCATGCCCGTGAGGGCGAGGCCGTCAAGGCCGGGCAGAAGCTCGTCGAGCAGGACACCACCGAGATGGACCTGCGCCTGCGCCAGGCCGAACAGCAGGTGGCCGCCAGCCGCGCGCAACTCGACATCACCCAGCGCGCCCTGGCCAACAACCGCGCCCTGGTCACCCAGGGCTTCATCTCGGCCACGGCGCTGGAGTCCTCCGTCAGCAACGAAGCCGCCGCGCAGGCCAACCTGCTGGTGGCCCAGGCGGCGGCGGACATCGCACGCAAGGCCCGCGCCGACGCCACGCTCAACGCCCCCATCAGCGGCATCGTCTCCCAGCGTCTGGCCCAGCCTGGAGAACGCGTCGGCCTGGACGCCCGCATCCTGGAGATCGTGGACCTCTCGCGCCTGGAGGTGGAGGCCGCAGTCCCCGCCGAGGACGTGGCGGCGCTCAAGCCCGGGCGGCCGGCCCGCTTCGAGGTGGACGGCCTGGCTGGCACCTTCAGCGGCCGGGTGGCACGCATCAACCCCAGCACCCAGGCGGGCACGCGTGCGGTCACGGTGTATCTGGCCATCGATCCGCACCCTGCGCTGCGCCAGGGCTTGTTCGCCCGCGGCAGCGTGGTGCTGGAAGAGCGACAGGCCCTGTGGCTGCCCGCCTCCGCCGTGCGGCTGGACCGCGCCCTGCCCTACGTGTTCGCCCTGGAGGGCGGCAAGCTGAACGCGCGCAACGTGCGCACCGGCTTGCGCAGCCGCAGCGCCGACGGTGACCGCGTGGAAATCGTTGAGGGCCTGGGCGAGGGCGCGCGGGTGCTGGCCGGCAGCATCGCCACCGTGGCCGAGGGCACGGCCTGGCGCATGTCCGGCGCCGCAGGCCCTGCCTCCAAGTCGCCTGCGGCCCCAGCCTCCGCCGTGGCGCCTGGCGCTTCGCGCTGAGCCCAAGCCCTGCTGACCCGCTGACCCGCTGGATCGCGAAGTTTTGAGTAGCTGAGCGCCATGTGGTTCACCCGCGTCTCCATCGGCAACCCCGTCATGGCCGTGATGGTCATGCTGGCCTTCGTGGTGCTGGGCCTGTTCGGCGTGCAGCGGCTGAAGGTGGACCAGTTTCCGAACATCGAGTTCCCCACCGTCGTGGTGTCCACCGAGTACCCCGGTGCCTCGCCCGAGATCGTCGAGATCGAGGTCACGCGCCGCGTGGAGGAGGCCGTCAACACCATCGGCGGTATCAGCCAGTTGTTCTCGCGCAGCTACGAGGGCGTGTCGGTGGTGATCGTCCAGTTCAACCTGGACGTGGACGGGCGCAAGGCCGCCGATGACGTGCGCGAGAAGGTCGCCTTGGTGCGGCCGGTGTTCCGGCCCGAGGTCAAGGAATCGCGCGTGCAGCGCTTCGATCCCACCTCGCGGCCCGTCTTCACGCTGGCGCTCACCTCCCCCGACGGCACGCGTACCCCCACCGAGCTCAGCACCACCGCCGAGCAGTTGGTGAAGAAGCGGCTGGAGAACGTGCGCGGCGTGGGTGCCGTCACCGTGGCAGGCGCGCGCAAGCGCGAGATCAACATCTACTTGAAGCCCGCGGCCATGGAGGCCCTGGGCGTGGGCGCGGATCAGGTGGTGGCCGCGCTGCGCACCGAGAACCGGGACCTGCCCGCCGGCGCCCTGCGCAGCCGCGAGTCCGAGCGTGTGGTGCAGATCGACGGCGCGGTCAAGCGCCCCGAGGAATTGCGCGACATCGTCGTCGCGCGCCGCGGGGCCTCGCCCCAGCCCATCAAGCTGTGGCAGGTGGCCGATGTGGTGGACGGCCCCGAGGAGGTGGAGTCGCTGGCGCTGTTCAACGGCCAGCGCATGATCGCCCTGGACGTGGTGAAGAACCAGGGCGAGAACACCATCGAGGTGGTGGACGGCCTGAAGAAGGCCGCCGAATCGCTGAAGAAGGAACTGCCCCCGGGCATGTCCGCCGACGTGGTGCGTGACAACTCCCGGCCCATCCGCGTGGCCGTGGCCAACGTGCAGCGCACGCTGGTGGAGGGCGCCTTGCTGACCGTGGGCATCGTCTTCCTGTTCCTGAACTCCTGGCGCTCCACCGTCATCACAGGCCTCACGCTGCCCATCGCGCTGGTGGGCACCTTCTTCTTCATGGATCTGTTCGGCTTCTCGCTGAACATGGTCACGCTCATGGCGCTGAGCCTGTGCGTGGGCCTGCTGATCGACGACGCCATCGTCGTGCGCGAGAACATCGTGCGTCATGTGCAGATGGGCAAGAGCCCGCACCAGGCCTCGCTGGACGGCACCAACGAGATCGGGCTGGCGGTGCTGGCCACCACGCTGTCCATCGTGGCGGTGTTCCTGCCCATCGGCTTCATGGGCGGCATCATCGGCAAGTTCTTCCACGAGTTCGGCATCACCATCGTGGCCGCGGTGCTGATCTCGATGTTCGTGAGCTTCACGCTGGACCCGATGCTGAGTTCCGTCTGGCACGACCCGGCGATCGACCGCCAAGGCCAGCCCTTCGTGCCAAAGTCGCTGTACGACCACACGCTGGGCCGCATCACCCACTGGTTCGACCGCGCGCAGCACCGCATGGGCGAGCGCTATGTCGCGGTGCTGGGCTGGTCGCTGCGGCACAAGCTGGCCACGCTGGCGCTGGGCGCCTCCACCCTGGTGGGCAGCCTGGCGCTGGTGCCCTTGATGGGCACCGAATTCGTGCCCAAGGCCGACTACTCCGAGACCTCGGTGAACTTCTACACGCCCGTGGGCTCGTCGGTGGAAGTGACGGAAGCGCGCGCCCGCCAGGTGGACGCCATCCTGCGGGAGCTGCCCGAGGTGCGCTACACCGTCACCGCCATCAACACCGGCCAGGCCCAGGGTCGCATCTACGCCAGCGTGTACGTGCGCCTGGTGGATCGCAAGGACCGCCAGCGCAACGTGGACCAGATGTCGGTGCCGCTGCGCGAGCGCCTGGCCGCCGTGCCCGGCATCACGGTCACCCACGTGGGCCTGCTGGACGGGGTGAGCGGCGCCAAGCCGGTGTCGCTGTCCATCCAGGGCGCGGACCTCAAGGAACTGCAGCGCCTGACCACCCAACTGACCGCGCGCATGCAGCAGATCCCCGGGCTCATCGATCTGGACACCAGCATGAAGGCCAACAAGCCCATCGTGGCGGTGGAGGTGCGGCGCGACGCCGCGGCGGACGCCGGGCTGTCGGTGGGCGCCATCACGAACACCTTGCGCACCCTGGTGGCCGGCGAGACCGTGGGCCAGTGGCGATCAGGCGCCGACCAGACGCACGACATCAAGGTGCGCGTGGCCCCGCAGCACCGTGACAAGGTGGAAGACCTGGCACGCCTGGGCCTGAGCGTGGGCACGGCCGCCGACGGGTCGCCGCGCATCGTGCGCCTGTCGCAGGTAGCCGACCTGCGCCTGGGCCTGGGGGCCAACCAGATCAACCGGCGCGACCTGAACCGCGAGGTGGAGATCACCGCCAACACCTCGGGCCGGTCCCTGGGCGAGGTGTCGGCCGACATCCGCAAGCTGCTGGATGAAACCGCCCTGCCGCCAGGTTACGGCTACCGGTTCGGCGGCTCCACCAAGGACATGCAGGAAAGCTTCAGCTACGCGGTGTCGGCCCTGGCCATGGCCGTGATCTTCATCTACATGATCCTGGCTTCGCAGTTCCGCAGCTACCTGCAGCCCGTGGCGCTGATGGCCTCGTTGCCGCTCACGTTGATCGGCGTGGTGGCAGCCCTGCTGATGTGGCGCAGCACGCTCAACATGTTCTCCATCATCGGGGTGATCATGCTCATGGGGCTGGTGACGAAGAACGCCATCCTGCTGGTGGACTTTGCCAACCGGGCGCGGGACGAAGGGATGGAGCGCGGCGCGGCCCTGCTGGAAGCCGCCCGTGTGCGCCTGCGGCCCATCCTGATGACCACGCTGGCCATGATCTTCGGCATGGTGCCGCTGGCCTTCGCGCTGACCGAAGGCAGCGAGCAGCGCGCCCCCATGGGTCAGGCGGTGATCGGTGGCGTGATCACCTCCTCGTTGCTGACGTTGGTGGTGGTGCCCGTGATCTATGTCTACCTCGACGACCTCGGCGCCTGGGCACGGCGGCTGTTCACGCCAGGTCGCGGACAGGGGCGAACCTAGAATCTGCGCTGCCGGGTGTCCTGCGCTGGCCCTGTGGCGCACGCCCCGCCCGTCTCATCCAACGTCTTCGCCCAACGCACCATGAATGTCGAACAGGCCCGCTTCAACATGATCGAGCAGCAGATCCGTCCCTGGGACGTGCTCGACCCTGGGGTGCTGTCCCTGCTGGCGCGTGTCAGGCGCGAGGACTTCGTGCCTGCGGCGCACCAGGCCCTGGCCTTCGTGGACACCCAGGTGCCGCTGATCGAGGGCGCCCCGCAGGGTGCCTGCATGCTCGAGCCCCGGGTGGAAGCCCGCCTGCTGCAGGAGTTGCGCCTGCTGCCCACCGACCGCGTGCTCGAAGTGGGCGCCGGCTCGGGCTTCATGGCCTGCCTGCTGGCCGGGCTGGGGGGCGACGTCATCAGCATGGAGCTCCACCCCGCACTGGCCGAACAGGCTGGCGAAAACCTGCGGCGCGCCGGCGTGGACAACGCGCGCGTGCTGCAGGCCGATGGCAGCGCCGGACTGGCAGCCGAGGGCCCCTATGACGCCATCCTGCTGTCCGGGTCCGTGGCCGAGGTGCCGCAGACGCTGCTGACGCAGCTCGCGCCGGGCGGTCGCCTCCTGGCCATCGTGGGGCAGGAACCCGTCATGCGCGCCCGGCTGTACACGCGCTCGGCCGACCAGGCGTTCTCGCACGTGGACCTGTTCGACACCCTGGCCCCGCGGCTGCTGAACTTCCCCGAGCCCAGCCGCTTCAGGTTCTGACCCCTTCCCAACTGCTGACCTTCACGAAAGGACCGCCCCATGCGGAGACCGCGTCTTTCCCGCCACCTGATCACCCCGCTGTCGCTGCTGCTGGCGGGCGCCGGACTGCCTGCCTGGGCGCAGAGTCTGCAGGAGTTGTACGACGCGGCACGCGGTTATGACGCCGCCTACCTCAGCGCCAAGGCGGCCGCGCAGGCCGCCGAATACCGCGCGGCGCAGGCCGACGCCCTGCTGCGGCCCTCGGCCGCGCTGAGCAGCAGCGGCTCGCTCACGCAGGTGGACGCGCCGCGCATCGGCAGCGGTGACAACAACTCCCTGGGCGCCACCGTCAGCGGCCGGTACCCGCTGTTCAACAAGGCCACTGCGCCAACCATCGAGCAATCGCGCAAGGCCGTGCAACTGGCCCAGACCGATCTGGAGGCCGTCGAGCAGGACCTGATCGTGCGCCTGAGCCAGGCCTACTTTGATGTGCTGGCCGCGCAGGATGCCCTGGCCACCACACGCGCCGGCAAGGCGGCCATCACCGAGCAATTGGCCTCGGCCAAGCGCAACTTCGAGGTGGGCACCGCCACCATCACCGACACGCGCGAAGCCCAGGCCCGATTCGACTTGGCCACGGCGCAGGAAATCGCCGCGGAGAACGACCTGCGCACCCGGCGCATCGCGCTGGACCAACTGGTGGGGCGCAGCGGCATCGCGCCCAAGGCCCTGGGCAAGAGCGCCCCCCTGCCCTCGCCCCTGCCGGCCGACGTCGAAGCCTGGGCCAGCCAGGCCGACAGCGGCCACCCCAGCGTGCGCAAGGCGCGGCTGGGGCTGGACGTGGCGCGGCTGGAAACCGAGCGGGCCCGCGCGGCCGAGTCCTTCACCATCGATGCCGTGGGCTCGGTGGGCGCCACACGCTCCAGCGGCAGCTCGGCCACCCTGCCGGGCATCACCAAATCCGCCACGGTGGGCGTGCAGCTGAACTGGCCGCTGTACACCGGCGGGGCCACACAGAACCGCATCAAGGAGACGCTGGCGCTGGAGGACAAGTCGCGCAATGACCTGGACGCCGCGCGCCGCGCGGTCACGCAAGCTACGCGTCAGGCCTTCTTTGGCGTGCAGTCCGGCCTGGCCCAGGTGAAGGCGCTGGAGGCCGCGGAGTCGTCCTCGCAACTGGCCCTGGAAGCCACCCAACTGGGCTACAGGGTGGGCGTGCGGGTCAACCTGGACGTGCTCAACGCCCAGACCCAGCTCTTCCAGACCCGGCGCGACCTGGCCAAGGCCCGCTACGAGGTGATCCTGGGCGGATTGAAGCTGCGCCTGGCCTCGGGCCAGCTCAAGCCGGCTGACGTGGCCACGGTGAACGCGCTGCTGGACAAGTAGCTCAGCCTGCAGCGGAGCCGGCATCGCGCCGCGGCTCCCGCCAAATCTCCACCACCGCCTCGGCCATGCGCTGCGCCGCGCCGCGGTGGGCGGCGGCAAAGCGTCGTCCCGCCTCGGCCCGCCGCGCCAGACCGGCGGCTTCAGCGGCTTCAGCGGCTTCGCCCGGCGTCAGCCAGCGCTGCAGCGCGGCCACGGCCTCGGGCAGCGACTCCACGCGCTCGGCAGCGCCTGCGTCAATGG
>JBJTZN010000036.1:0-16818 GCA_046087245.1 Rubrivivax sp.
CCGCTCGTACATGAACTGCAGATAGTTGTCGTTTGCCCAGATGTCGCTGTACTGCACCTGCTCGCCCAGCGTGTAGTCCTCGCCGTCGATCTTGACCGTACCTTTGGCGCCGCGAAGCTGCACTTTGCGCACGTAGTCCGCGCCGCTGTCAAACGGCGGGTCGATGTAGATCAGCTTGACCTTGCCCCGAAAGCCGTTCGCCAACAGGTGGGCCAGCACGTCTTTGTTATCGCCGTGGTACAGAAGGCCGCCCTTGGGTAGGTCCTTGGGCCAATCGCTCCAGTCTGCTTCCTGCAAGGGCACCGCCTGGCCTGCCGTCGCGTCAAAGCGTTCGATGGCCTGCGCCGGATAGGCCCGCACGCGGGCGAGCGGCTTCTTGCCCACCCAGGTGAGCATGGGGCGCCCCTTGGCCTTGGCGACGGTCACTTCCTTGGGCTTCTTGATGTTGTCGGTCATGGTCAGTCTGTGTTCTGTACTTGGACGCCAGCGGGTCAGCCGCCGCGGATGAAATCGCGGACCCGGGCGTAGCCCTCGGCCTTGAGTTCGCTGCCCTCGGCAAACATCACGTGGTAGGCCAGCTTCTCCGGGTTCAAGCCCTCCCACTGCTTCAAGGCCACGGCCTTCTTGCCTTCCAGGGACTGTGGACTTTCGCCGTACTGGTGACGAGCCAGGTCCGCGTGGATGTCGGGGCTGTAGAGGTCTTTCTTGACCTCGATCATCAAGTGTTTGCCGTCAGTACGCCGCAGCACGAAGTCAGGCGTGTAGCGGTGCCACCGGCCATCGTCGCCCAGGTACTCGGCGTAGAGGTCTGTCTTGCCGGGGTCGGTGATGCCGCCGGTGAACCAGACACCTTCAATCTGATGCCCTTCGGCTTGCAGCTGTGCCAATGCCCAGCGCAGAAAGTCGGCCTCGGGCTTGGAGTCGAAGTTGTAGCCCTCGTAGTGGAAGCTGCTGTCCAGCGCATGTGCGGCGTCCGGCATGTCGCGTGCCGTCAGGTACAGCGCCTCGCGCTCCTTGGCAAAGCTGATGCGGGCCGTGTAGACCGGCTGCCCCGCACGATCGGACTTCTCGAACCCATCAGCCTTGACCAGGGCGATAGCCACGTCGATTTCTTCAAAGTGCTCTTCGTAGTTTGAGCGCTGGGCTTCGATCTGCTGGCCCAGGGCGGGCAGGTGGTAGTCAGGGATGTCGGCGCCCACGCCATAGGCGCTGCGCAGGGCCGCCAGCACGTCTGCCGTGACCAGGTGGTAGTTGGCGGCCAGCTCGGCCGCGGCGGCATAGCTGTCCAGTTCAGGCGGCGGCGCCGGCAACACATCGTCGCCGCCATCCACTTTCTGTAGCGCGGTCGATCCAGCGGCTGTTTGCACGGGCGTCAAGGTCTCCACCGTCACGCCGGCCGGCGCCGCCACGATAGGCACCGTCAGGTGAAGCGGCGTTGTCGTGCCCGCTTCGGCCTTGCGGCGGTAGCGCAGCACGCGCTTCTTGATCAGCAGGGGCGGCAGGTGGGGCCGGTGCAGCACGATCTCGCGCTCCACGCGCTCGGCCTGCTGGGCGTCCAAGTCCTTGAGCGAGGTGCCGTAGGTCTCGGCCAGCTGGGTTTCCAGCGTCTTGCGGTTGCTGTCCGTCAGGTAGACGCGGGCCGGGTGCTTGTTGCCAGGCACCTGGCGCAGGCATCGGGTGGCCGCCTGCAGCACGAAGTTGTTGCTGTTGGCCAGCTTGCGGACCAGCGCCGTCGCAAACAAGCTGGGGCAGTTCCAGCCCTCGGTGCCCATGTTCACCAGCAGCAGCACCCGTTCGGGCGCTTCGGGGTTGCGGGCCACGGCCTCGAACTGGCGCCGCGTGGCCTCGCTGCTCTTGCCATCCACAGCCAGGATGGTGTCGGTGCCGATGCCGCGCTCGGCGAGGGCCGATTCGACAGCGCCGCGCAGTTCATCGCGGGTTTCGATGTTGGGGAAGTACAAGGCCAGGCGTGCAGGTGCACCGTTGGGCAAGCTCACGGCCCAGTAGTCGCGCACAAAGTCATCGATGACGCTGGACACCAGTTTGTCGGCCTCGCCCGGCTTGTCGTCTGCCAGGTCGAACACCTTGATGTTCTTGGCCAGTTCCTTCAGCACGCCGTCCCTGATGCCTTCGCCCAGGCCGTACCAGACCACCACATCGCGCAGCGGCTGACGCTCGAAGTACGGCGTGCCGGTGGCGTTGATCACGACGATCAGGTTGGTTTCCCCGGCCAGGTAGTCGATGGTTCGGCGGACCTTCTTGATGCCGTCATCCTTGAAAACGAGTTCGCCGGTTTCCTTGTCTTTTTCCCACTTGCCCAGCAGCTTTTGCCCGTAGGTGTGGTGGGCCTCGTCAGAGAACACGGCCAGGTGCGGAAGCGACGCCACGGCTTGCAGGCGCAGGTTGGCCAGCTCGGTCTGTTCCTCCACCTGCGTGCCGGCGAACAGCGGCACCTGCAGGCCGTTGCCTCGCACGTTCGGCTTCTGGATGCGGATCTTCTCGGTGTTGGTGACGATGACGTTGAAGTTGCTGCCCCACACGATAGGGATCTGCTTGTCGCCGTCGCGTGTGAAGGTCAGCTTCAGGCTGGCGGCAAACGGCTTGTGCATGCGCGGCGGCAGCAGCTTGTCGTAGGGCACGTCAGACAGCTCGCGCAGTGCGCTGAGGATGGTCTTGCCTGGGGCGAAGATCAGGGCGTTCTGCACGAACGGACCATCGGAGTACTCCATGGCCATGGCGAACTCGGTGGCCACGATGGAGCCCATCAGGATCGTCTTGCCTGCGCCCATGGCCAGAGCCAGGATGTAGCTGGCGTAGTCCAGGGTGAGGGATTCGCGCAAGCTCTCCAACGCGTACTGGCGGACAAATGCGTTGTCGGACTTGACCCGCTCCAGGCAGCTTTCCAGGCCCTCGTCTGCGATGAAGCTGACGATGTCAGGGTGGGTCAGACCCATGGCCTCGCGGCGGTCTTTCGGCTTCGGAAACAGCTTGGCGTAGAGGTCAGGAATCTTCGGCGTCTCCAGCACCAGCCGGAGGTACCAATAGGTCTCCAACGCACGGAACTGGGCACGCCGAAGGTAGCGAAGCTGGCCTGTCTCGGCGTCCTCAGTGGCGAACTCCAGAATCTCGCGGATCGCCGGGAACGCATCGCACGGGTAGTTGGCAGCGCGCCAGGCGTCTACGCGTTGTGTCAGGACTTGATAGAGGTAGGACATGGATGCTCAGCGCTCGGCCGGCGTGTTGGCGCCCGGCCAGAGGCGGGCGAAGTCAAACGAAAGCTGACGGTGGTGTCGGATCGACAGAAGATAAACCGTCGCATCGGCGTCCGTGGCCGCGTAGAGCATCAGGTAGTCGCCATGCAGGTACTCGCGCAGGGCGCTGACTGCGCCGGCCGGCAACGCCGCCAGCTGGGCCAGGGCCTCCGCCGACTGCGGCGGGTTCTCCAAGTAGCGCCGGCCGATGCGGGGGAACCGCGCCAGGTTGGGGATGACCGTGGCACGCAGTTCGGACAGCAGGTTGTCGAAGGCAAAGGCCGCGTCGGCTTCGGTCAGGAACGCCTCGATGGCGTCCAGCCGCTCCAGGAAGCTCGCGGTCAGCTCGACCCGGTACAGCTCCTCAGCCACGCTTTTTGGCGGTCTTGCCGCTGGTGGTGGCGGCGCGGCGCTGCTGAAGCTGGGCGATGGCGGCATCGGCCCCCACGGTGCGGCCGGCCTCGATGTCGGCCAGGCCGCGCTGCGCGTCGGCTATCAGCAGCAGGTGGATGCGCTCGCGCTCCAGCCGGTGGTAGTAGTCCAGCCGGTCAGCGTCGATCAGCGCCACATAGCTCTCGCCGTTCTTGGTGATGATCTTCTCGGCGCCGGCCTTGGCCTGGTCGGCCAGTTCGGACAGGTTGGCGCGTGCCTGGGTGAAGGGCACCACATCCCGGGCTGAAAACCCCATGGCCGGCTCCTTTGCTGGGCAGATGACAGAATTCTGTGCATCATACGATCGGCAAATGCTCTGCTGAAAGTGACAAGACACCGCTGACTTGGGCCGGCCGCGCAGCTTGGTTTGCAGTCAGGCAGGCGGTGCGCAGGGTGTACCGCGCGAGGCCGTGACATCAGCAGGGCCGGCATCCACCTCGTGCGCGGCATGGCGGAGAACTTGGCCGCCACCTCTGGCGGACGCAACGCGCACGTTGCACCGCCCATGGCAGCGGATGAAGCACCAGGGCCAGTGGACATGGAGGCAAACTCACGAGACTCTTTCACCTCAGAAGAGCAAGCAAGTGCGGCCTCGCTCCGTATTCGTTCATGTTGACCCCCCAAAACCGGCATTGGTGTTCGAGCGCCCAGCGACGGGCCACTCATCTCCAGCGGCAAGCATCACATACAACCCTCTCGCCATGCAGATCGAACCACTTCGTCACCACCTGGGCCTGGTGGACGAGATTGCGAATACCTTGAACCAATCGTGGGGTGATCTACCTCCTTGGAGTACCACTGACAAGATTCGAGACAGGCTGTTGGCCGGCACAGGTGACGCGGACTTTCCACGTGTTCTGGTGGCCCTTGGCGAGAGCGGAACCTTTGCGGCCACGGGCTCTGTAAAGCTCCATGAGCTGCCCTCGCGCCCAGCCATGGTTCACTGGGTGGGCGAGATCTTCGTCCGGCCCGAACATCGCGGAAAAGGCCTGGGCTCAAGAGTGACCCAGGCTCTGTCCGAGTACGCTTTCGCAAGAGGTGTGCAGGAGCTGTATCTGTACACACCCGATCAGCAGTCGCTGTATGCGCGTCTTGGCTGGACAGAAGTGTCCACAGAGACGGTAAACCATGAAGTCGTCTCGATCATGGTGCTGTCGAGCGGCCCCTCGGCGTTTCGTGCGGAACCCCACAGTCAGGATTGACGTGCCAGCCCTGGGTATGGCCGGCTCCTGTGCAGGAGAGTTGACAGAATTCTGTGCAACCTACGGTCGGCAGACGCCTTGTGGATGGAGTCAGCCTGCTGCCTCGCCGGTTTTGTCCTTGTCCAGACGACCATCACCGCCTGATTCGCCCGTCCCGCTCTGAACTGTCCGCGCGACGCTGAGCTTCAGCCCCAGCATTCCGAAGATGGCGTTCATCGTCTGGACGCTGCCCGCGCTGCGCTCCTGCTCAATGTCCTGCATCGTCCGGTAGGCCACCCCTGAGAGCTTGGCCATCTCGGAGGTGGTCATGCGCATCGTCTTCTTGAGGTGACGAACCGCCTGCGCCAGAGACCATTCCGGATGCGCGAGTACGTCCTCGACTGCCTGCTGGCGCAACGCCAGTTGCTGCGTGATCGACAGGGTGTGGTATCGCTTGTCCATGGCGGTCAGGCCAAGGCCGCGAGTTGGTCCGCCTGGGCCAGGATGTGCGGGCGAAGGTGGTTCAACACCTCGGGCTCCAACCCCATGGCTTCACCCTCGGCAGCCACTTGCCGCAGGGCGGGTTCCATCGCCTTGAGGCCCGCCACAAGGGCCGTGCGGGCCAAGGCAGGGGCCGCGGCTCCTTTCTCCTTCAAGGGGAACTTCCTGGCCGGCTTCAGCGCCGGCGCGCTCCATTCGCAGACCCTGTCCACCACCCGCGCCCAGTCCGGCTGGCCGTTGTCGTTGTCTTCCCAGCGGATGCGTCTGGCAATGCCGTCCGGGTGCAGGTACATCGGCGCAAAGTCGTACAGCGGGGTCAGCGCCATGCGGCCGGCAAAGTCGCGCTGCACGGCGGTGTTGCGCGCGTGGTTGTCCTTGTTCAGCAAGGCCAGGTTGGCGACATCGCGCTTCAGGTACTCCAGCACTTCGGTCTGCGGATGCGTGCAATGCCGCGTCAGGGCCGCGCACACCTGGTCGTGACTGGGCACCAGGTCGATCCCGGGCATGCCGGTCAGCGTGGCGATGCTCTCCTGGGCCAGCCTCGTCACGACGCCGCCGTGGGCGGTTCGGTCGAACCTGGGAATGAACAGGGCACGCCGGCGCAAGACCAGCGGCGCGTGCACGCGCAAACCCAGGCGGCGGGCGACGGCCATGTAGGGCGCTTCCTGCCGCAAGATGGTGGCCAGTTGCGGATCAGCACCCCGTCCGAACTTCACGATGAAGTGCTGGACCGCCCGTTCATCGGGCAGCGTGTGGTCCAGGTAGAGAAGGCCGTCTTCCGCTCGGGTGAGCAGGATCTTGGGCCACTCACCCTGGATGCCCGAAGACCCGGCCACGAACAAACCGTGCGAGGCCAGATGCTCCGCGAACTCGTCGCTGCGCAGGGCCACCTCGTCATCCGTGAAGCCGCGCAGCGGGCCTGCTGCATTCGCCTCCAACCAGTCCGCCGCTTCCTTGACCCGCAGGTTGCCGATGGGGTTGCCCGCTCCGGCCAGCAGCACCGTCCAATCCTCTGCCCCACCCGCTGTAGGTGACCGCCCCATGCGGCGAAGCAACTCCTGCCGGCCGAAGCCCTGCGGCAGCATATCTATCAGGTACACCGGCCAGTGCGCCTCCTGAAACGGCTCCAGCCCCACTGGGCGGCGCACGCACAAGGCATGCGCGTCGCTGGCGCCTGCATGCGCAAATGCCCAGTCCACCGAGTAACCTGAGTAGGTCTTCGCCTTCCAACCGTCAGCCTTCGGCCCGAGCAGGCTGACGCTGGCCACATCATTCCAGCGGCCTTTGGTGTGGAGTTGAAGGGTGCAGGCTTCACTCATTTGCACGGTATTCTATAGTTATTGAGTCGCTTAAACTCGATAATTAGATTACTTTTTCGTGCAAACGATGCAGGTGAAGTCTTTCAACCTGCGCTCCATCAGGGCTGCCCGCTCAGGCACCCACGCTTACGCCGCCATCGGCACCAGGAAGTCGCGGCTGATGCCCACGCCCAGGTCGTTCACGCGGTCCAGGAACTGGGTGAGGTAGGCGTGCAGGCCGGTGGCCAGGATCTCGTCGATGCGGCCGTATTGCAGGTCGCTCTTCAGGCGGCCGGCACGGCGCAGGGTTTCGGCGCTTTGCTGGTTGGCCACGAGCTGCAGGTTGGCCACCACCTCGTTCATGCAGGCGGCCAGTGAGCGGGGCATGTCCGGGCGCAGGATCAGCAGTTCGGCCACGCGCTCGGGGCGGATGACGTTGCGGTAGACCTTGCGGTAGACCTCGAAACCGGAGACGGAACGCAGGATGGCGCTCCAGTGGTAGAAGTCCACTTCCTGGGCGGAGCCGGGGCTGGGGAGTGCCGAGCCACCGCTCGTCTGGATCTGCGCCTGCACCTGCACCTGCGCTTGAACCTGTGCCTGGGTGTGGGACTGCGCTGCGGTCTGGCCCGGGCCGAAGAACTCTCCGCCGGCCAGGCCGGTGAGCGCGTGGTACTTCACGTCCAGCAGCCGCGCGGTGTTGTCCGCGCGTTCCAGGAAGGTGCCGATGCGGATGAAGTGCAGCGCCTCGTCCATCAGCATGGTGCCCACGGTGACGCCGCGGCTCAGGTGCGAGCGGAATTTCACCCACTCGAAGAAGGCACCGGGGTCGCGCTCGAAGGCGCCGTCCTTGAGCAGGCGGTTGAACTCCAGCCAGGTCTGGTTCTGGGTTTCCCACACCTCGGTGGTGAGGGTGCCGCGCACGGCGCGGGCGTTCTCGCGCGCGGCGCGCAGGCAGTTCCAGATGCTGGAGAGGTTGCCCTCGTCGCGCACCATGAAGTCCATGACGTTGCGGGCGTTCACCTCGCGGTAGCGCGCACCGAAGGTGCCGGTGAGCTCGGAGATGCTCAGCAGCCCGCGCCAGCCCTGCTCGGCCATGTCGGCCGACTGCGGCAGCAGCGAGGTCTGGTAGTTCACGTCCAGCATGCGCGCGGTGTTTTCGGCCCGCTCCATGTAGCGGGACATCCAGAACAGATGGTCGGCCGTCCTCGACAACATGATCAGTCCTCCAACAGGCCGAAAACACCGCCACGCGCTGACGCGCGCCGCGGTGCTCTGGCTTCGCCGCAAGCGCTTCGCGCTTGACCCGCCCGCTCCATGTAGCGAGACATCCAGAACAGGTGGTCGGCCGTCCTCGACAACATGATCAGTCCTCCAACAGGCCAAAAACACCGCCACGCGCTGACGCGCGCCGCCGTGCTCTGGCTTCGCCGCAAGCGCTTCGCGCTTGACCTGCCCGTTCCATGTTCCTGGACATCCAGAAGAGGTGGTCGGCCGTCCTAGAGAGCATCGAATGCCTCCTGATGATTCTGTTCAAGCCTCCCGCCGTGGAACCGGCTTTGCCGGGCCGCTGGTGGGCGGCCCCCTCGGGGGGTAGCGAGCGCCAGCGAGCTTGGGGGTCTCATGTCAGTCTTCGAGCACCCAGGTGTCCTTCGTCCCCCCGCCCTGCGAGGAGTTGACGACGAGCGAGCCTTCCTTCAGCGCCACGCGGGTCAGGCCGCCGGGCACGGTCTGCACACCGCGGCCGGAAGACAGCACATAGGGCCGCAGGTCGATGTGGCGCGGGGCCACGCCGCTGTCCACGAAGGTGGGACAGGTGGACAGGCTGAGCGTGGGCTGGGCGATGTAGTTCTCGGGGTGGGCCTTGAGCACCGCGCGGAAGGCTTCCACCTCGGCCTTGGTGGCCGCCGGGCCCACCAGCATGCCGTAGCCGCCGGCGCCGTGCACCTCCTTGACCACCAGCTCGGCCAGGTGATCGAGCACGTACTTGAAGTCGTCAGGCTCGCGGCACAGGTAGGTGGGCACGTTGTGCAGGATGGGCTTTTCCCCCAGGTAGAACTCGATCATCCTGGGCACGTAGGGGTAGATGCTCTTGTCGTCGGCAATGCCGGTGCCAATCGCATTGCACAAGGCAATGTTGCCGCGGCGGTAGACGTCCAGCAGGCCGGCGCAGCCCAGCGTGGAATCGGCGCGGAAGGCCTTGGGGTCCAGGAAGTCATCGTCCACGCGGCGGTAGATCACGTCCACGCGCCGGGGGCCCTGCGTGGTGCGCATGTAGACGAAGTCGTCCTTGACGAAGAGGTCCTGCCCCTCCACCAATTCCACCCCCATCTGCTGGGCCAGGAAGGCGTGCTCAAAGTAGGCGCTGTTGTACATGCCGGGGGTGAGCACCACCACGGTGGGCTCGTTCACGCCGGCCGGCGCCACGGCGCGCAGGGTTTCCAGCAGCAGGTCCGGGTAGTGCGCCACGGGCGCCACGCGGTGCATGCTGAAAAGCTCGGGGAACAACCGCATCATCATCTTGCGGTTTTCCAGCATGTAGCTCACGCCGCTGGGCACGCGCAGGTTGTCTTCCAGCACGTAGCAGTCGCCCGAGCCATCCGGGTTGCCGGCGCGCACGATGTCGATGCCGCTGATGTGCGAATAGATGCCGCCGGGCACGTGCACGCCCACCATCTCAGGCCGGTACTGCGCGTTGCGCAGGATGACGTCGGACGGCACCACGCCGGCCTTGAGGATCTCCTGGCCGTGGTAGACGTCCTGGATGAAGCGGTTGAGCGCCGTGACGCGCTGGCGCAGGCCGGCCTCCATGTCGCGCCATTCCTGGCGCGGGATCACACGCGGGATGAGGTCGAAGGGGATCAGGCGCTCGGTGCCGGCGCCGTCTTCGTCCTTGGCGCCGTAGACCGCGAAGGTGATGCCCACGCGGCGGAAGATCATCTCGGCTTCTTCGCGCCGGTTGCGCATCAGCTCGGCCGGCTGGGCCTGCAGCCAGCGCTCGTAGGTGCGGTAATGCTCGCGGATGCTGGCCGACGGTGCGGGCCCCGCGCCGGCGAGGGCGCGCATCTCGTCGAAGGGGTGCTGCATGGTGATGATCCTCTTTGCGGGGTGCGCGAAGCAACTATCAGGCCGGCCGGGTGGTGACGCCCACGGTGACGGTGTGAGCGCCGCCGCCACGGATGATGCCGCGCAGGGGCGCGACGTCGCCGAAGTCGCGCCCCACGGCCACGCGCACATGGCCCGCGGCGGGCACCAGGTCGTTGGTTGGGTCCAAGTCCAGCCAGCCGTCAACCGGCACGCCCAGGGTACCGGGACACCACACCTGCACCCAGGCGTGCGAGGCGTCCGCCCCCAGCAGCGCCGGCTGACCAGCCGGGGGCTCGGTGAGCAGGTAGCCGCTGACGTAGCGGGCGGCCAGGCCGTGCAGGCGGCAGGCTCCGATCAGCAGGTGGGCGAAGTCCTGGCACACCCCCGCGCGCTGGGCAAAGGCGGTGGCCAGCGGCGTGTCCACGCCCGTGCTCAGTGGCCGGTAGGCCCATTCGCGATGCAGGCGCTGCATGAGGTGCAGCGCGACCTCGGCCACGGGCCGGCCCGGGGCGAAGCTGGCGCGGGCCCAGTCGCGCAGTGGCGCCAGGGGTGGCTCGTGCCAGGGCACATAAGGCGAAGGCTGGACGAACTCCGCGGCCGGCTCGAAGCGCCCGCGCGCCACATAGCGCAGGCGCTCGCGCACAGCTTCCCAGGCGGGCGAGGCCTCGGGCTGCAAGGCGTTGAAACGCGGAGCCAGGATGACGCGGCTGCTGGAGCGCACCTGCAGCGCCTGGTGCGCCGTGGCGATCTCCACCCGGTGCTGCCAGTTGCCGAAGTCGTCGCGCTCGGGCTGGCACTGTGCGGGCTCGGGATCGATCAGCAGCTTGAAGTCCAGAACCTGCTGCGCAGCGTCCTGCAGCGGCTGCAGGTGCGCGAGATGCTGCGCATGGATGACGGGGGCGGCGTAGGCGTAGCGCGTGTCGTGGGTGACAGCCAGGGCGAGGCCTGGAGCGACCGCCGGCGCGACGACCATGGTCATGCCCCCGCCACGGGCCAGACCGGGCCGGCAGGGGCGAAGCAGCCCCGGCCGATGTCCTCGCCCACGGCCAGGGCGGCGACGTGCAGGGCCTGGCAGCGCTGCAGCAGTAGCCCGGCAACATCGTCCTGCAGTTCCTCGAACTGCAGCCCTGCCCCCTGGGCGGGCAGGCGGCTGGCGCCAGCCTGCGGGGGCAGCACGCCGTGCGGCAACTTGCCCAACTCGGTGCGCAGGCGGCGCAGCACGCCCGCCAGGCCGCGCGGGTTGGTGTCGTCCAGCACCAGCACGTCGGCCAGGGCCAGCAGGTCGTCGTGGCGCTGGTGTCGGGCACGGAAGGTGATGGTGCTGTCGAACAGGTCCAGCAGGGCGTCCACGCCGTCGGCGGCAGCCAGGGCGCCGCTGGCCAGGAAGGTCTCCAGCGTGGCCGTCAGGCCCAGCAGCCGCTCCAGCAGGCGGCCAATGGTCAGCAGGCGCCAGCCGGCGTCGCGCGTCATGCGGTCGGTCTGCGCGCCGGTGAGTGCAGACAGCTTCAAGCCCAGCCGTTCCAGCGCCGCCAGGGCGGCATCGGGGCGCGGCGGCGAGAGATCTGCGGCCAGGGACTCCTTCATCGTACGGACCAGGCCCCACTGCTCGGGCGGCAGGCGCTCGCGCACCGCCAGCGCCGCGCGCTCCAGGGCCTGCAGGTCAAAGGCCAGGCTGAATCCCGCCGCGGGATCGGCCAGCCCGGCCAGCACGGCCCGCTCAAAGTGCGGCGCCGACTGCGCCAGCGTGGGCACGCCCGGGGGCGCCAGGTTCAGCCGCACCGCCAGCGCCGAGGTCGCGTGCAGCAGCGGCACCGGCAGTTGGGCGGCCTGCGGCACCAGGCTCAGCACCTGGCGTGCCAGACGCACGAGATGCTCGGCCCGCTCTGTGTAGCGGCCGAGCCAGACCAGGTTCTCGGCCGTGCGGCTGCTCACCGGGCGGTGGCGGCCGGCGATGTCCTGCACCCGCAGGGCGGGCGGCAGCATCGAGAAGGTGTCGACCTCGCCGTCGGTCATCACCCAGGTGTCCAGGCTGGTGCCGCCGCGCTGCATGGACACGCTGGCTTCCTCGCCCTGAGCCACGCGGGTCATGCCGCCGGGCAGCACCCGCCAATGCCCGCCCGGTCCCGCAACGGCGTAGACGCGCACCATCGCGGGGCGCAACTCCAGGCCTTGCGGGCCCCAGATGGGCGCGCGCGAGAAGCGCAGCCGGCCCTGGACCGTCCAGGCATCCGGGTCTTGGTCCACATCGACGGTGGCGCGGTCATGCACTTGCGAGGTGCGGCCGGCACGGGGAAAGGTGGAGCGCAGCAGTTTGCCGTCCAGCCGCCCGCGCACGTCGGCCCAGGCGGCCGCCTCGCCGCACCACCAGGTGGGCAGCGAGGGCAGATCCAGTTCGCGTCCGGTCAGGGCCTGGGACAGCCCGGGCAGGAAACCCTGGACGGCGGGCGACTCCAGGAACGCGCTGCCAATCGCGTTGGCCATGACCACCTGGCCGGCCTGGGCCACGCGCAGCAGGCCCGGCACGCCCAGCGTGGAGTCCGGGCGCAGCGACAGGGGGTCGCACCAGTCATCGTCCAGGCGGCGCAGCAGGCCGTGCACGGGCTCGGGCCCTTGCACCGTCTGCATGAACAGGCGGTCGCCGCGCACGGTGAGGTCGCCGCCTTCCACCAGCGGCAGGCCGAGGTAACGCGCCAGGTAGGCCTGCTCGAACCAGGTTTCGCTGTAGGGGCCGGGCGTGAGCAGGGCGATGCGGGGCGCGCCGCCGTCGGCCAGCGGGCGGGCAGCTTCCTCCAGACCGTCCAGCAAACGGCGGTAGCTGGAGGCGATGCGCTGCACGCGCAAGGCCTGGTAAGCCTCGGGGAACTGGCGCGACACCAGCAGCCGGTTGTGCAGCACGTAGCCCAGGCCCGAAGGCCCCTGCGTGCGCTGCGCGACCACCCACCAGCGGCCTTCCGGGCCCCGGGCGATGTCGAAGGCCAGCACCCGCAGGCGCAGGCCGCCCACGGCCGGCACGCCGCGCAGGGAGCGCACGTAGCCGGGATGGCGCATCACCAGCGCCGGGGGCAACAAGCCCTCGTGCAGCAGGCGCTGTGGCCCATACACATCGTCCAGCACCGCTTCGAGCAACTGCGCGCGCTGGCGGATGCCGCGCTCGATGCCCACCCAGTCGGCCGGCTCGATCAACAGCGGCAGCAACTCCAGCGACCAGGGCCGCGCCACGGCGCCCTCAGGCCCGAAGACGTTGTGCGTCACGCCGTCACGCCGGATCTGCGCGGCGATGGCCTGCAGGCGGCGGTCGAAGTCGGCGTTCAGGTCGCCGACGGCGGGAAGGGGGATCTGCTGCGCAAACCGGCGCCACGCCGGTCGCCAGGCGCCGTCGGCCGATCGCAATTCATCCCACACGCCGGGTTGGGGCGCGACAGCAGGCAGGCCAAGGACGGGTAACGAGGAGGTTGCGACGAGGTTCACTGCCCGGATCTTCTCAGAGCTTGCGAAGCATTCCAGCGCGCCCGAGGGGACGTTCCAAACGGTGCGGATCTAGGCGCAAAGCACAGCCGTAGCTCGGGCTACGGCGAGCATTTGCAACGACGAGCTGCGCCGTTTGGGGCGGACTAGCGGGTGTGCGGGAATGTCTCACAAGCTCTCAGGTCGAGGGTGAACGGGAACTCCAGGCCGGGTTGGGCGGGCTTGACGACCATGCGGCCGGGGGTGTGGCCGAAGCGGAAGAAGCGCGCCAGGCGCCGGCTCTCGGCCTCGTAGGCGTTGATGGGGAAGCTGTCGTGGTTGCGTCCGCCCGGATGGGCCACGTGGTAGCGGCAGCCACCGATGGAGCGCTGCAGCCAGGCGTCCACGATGTCCACCGTGAGCGGGGCGTGCACGCCGATG
The DNA here is from genome assembly GCA_046087245.1 of Rubrivivax sp. Lineage (GTDB taxonomy): Bacteria > Pseudomonadota > Gammaproteobacteria > Burkholderiales > Burkholderiaceae_C > Rubrivivax. The sequence continues at coordinate 13,633 of JBJTZN010000036.1, forward strand.
GTGGGGTGCAGGGCCGAGGGCGGCTGCCAGGCCCGGTAGCGCACACCGCACACGAACTCGCCAGTACGGCCGGTGGGCTGCAGGGGCGCGGCCACGCCATTGACGGTGATGACGTGGCGGTTGTCGTTCAGCCCGGTGACCTTGAGTTCCAGCCGCTCCAGCGAGGAATCCACGTAGCGCACCGTGCCGCCCGAGGCGCCCTCCTCGCCCATCACGTGCCAGGGCTCCAGCGCCGTGCGCAGCGTCAGCCCCAGGCCCTGGGTGGCCACCTCGCCAATGAGCGGAAAGCGGAACTCGAAGTGCGGCGCGAACCAGGCCGCGTCGAAGGCAAAGCCGGCCACGCGCAACTCGGCCATCACGTCCTCGAAGTCCTGCTGCACGAAGGTGGGCAGCAGGAAGCGGTCGTGCAGCGCCGTGCCCCAGCGCGTGAGGCGGTGGCGGGTGCCGCCGCGGTAGGGCTCGCGCCAGAAGCGCGCCACCAGGGCCCGCAGCAGCAGTTGCTGCGCCAGGCTCATGCGCGCGTGCGGCGGCATCTCGAAGGCGCGCAGCTCCAGCAACCCCAGCCGCCCGGTCGGGCCATCGGGCGAGAAAAGCTTGTCGATGCAGAACTCGGCGCGGTGGGTGTTGCCGGTGACGTCGATCAGCAGGTTGCGCAAGGCGCGGTCCACCAGCCAGGGCGGCACGTCGGACCCAGAGGACGCGGCTGACGACCCCGGCGATCCCGACACCCCTGCCGCCTCGGACGCGGCGCGCCACACGCCGGTGCGCCGCTCCAGTTCCGCCAGCGCGATCTCCAGCTCGTAGACCTGGTCGTTGCGCGCCTCGTCCACGCGCGGGGCCTGGCTGGTCGGGCCGATGAACAGGCCGCTGAACAGGTAGCTCAGCGAAGGGTGGTTGTGCCAGCAGGCCAGCAGGCTGGCCAGCAGGTCGGGCCGGCGCAGGAAGGGGCTGTCAGCCGGGGTGGCCCCGCCCAGCACGAAGTGGTTGCCCCCGCCCGTGCCGGTGTGGCGCCCGTCGAGCATGAACTTCTCGGTGGACAGCCGGGTCTGGTGCGCCGCCTCGTACAGGAACTCGGTGCGGTCCACCAGTTCGCCCCAGGTGGCCGAGGGGTGGATGTTGACCTCGATGACGCCAGGATCGGGTGTCACCTGCAGCAGCTTCAGCCGGGGGTCGCGCGGCGGAGGGTAGCCTTCCAGCACGAGCTGGACACCCTGCTCGGCCGCCGTGGCCTCCACCGCCTGCAGCAGGGCCAGGTAGTCCTCCAGGTGCTGCAGCGGCGGCATGAAGACGTACAGCACACCCAGTCGTCCTCCATTCGGTCCGCCCTGTTCGCGCTCGGCGCGCGGGCCGTTGGCGCGCTGCGGGTCGCGCACCTCCACGCACAGCGCCGTGCGGGTGATCCCCGCAGCGGACTTGCCACGCTTTGGCGGCTGAGGCTCCACCACGCCAGGGATCTGGTTGCGCAGCGCCACGGGCGCGGTCAAGGGGGCCCGGGGCGCAAAGGGATCCACCTCGACCGCGGCCGGGCGGTCCTCGGGCGCGGCCCAGGGCAGCGAATCCAGCGGCAAGCGGTAGCCCATGGGCGAATCGCCGGGGATCAGGTACATGCGCTCATCACGCAGGAACCAGCGGCCCGAGATCCAGCGCGGCAGGGGCTCCCCCGTCACCCATTCCCGCTGCAGCGGCAGCACATAGCCCGTGGCGGCATCCAGCCCTTGCGTGAACACGCGGCGCAGGCGTGCGCGCTCCAGTTCATCGTCCAGCCTGGCATCGAACGGGTCCACGTTGACCGACAGGCGGCGCTCGCGCCACAGGTAGTACCAGGTGTCCTCGTAGCCCGGCTGCACCAGGTCTTCTTCCAGGCCCAGGCGGCGCGTGAGGGCCGCCATGAAGGCATGGGCATCAGCGCCGGTGTAGCGGTGGGTCTGGCGCTCATCGGCAAAGAGCCCAGGGTCGCTCCAGCAGGGCTGGCCGTCAGCACGCCAGCAGATGGACAGGGCCCAGCGCGGCAGTTGCTCACCCGGGTACCACTTGCCCTGGCCGAAGTGCAGGAAGCCGCCCCGGCCGTAACGATCCATCAGCCGGTGCGTGAGTTCCGAGGCCAGGCCGCGCTTGGTGGGGCCCAGGGCGTCGGTGTTCCATTCCGCGCCGTCGCGGTCGTCCACCGAGACGAAGGTGGGCTCGCCGCCCATGGTCAGGCGCACATCGCCGGCGTGCAGCTGTGCGTCCACGGCCTCGCCCAGTTGCAGGATGTCGGCCCACTGGGCCTCGGTGTAGGGTTGGGTGACACGCGCCGACTCGTGGATGCGCGTGATCTCCATCTGGTGCGAGAACCTCACCTCGCACTCGTCCACCGCGCCGCTGACTGGCGCCGCGCCCGAAGGCTCGGGCGTGCAGGCCACGGGGATGTGGCCCTCCCCGGCCATCAGCCCCGAGGTGGGGTCCAGGCCGACCCACCCGGCCCCGGGCAGGTACACCTCGCACCAGGCGTGCAGGTCCGTGAAGTCCGACTCCGCGCCGCTGGGCCCGTCGAGGGACTTCACGTCGGGCCGGAGCTGGATGAGGTAGCCGGAGACGAACCGCGTGGCGAAGCCGAGGGCGCGCAGCAACTGGACGAGCAGCCAGCCGGAGTCGCGGCACGACCCGGTCCGCAACGCCAACGTCTCCTCCGCCGTCTGCACGCCGGGCTCCATCCGGATGACGTACCGGATCTCCTCGCTGAGGGAGCGGTTCACCTCGACCAGGAAGTCGATGGTGCGCTTCCGAGTGCCGCGCCATCGGTCCACCAACGCCAGGAGCCCGGGGCCCGCGCCCGGCCACGCCATGAACGGGGCAAGGTCCTTTTTCAGGACCGGTTCATACGTGAACGGATGCTCCGTCGCCGACTCCTCCAGGAAGAAGTCGAACGGGTTGTACACCGACATTTCGGCGACGAGATCGACCTCGATGAGCAGCTCCGTCGTGGGCTCGGGGAAGACGACGCGCGCGAGGTGGTTGGAGAAGGGGTCCTGTTGCCAGTTGATGAAGTGTTCCCGGGGAAGGATGCGCTGCGAGCAGGCCAGGATCGGCGTCCGGCTATGCGGGGCCGGGCGCAACCGGATGACATGCGGCGAGTGCCGCACGGGCCGGTCATAGACGTAGTGGGTCCGATGATGCAGAGCGACGTGGATGGACATGGAACAAGCC
>JBJTZN010000037.1:0-10356 GCA_046087245.1 Rubrivivax sp.
ACTGCGCGCTGAATCCGCCCAGACTTGCGCACTTCGGCCCTCTGCGGACCCGGCCGGGAGCCTTTTCCGTTTGAAGGTCCCTGGGCTCTCCATTTAACCGGACCTCCAGGGGCGATCGGCCGGTTCGCGGTCCAGGCTCCCCGCTTTGCCTCGTGAGGAGTGTGGCATCGGTGGCGTTTTGCGCGGCCGACGGTCTAGGTCTACCGGCAAGTCCGGTTAAGTGGAGAGCCCTGGAACTTCCTATGCTCAGCCGCAGCCTGGGGTGCCGCGGCCGTGCTTCGTCCAGCCCAGCCCGCGTTTGGTCACAGCGCGCTCGCGGCGCAGCAGGGGCGGCGGCACAGTGGCGGCACCCCCTTTCTGCACCGACGCCTCATGTCCACTCCCAGCAACGCCCCCCGGGCCAGGTTCTGGCCGGCCACCGAACACCGGCCCCACGGCCTGGCCGCGGGCCCAGCCGCCGGCAGTGTCAGCGCCCGTCGCCTGCGCCTGGCCGCGGCCAGTTGGGTCGGCGTGGCGCTGGTCGGGCAATGGCTCTTTGCCGCCTACGTGATGCTGGCCTACGGCCTGCCGGCGCTGCAGGGCCAGTGGCAGCACTGGAACAAGCTGCTGCCGCGCGGCATCGTCGCCAGCGACCTGGCCGGCAACCTCGTCGTGGCAGTGCACCTGCTGTTCACGGTGCTGATCGTTGGCTGTGCCACGCTGCAGCTGTGGCCGGCGCTGCGGCGCCGGGCGCCGGCCTGGCACCGCGCCAGTGGTCGCGTCTACCTGCTGGCGGCGGCGGTGCTCAGCCTCGGCGGCCTGTGGATGGTGTGGACCCGCGGCAGCGTCGGCGACCTCTCGCAGCACATCGCCATCAGCCTCAATGCCGTGATCATCCTGGCCTGCGGCGCGATGGCGCTGCGCCATGCGATCGCCCGCCGCACCGAGGTGCATCGGCGCTGGGCCTTGCGGCTGTTCCTGGCGGTCAGCGGCGTCTGGCTGTTCCGCATCACGCTGATGCTGTGGATCATCGTCAACCAGGGCCCGGCCGGCTTCGACCCGAAGACCTTCAGCGGCCCGGCGCTGACGATCATCGCCTTCGCCGTCTACGTGGTGGTGCCGCTGGCGGTGCTGCAGTGGCTGCTGCACGTGCAGCAGCGCGGCACCGCGCTGGCGCAGACGCTGCTGACGGTGGTGCTGGCCTTGCTCTCGCTGCTCACCGCCGCGGCGGTGGCCGCCACCGCGGCACTGATGTGGTGGCCGCGCGTGTCGGCAGCGCTGACGGTCTGAGAGGCGAAGGCCAAGGCCGCTCAGGCCGAGCCCTTGATCGCGGTGACTTCGATCTCGATCTTCATGCGCGGATCGGCCAGCCCGGCCGAGATCATCATCGCCGCCGGCCGCACGCTGCCGAACCAGCGCTGCAGCGCCGGCCAGGTCAGCGGAAACTGGCTGCCGTCGGGCAGCACGTCGGTCACGCGCACCACCTCGGCCATGCCGGCGCCGGCCTGGCGCAGCGCGGCGTCGATGTTCTGCAGGCACTGCTCGGTCTGCTCGACGATGTCGTCGCTGATGCTCATCGTGGCGTAGTCGAAACCGGTGGTGCCCGAGACGAAGACCCAGTCGCCATGCACGACGGCGCGCGAGTAGCCGATCTGGGCTTCGAAGCGGGAACCTGAGCTGATGAGGGTGCGGGGCATGGCTGGCTGTGCGCAAGCGGCTGGCGCCGGGCCACGGATTGTGCGCGGCCCGTCCGCTGATGCCGTGGCTGGGCACCCGCAGGCCGGCGCTCGTCGGCGCGGTGGCGGCCCGGCGCTGCGGCGCGGCAACAATCGCAGCGCCATGCCATCGCCTCTGCCTTCGGCCGCCACCAACGCCACCACCAAAGCCGCGCCAGCCCCGGCCGGCCCCGCGCGCGGGCTCGCGGCGGTGTTCTCGCCGCGGCGCTGGCTGGTGGCGGCCATCGCCGCGCTGGTGGTGTTCCTGCCGTTGAACCTGATGTGGCAATCGAGCGCGCCTTCGCTGCTGCTGCGGGTGGGCACGCTCGCAGCAGCCGCGGTGCTGGTCTACGGCGTGGCGGAGCAGTGGCCGCGACGGCTGCCGCGATGGCTGGCGCGCTGGGCGCTGCAGGTGCTGGCAGTGGCCGCCGTGGCACCGCTGGTCGTGGCGGTGTTCTACATCGTGGCCACCGAACCCGATGCGCCGCCGTTCTGGCGTGTGCAGCTGCGGCTGTTCGGCTTCGTGATGCTGTCGCTGATGGGCATGCTGGTGGGGCCCTGGTTGGCGATGGCGGCGCTGATGCGCGGGCGTGACGCCGAATTGCGGCGCCAGGCCCAGACCTTCGAGCGCGAACGCAGCCTGCTCGAGCGCCAGGTGCAGGACGCGCGCATGCACCTGCTGCAGGCCCAGGTGCAGCCGCACTTCCTGTTCAACACGCTGGCCAATGTGCGGGCGCTCGTCAACGCCGGTTCGCAGCAGGCCAGCACGGTGCTCGACAGCCTGATCGCCTACCTGCGCGCCGCGGTGCCGCGCCTGAACGAGACCGACACCACGCTGCAGCAGGAGCTGCAGCTCGTGAAGGCCTACCTCGAAGTGATGCACATGCGCATGCCCGACCGGCTGCAGTTCGAGATCGACGCCGACCCCGGCGCGCTGGCGCTGCGCTGCCCGCCGATGGCGCTGCTGACGCTGGTGGAGAACGCCGTGCGCCACGGCATCGACCCGAGCGAGGCTGGCGGCCGCATCGACATCCGCGTGCGGCGCAGCGACGGCCGCTGCCAGGTGCGGGTGGCCGACACCGGCGTGGGCCTGCGCCACGCCCCGGCCCCCGGAGCCCACGGCGGTCTGTGCACCGGCCTCACGACACTGCGCGAGCGCCTGCGCCTGGCCTGGGGCGAGCAGGGCACGCTGCGGCTGACCGAGCAGGCGCCGCATGGCATGGTGGCCGAGCTCGAGTTCCCCGCCACGGAGCGCTCGGCATGACCCCGCGCGCACCCACGGCCTTGATTGCCGACGACGAGCCGCTGCTGCGCGAGGAACTCGCCGCGCTGCTGCGCCGCCTGTGGCCCGAACTGCAGCTGCTGGCGCAGGCCCGCAACGGCCGCGAGGCGATCGAGCAGTTCGAGCGCCTGCAGCCCGACATCTGCTTCCTCGACGTGCAGATGCCCGGGCTGTCGGGCGTGGACGCGGCGCGGGCGATCTGCCGGCGCGCGCACCTGGTGTTCGTCACTGCGTTCGAGCAATACGCGCTGCAGGCCTTCGAACATGGCGTGCTCGACTACCTGGTGAAGCCGCTGGAGCCGGCGCGGCTGGCCGAGACCGTGGCTCGGCTGCAGGAGCGCCTGCGCGCTTCGCAGCCGGTGCCCGACACCGCGGCGCTGATCGAGCAGCTCGCGCAGCAGCTGCAGCGCGGCGGCAACGCGCCCTTGCACTGGATCCGCGCCAGCGTCGGCCAGGAGCTGCGCCTGATCGCGGTCGACGAGATCGAGTACTTGCGCTCCGACGAGAAGTACACGCTGGTGGCCTGGCGCGGCGACGGCGGCCGCCCCGGCGAAGCGCTGATCCGCACGCCGCTGAAGGAGCTGTTGGCCCAGCTCGACCCGGCGCACTTCATGCAGGTGCACCGCTCGGTGGTGGTGAACCTGCGCTCGATCAGCCACGTGATCCGCGGCGAGAACGAGACCGCCGACGTGCACCTGAAAGGACGCAAGGAGGTGCTGCCGGTGAGCCGCAGCTACCTGCACCTGTTCAAGCAGATGTAGCGGGCCACGCGCAGCCACGGCACGATGCCGCGCAGGCGCAAGGGGACCGCGAGTGCCGCCGCGGCCCGGTCGGTGGCGGGCTCGCGCTCGAAGCAGCGGAGCGCAAAGCCGCAACTACGAGACGACCTGGTAGTACAGGTTCTGCGGATGCCGCGCCTGGGCGAAGAACAGCCAGCGCTCGGCCAGCACGCCCGGCACCTGGCTGGCCAGTGCCAGCCACCACAGCCAAGAAGGCGCCCCTGCAAACAGCGCGCCGAGCACCAGCCCAGGCACCAGGAACAGCAGCCCCTGGAAGGCCCACTTCAGCCGCGGCAGCGTAGCGGCCGCGGCGCGGTGGAAGAACTCGCGCGTGTTGGACGAACCGCCGGTCGTGCCCATCGACACCCGGCGCAGCGCGGGTGCGTGGATACCGGTGGCCGACTGCAGCGTGCTCTTCGGCTTCAGCGCCGCATTGCGCCGCAGCGCGGCGCCGCGCACGACCCAGGCTGCCAGCGTCATGCCCAGCGCCCACGGCACCAGGGCCTGCGCCAGTTCCGCCTGGCCGGCTGCCTGCAGCGCCGCCCCGAGCAGCACGGCGCCGGTGGCCAGGCCGATCAGCGTGTAGCCGGCCACGGTGTAGGGGTGGGCCCACTCCTGGATGAAGCGCAGGCAGGCGTAGATCATTGCCGTGCACCACCACAGCAGCGCCGCAGCCGCGATCAGCAGCAGCCAGAGCCAGCCCGGCACGCTGCCCCAGGCCGCGGCCAGCAGCACCGCGGCCGTGAACGCCGGCAGGACGATGGCTTCACGCGACAACCACGAGGTGCGCCACATCGCCGCCGCAGGTAGTGGTTGGCGGGCTTGGTGTTCCACTTCGGCATCAGCGCATAACCGCCGCGCTCGCGGATGGCCTGGCTGACTTCGGACTGCGGATCCTTGACGTTGCCGAACAGCCGCGCACCGGTCGGGCAGGCCTTGACGCAGGCCGGCTGGCGGTCTTGCGGCGACAGCAGCTCGTCGTAGATGCGGTCGACGCGAAGCGTGCACTTGGTCATCACCTGCCGCGCTTCGTCGATCTCGCGCGCGCCGTAGGGGGCAGGCCCAGGCGCATTACTTGCAGCCGATGCACTTGTCGACATTCACCAGCACGATGCTTCCTATACTCAGCGATCCACAGCTCGCAGGCAGCCAACAAGGCTGTGGGACGTGGTTGTGGGGCGGTGTGTACGGCGCCCGTTCCCCCTGTGTTGGCGCGGTTTCGCCCTCGGCCTCTTGAGCACAACCCTCCGGAAGTCGCCGTTCGCGGCGGACCTTTCGCCCTATTTCTGTCTCTGCTCTCTGCAGCCGCGCGTCACGCAGGCCACGGCCAGCACGAAACGGCGCATCCAGGCCCGGGAGCAGGAGCGTCGGGCCCGGCCTGCGCAGGCAGGCTGACCGCAGCGGCCGCGGGGCCGCAAGCCGCTACGGCCTACGCCCTCCGCGGCTTGCCGCCCCGCAAAGAACATCCAGAACAAACCGTAAGCAGCAACCAGCTACAGTTGTCCGCAGCTGGGATCACGCGATCCCGTCCACCAGCCCTGGGTCAAAGTTCAGTCGGCAGGGTGGGTCAAAGTTCGATCGGCGCGGACACGCAGGAAAAAACGGAAGCTTTGGGGGCGGTGCGCCGCGCTAGCCCACGCTTGGGTGTATAGAAGTACGATCCAAGGACGGGTCTGCGCACAAAAACGATATTCAGAGGACCGGCTTCCTGGCTCCATCGTACTTGTCTGCGGCATCACTCCGGGGCCCGACCTCGAAGGCTTGATGGACCACCTGCACGACGGCTTCCCACAGACCCGGCTCTTCCAGGATGGGGAGTTCCTTGCGCAGCGCGCCGCTCAGTTCGCCCTTGTTGCTCTGTATCGAGCGGATCACGCGGTCGATCTGCGCGTCCGGCATCTCCACGATCTCCTTGACCGCGGAACGGGCGTGCGCGTGGCTCCTGAGGTAGCGCGACTCCTCAAGCATGTCCTCGCGGATCGTGCGCTGTACGACGTCGGCCACGTACGCGACATGCGCACTCAAGTCGAGGTAGCGCCATGCGTGGCGCGCTGCCTCCGAACCATCGAAGACGAAGTTGGATGCGATACCGTCAGCATAGACAGTGGGGGTCTTCGAGAAGCCGTAAGTGTTGGCCAGGGTTCGCATCAAGGGTCGCGAGACGACGTCGAGGATCCGGTCGTAACGACGGCGCTCTGCGGCGTCGCTCGCGATCAACGAAGACACCGGAAGGATCATCGGGTCCTGCACGACGCCGTCGCGCCGTAGGACGTCATTGATCAGGAAGCGATGTACGCGGCCGTTGCCATCTGCCAACGGGTGGATATAGACAAAGCCGAAAGCCACCACCGTGCTCCGCATCACTGGGGACTGGCCATGAGTCCGGTCGAGAAATGTTTGCAGGCCAGCCAACATCGCTGCGAGGTCTTCCGGTGGCGGCGCGATGTAGTGGACGATGTCTTGGTACCGCACGACCTCGCCGACGAAGACGGGTGACTGTCGAAGCCCAAAGCGCTGAACGGTCGTACGCACACCCAGGATCTCGCGTTGCAGCTCGGCGAGCGTTTCGTCGTCAAGTGGCGGTTGTTGGCCTTGGCCCGTCCGGCGAGCGAGCACGTCAGCGAATCGATGGATACGGTCGGTCTTGTCCGCTTCTCCCTCGATTTCGAAACTGGCACGGCTCTCTCGGAGGGTCATCCACACTGCCGACCGCATGAGAAGCTCGGTGCCGAACTCGACTTCGAGGCCGTGGATCAGGGCGCGTACGTCCAAGTCGAGTGCAGCGGCGCCCGCTTGAGTCCTCACGACCATAGGGCAGAACGCGCGGGTGCCGGGCATGTTGTCCCGAACCCGCCAGCGCTTGTTCAGATCCGCCCGGCCGGGCGTGGCCGCCACCAGTCGATCGGCGCCGATGGCGTCGTAGTAGGCACCCCCAAGGTCGGCCGGGACCTGTAAGTGCTGTCCGGTGAAGAACTCGTATAGAAAGGCGGCGCGGCGGGCATATTGGCCCGTTGGCTCGTCGGTCACCCAGGCAGCGATTTCTCCGGCGTCGCATCGCGCGAAGACTCGAGACAAGAGTTCGAAGTGGGGGATCTCGTGCTTCAGGTGGAAGGTCAGATGCCCGCGCAGCGTCGCGTCAGGGCGCATCGCCTCAACATAGCTCTCAGTGGTCGTCGGGCGTCCGACGTGCGTGGCTCTGCGCCCGGCGATGCGGCTTGCAATGGCGAGGGGCATGACGAGGCTGAGCCCGAACTGTCGAGCTAGCCAAGCCCCGCCAACGGGGTCTTCCACGTCCTCCACGCGCAGATTATGCGCAAGATCGGTCTTGCTTGCTCAAAAACTATGCTCAATACGCAGTCTGCGCTCAAAAACACTCACCGAGTGACGCCGGGCATCGCGGGACCTGTCTGCGTCAGCCGAAGAAGGCGGCATCAAGCCAGGCCGACACGTCGGCGCGCGTCAAGCTGGTTGCCGCCTCTTCTTCCTAGCCGAACATCAAACGGATCTGCTCGTTGATCAAGAATTTGTGCATCAGGACGTTGCCCACACTCCAGTTGCTCAGGCCAGGCCTTTCATTCTTCTTGACCCAAAGTCCAACACCCAGGCCTGTGGGCGGGCACTTCTGTGGCAGCAAGCGTGATTTGGGCGCGTTGCCCATGGCCATGGGGTTCATGCCGCCTGGGCCTTGTTGCCGTTGGCCTGCGCCTGCGCCTGCGCCTGCCCTTTGACGACGCTGTCGCGCTCCGGCTTGAGTGTCACCGGCCGCATCGGCGACCAGTCCCGCGCGGCACCTGACCAGCGCGCCGGGTGACGTTCGCGGGTCTTGCGGTACAGCTCGTGGCGCGCGGCTTGGATGACCACATCCTGCCCGCTGTGGCGATGCGCGGGGGTGACGTAGCGGATGCCGCTGTGTCGGTGCTCCAGGGGTTGTACCAGCGCACGAATTCGGCTGCCCAGGTGCGTGCCGTCCGGAGGTCAGCGAATCCCTTGTCGGGGAATTCCGGGCAGTATTTGGCCGTGCGGAAGAGCGGCTCCGCGTAGGCGTTGTCGTCGCTCACCCGGGGCCTGGAGTACGAGGGCTTGACACCCAGCCAGTACTGCATCGCCAGCACCGTGGTGGCCTTGAGCGTGGAGCCGTTGTCGCCGTGCAATCAGGTACAGGTGGAACCAGGTGCCGATAACTGCAGCCGGTAGATAGGTTCTTTCCCAGCACCCACCTGGCCTGGTGCGCTCGCCACGAGGGTGGTGGGCGGACGCACCGCGCGCGGCTTCTTGGCGCGCCCGCGATGGGCGTTCTGCGGCGCGACGGCACACCACGCACCTGGTGATGAGCCCGCTGGAGTTCATGCAGCGGCTGGCCGCGTTGGTGCCGCGGCCGAGGCTGCATCTGATCAGTTTGGTGTCCGCATAACTTCGCTGCGCGAAGTGAGCGGACCCCCGCTGTGCGAACCACGGCGTATTGACCCCGAACGGGCCCCGAACGCGAAACTCAGGCCGCTGGTGGCGCCGCAGCAACCGCCCGCACAGGCGCAAGCGACCACCGACGCAGCGGGCGCCGCCGATCGCGATATTGAGACCGTCCAGGCACAGCCCCAACCGCATCAGTTGGGCGCGGCTGTTGAAGCGCGCTTTAGCTGCGACATGACTTGAGTACAGGTTAGTCTTCGCTGAAGCTTCGCTTTGACATCGACATGCAGCACTGCCCGAACTGCGGCGACGGGGAGCTGAAGATCATCGCGGCCATCTGCGAGCGGCCGGTGATCGAGAAGATCCTGAGCCATCTGGGGTTGGATCCGCAGCCGCCGCCAAAGGGTAGGGCGCGCGAGGCGGGGCTGCATTTCGTTGCTTGAGCCGCCCGCGCCGTCGGATACCTATCGCTGCGGGCTGCGGGCACCCTGCGGCCGGGGTGGCGCTGCGCGCTGTGTCGGCAAGCCATGGCCAATATCAGGGTCAACCCTGAGGCCGGGCCCAACCTGCGAGCCGTGAACGTTCAAGGACCTGCCAACTCGCCAGCCCCGAGCCTGCAGAGGCCCGGACTGCGCGCTGAATCCGCCCAGACTTGCGCACTTCGGTCCTCTGCGGACCCGGCCGGGAGCCTTTTCCAGCCCTCTCTTGGGGCGTCCTATGGCGTTTGAAAATCCTATCCTCCCTGTCAGGGGCTGGCCGGTCTCGCTGCGCTGGCGCTGTGCGACGTCTCGCGCCCGTTCAATCCCCGTGCCTTCGACGAGGCCTCCATCGACCTGTCCACCCTGCTTTCGCGCGGCCCCGCGCTCGGTAGTTCGAGTTCGGAACGATCGCTACCCGTCTGCGATCGCCACCGCCAGCAGCTGTCCTCGGTACTTCCACGGTGACGGCCCTCGCCCGGCGAATCGCTTGGGGGATGGCGGACCAGGCCGCCTCGCTTCTTGGGTTGCTGTTCAACCCGTTCTACCTTTTCGAAGTGAGCCGCCAGTTGGTCGGCGAGTTTGTCGTCGCGACGCGGGCGCTGCGCGAACCGCGGCCGGGCCAATTCGCCTGGGTCCGACTCGCCCTGCCGTTCGTTGGCCGATGGACCGTCGGCCGTGGCGGCGTGACACAGGCGAGCTCGCATTCTTGGGCCCTTCGCGCCCAACGCTTTGCCTACGACTTCCTGATCGTCGACGACGGCACACGCGGACGCACGAAGCGGCGGCGAGAACTCGCCGACCACCCCTCCTGGGGTCAGCCGCTGCAGGCGCCCATCACTGGCGAGGTCGTGAAGGTCGTAGACCACTGGGCCGACCATCCGGCTGGCGCCCGCTTTCGGCTGCCGCTGACCACGCGAGAGCTGGCCGGCAACCACCTCGTCATTCGCCAGAGCGTGCCGCCCGCCTTCGTGCTGATCGCCCATCTTCAGTGCGGGTCCTGCATTCATCGCGTCGGCGACACGGTTCTCCGCGGCGACTTCATCGGGCGCTGCGGGAACTCCGGCATGTCCACCGAGCCGCACGTTCACCTGCAGGCCCAGGACCGCGCCGACCTGTTCGCCTCGCGCAGCCTGCCGTTGGCCTTTGAGCGGATCGTCGTCGAACGGAACGGGGGCCGGCGCCACGTCCGCGTTGGCGTGCTGCTCGGCGGTGACGCAGACGAGACCGACCTTGCGGCAATTCCGATGCCGGCGACCACCGACGAGTTGCCGGTCTTGCGTGAGCCGCAGCCGGCTCTAGGCTGGCTTACGGCGCTGCTCCAACTGCTGGGCCTGGCCGTCGGCATGACCACCCTGTATGCGCTGCTGTTCATGCTCATGTCCGCACTGCTGTCGACGTCGTCGTGGCGCATTTGACCCCGCCGCGCCGATTTAAGTCTTCATCCCGAGTCGACATGCGACGATCGACCCAATCCAAGCTCGATCGCATCCACGGTCCGACGTCGCTGGCCCACGATCCGCCGGAGGCACAGGACCTGACGGCCCGCGTCGCCGACTTCTACCGGCGGTTTCCCTATCCTATTGAGATTTCCCTAAATGGTGACATCACCACAAGCTGGCCTGTTTCCAGCAGGCGGCAATGATTGCGGGCCGGCGCTGAGCGCTCTGGAGCTTGCTGCGAGCGGTGGTGTTGAGCTCATTGAGGGTGCCTGGGCA
>JBJTZN010000038.1:0-22885 GCA_046087245.1 Rubrivivax sp.
TTCTGCCCAGGCACCCTTAATGAGCTCAACACCACCGCTCGCAGCAAGCTCCGGAGCGCTCAGCGCCGGCCCGCAATCATTGCCGCCTGCTGGAAACAGGCCAGCTTGTGGTGATGTCACCATTTAGGGAAATCTCAATAGGGGCCCCGCGCTACCTGTTTTCCGATGCCGCGCATCCTGCGCCGCCACCCGCGTGGACGGAACGGGGCGGCGGCGGCCCCGACACCTCCTGACCCAGGACCTGACATGCCACACACCCTGACCGGCAAGCGCATCCTCGTCACCCAGGCTGGCGAGTTCATGGGACCAGCGCTGTGCCTGGTGCTGGCCGAGCAGGGCGCGCAGGTGGTGGCCAGCACGGCCGACCTGGCACCGCCCGAGGCCGCGGCCCAGGTGGTGGCCCAGGCAGAAAAGGCCGGGCCTGTCGACGTGCTGGTGGCCAACCTTGCCTTCCTGGCGCCCACCACGCCCGCGGTGGAGGTGGGCGACGACGAGTGGCGCGCCGTCTTCGCCGCCCTGGTGGACCCCCTGCCGCGCCTGGTCCGCGCCGTGGCACCGGCCATGATCGCCCGGCGCAGCGGCAAGGTGCTGGTGGTGGGCAGCGCCTCCGCCCTGCGTGGCATGAAGCGGACGTCCACCTACAGCGCGGCGCGCGGCGCGCAACTGGCCTACGTGCAGGCCGTGGGGGTGGAGCTGGCGCCGCATCAGGTGCAGGTCAACGCCATCGCCCAGAACTTCGTGGACAACCCCACGTACTTTCCGCCCGAAGTGCAGGCCAACCCGCGCTTCCAGGAACGCCTGGCACGCGAGGTGCCGCTGGGCCGCCTGGTGGGCGCCCGCGAAGACGCCCTGTTCGCGGCCTACCTCTGCAGCACCGCGGCCGATTGCTTCGTGGGCCAGGTCTTCCCGGTATGCGGGGGCTGGGTCGGGCGCTGAGCCAAGGTCCGGTCAAGCAGGACGGGATCTGCCGTGCTCAGTCGGCAGGCAGCACGAGCACCACATCAGGGTGCACGGCACCCAGCCCACGATCGAAGCTGACGAGCCGGCCTTCGAAGTGACGGGCGAGGCCCGCCAGGTAGGCGTCCGTGACCTGCCGGTGTCCGATCACACCACGCCATGAAACCTGGGCGTAGCCCACCGCATCGGGCCAGAAGCGGTGCCGCGGATGCGCCGTCACCTGGTGGAGCACCGCGAGCGCCGCCCCGGTATCGAGCTGGCCGATGTTCATCAGGATGCGCAGCAAGGTGCCCTGCGTGACCGGGCAAGTGGCAAAGGGCACTGCCTCCTGTGTGAACCATCTCTCGGCTGCGGCGTGGTGGACATGCGACGGACTGACCAGGGCGATCAGCACGTTGCCGTCCAGAAGGTGGACGGCATGACCGGGGGCCGAGGTCACTGCCGCCATGGAGTTCAAGCCTCGTCGTCGAGGGCTCGCACATCCTCACTGGACACCATGCGCGGAAAGCGCACCAGCGGCAAACCGGTGTCAGGGCTGACCGTGTGCACAGCGGGCCCGCCAGCCCCGCCCGCCGACTGCGCCTCCAGCCCGCGCCTCATGAGTTCAACTGCCACCTTGCTCATGCTGCGGCGCTGGCTGACCGCCAACGAGTGCATGACGCTGTGCAGGTCTGGGGGCAGGTCTACGGTGGTACGCATCACCGCATCATGATGCGAGCGCACACGGACGTCAAGGGCCCAGCCAGCGGCAACCACTCTCCCCTCAAGCCGACCGCGCCGCCGCCTTCACCTTCAGCCGCCAGGCATGCAGCAGCGGCTCGCGCTTCAGGCAGACCGAGCCGCGCCCTTCACCTTCAGCCGCCAGGCATGCAGCAGCGGCTCGGTGTAGCCGCTGGGCTGGGCCAGGCCCTTGAAGACCAGGTCGCTGGCGGCCTGGAAGGCGGCTGAAGTCTTCAGGCGTCCGCTCATGGGCTGGTAGGCCTTGTCGCTGGCGTTCTGCTTGTCCACCACCTTGGCCATGCGCTTGAGGGTGTCCTTCACCTGCTGCTTGCTCACCACGCCGTGGTGCAGCCAGTTGGCCATGTGCTGGCTGGAGATGCGCAGCGTGGCGCGGTCTTCCATGAGGCCCACGTTGTGGATGTCGGGCACCTTGGAGCAGCCCACGCCCTGGTCCACCCATCGCACCACGTAGCCCAGGATGCCCTGCGCGTTGTTGTCCAGTTCCTGTTGCTTCTCGGCCTCGGTCCACTTCGGCTTCTTCACCACCGGCACGGTCAGCAGCGCGTCCAGCAAGGCACCGCGCTCGGTTTCCAGGTCCACCTTCTCCAGGCCCTTCTCGATACCCTTTTGCACGCCGAACACATCCACCTGGTGGTAGTGCAGCGCGTGCAGCGTGGCGGCGGTGGGGCTGGGCACCCAGGCGGTGTTTGCGCCGGCCAGCGGGTGGGCGATCTTCTGCTGCAGCATGGCGGCCATCAGGTCGGGCATGGCCCACATGCCCTTGCCGATCTGGGCGCGCCCGCGCAGGCCGCAGGCCAGGCCCGTGAGCACGTTGCTGCGCTCGTAGGCGGCAATCCACTCGGTGGTCTTCATGTCGCCCTTGCGGCGCATGGGGCCGGCCTGCATGGCGGTGTGCATCTCGTCGCCCGTGCGGTCGAGGAAGCCGGTGTTGATGAAGGCCACGCGGCTGGCCGCCGCGGCGATGCAGGCCTGCAGGTTCACGCTGGTGCGGCGCTCCTCGTCCATGATGCCCAGCTTGACGGTGCTGTCGGGCAGGCCCAGCAGCTTCTCCACGCGGCCGAACAGTTCGGCGGCGAACGCCACTTCCGCCGGGCCGTGCATCTTGGGCTTGACGATGTAGACGCTGCCGCTGCGGCTGTTGCGGATGCCTGTCTTCCCTTGGGCGCCATGGCCCTTGAGATCGTGCAGGGCGATGGCGGTGGTGATCACGGCGTCCAGGATGCCTTCCGGGATCTCGCGCCCGGCCTCACCCCACAGGATGGCCGGGTTGGTCATCAGGTGCCCCACGTTGCGCACGAACAGCAGCGAGCGGCCGTGCAGCGAGACCGTGCCGCCGCCCGGGGCGGTGTAGACGCGGTCCGGGTTCAGGCCGCGGGTGAAGGTGGTGCCGCCCTTGTGGACCTGCTCGGTCAGCGTGCCCTTGAGGATGCCCAGCCAGTTGCCGTAGGCCTGCACCTTGTCGCCGGCGTCCACCACGGCCACCGAGTCCTCCAGGTCCAGGATGGTGGACAGGGCGGACTCAAGCACCAGATCGCTCACGCCGGCGGCGTCATCGCGGCCGATGGCGGTGCTGCGGTCGATGCGGATGTCCAGGTGCAGGCCGTGGTGCTGCAGCAGCACCGAGGACGGCGCGGCCACGTTACCCTGCCAGCCGATGAGCTGCGCCGGCTTCTTCAGCCCGGTGGTGCGGCCGTCGGCCAGGGTCACCACCAGTTCGCCCTTGGCGATGGCGTAGCCCTTGGAGCCCACGTGCGAGGCGCCGCGGCCGGCCAGCGGCGCGGTGCGGTCCAGCACATGGCGGGCGTAGTCGATGACCTTGGCGCCGCGCTTGGGGTTGTAGCCCGTGCCCTTTTCGCAGCCGTCGGTCTCGGGCAGGGCGTCGGTGCCGTACAGGGCGTCGTACAGCGAGCCCCAGCGGGCATTGGCGGCGTTCAGCGCGTAGCGGGCATTGGTGATGGGCACCACCAGTTGCGGGCCGGCCTGGCTGGCGAGTTCAGCGTCCACGTTCTTCGTGCTCACCTTCACCTTCGCGGGCACGGGTACCAGGTAGCCGATCTTCTGCAGGAAGGCCCGGTACTTGGCCATGTTCTTGATGGGACCCGGGTGCTTGGCGTGCCAGGCGTCCAGCTCGGCCTGCAGGCGCTCGCGCTCGGCCAGCAGGGCGGCGTTCTTGGGCGCCAGGTCGTGGACGATCGCGGAAAAGCCGTTCCAGAAGGCATCGGACTGAAGCCCGGTGCCGGGCAGCACCTGCTCGTCGACAAAGGTCTTGAGCACGGTGGCCACCTGCAGGCCGTGGGTGGAAGTACGGGCGGGGGACGAGGTATTCATGGCAAGGTTGGGGTGCAGCGGAGCAGACGGAACTGTATTGCCACCCCGGGTGCGCACTGATGAAGCGATGCGGAATGGATTTGTGCGTCAAGCCCACTTGATCAAGTGGCCATGGGCAAGTTCAAGCAGCGGGAGTCTCTTGTGGCCGTGGCCACCAGGGGCAGCCTGACGGCCACCACCCGGGCTGAAGGGGGGGCCCGGCGGTGATCGGCCGACGCATCGATGCCCTGGAAGAGCGCCTGGGCATCGCCTGGCGCAGCACCGGGGTGGTGACATCCGAGATCGCTGCGGGTCGTCTGCAGGCGCTGCTGGAGGCCTACGACAGCCCCGTGTACTGGCAGGGCTGACTTCGCCCAGCGCCTGTGAGGCTGCTCACTTCTTGGGTGCGGCCATCTTGGCGTCTTCCATGCACTTCTTCACGTGCGCGTTCTTGGCCGCGCCGGCCAGCTTCTTGTCGGCGGCGGACTTCTCGCACACCTCGGCCGAATCCGGGGCCTTGGCAGGGGCTGCGGTGGCCACCGGCGCGCCCCCCGCATCAGCGACGCACTTCTTCATGAAGCTGTTCTTGGCCGCACCGGCCAGCTTCTTCTCGGTGGCCTGGGCTTCGCACCTGGCCTCGGGGCCGGAGGCGTGGGCGGCGCCGGCCATCAGGCCCAGCCCCAGCAGGGCGGCGGCGATCAAGGTCTTCTGGGTCATGTCATGTCCTTTCTTGGGAGGGGGGAACTGTGGGCGGCTGGCGGGCAAGGGGGTGGGCGGGCTCAGCCGTCCGGGGCCGCCGTGCCGACGATGCGGTCCACGGTCTGCCAGGCCAGGTTGAGGCGGCGCACGAGCACGTGGATGAAGGCCGCGTCGAACAGCGAGCGCGTGGTCAGGCTCATCTGCCGCAGGGCCTCGGGCGTGAGCGAGATCATGGTCGAGGGCGTGGTCACCAGGACATCGGCGCTGTGGATGGACATGTCGGGGTCCGGCGACAGGTAGGCCATCTCCCCGACCGAGGCGCCCGCGCCCAGGGCGGCCACCTTCAGGCCGTTGCGGTACACATCCACCAGGCCGGTGGCAATGATGTGGAAGGTGTTGCCCTGGCCGCCCTTGCGGTACAGCGCATGCCCGGGCTCGTGGCGTTCCCAGCGGGCGCGGCGCACCACCTCCCACAACTCGACATCGCCGAAACCCGCGAAGAACTCCAGCGAGCGCAGCAAGGTGAAACGCTCGGAGTCGAGCACGTCGGCATCGGTGGCGCGCGGCACCTGGCGCTTGCTGACCAGCTCGGACAGCGCGCCGGCGAACTCGTCCCAGGTGGCGAAGCGGTCCTCGCGCCGACGCGCCATGCCCCGGCGCACCAGCGCGTCCAGCCCCGCGGTGACACCGTCGCGCAGACCGGTCAGGGGGGCGGGTGTGGCGGCAAAGATCTGCTGCATCAGCGCGGTCTGCTGCAGCGCGTCGAAGGGCGGCCGCCCGGCCACCAGGTGGTACAGCACCGCCGACAGCGAATACATGTCGGCGCGCGCATCCAGATCGCCCCCATCGAGCTGCTCAGGCGACATGTAGGCCAGCGATCCGACGCGAAAGACCTGTGTGCGCTCAGAGCCCAGGTTGAACACGCTGCCGAAGTCGGTGATCTTGACGTCGGCCACGCGCTCGCCTTGCATGAGCGCCAGGATGTTGGCGGGCTTGACGTCGCGGTGGATCAGGCCCTGCTTCCAGCAGTAGCCCAGGGCCATGGCGCACTTGAAACCGATTTCCGCGATCTGCTCCAGCGACAGCAGCGCATCGGCACGGCAGAAGCGCCGCAGCGTCAGCCCGGGCACGTACTCCATCACCAGGTAGGGCGTGGGGCCGTCTGACACGGCATCGATGATCTGCACGACGTTGGGGTGGTGCAGCCTGCCCGCCAAGGCAGCCTCGGAGGCGAAGAACACGGCCAACCGGCGCTCGAGCCCGTCGATGACCCCCTGCCGCAGTCGCTTGATGGCCACGTCCACATCGCGGAACTCGTCGCGCGCCAGGAAAACCTCGCTGGTGGCGCCCTCGCCCAGGCGGGACTGGACCCGGTACTTGCCGACATGGCTGGGCAGATCCTGGGGCTGGCTGGGCATTCGGGGCCTGGGGCTGCTGATGCGAGGCTGCGAGGATTGTGCCGTGCAAGGCGCTGCTCGGCGCACGCAGGGTCGCAGCACGCAGAATGGGGGAGCCAGCCCGGGCCTGAACCGCCTGCCCGCCGCCCTGCGGCACCTCCGACCCGCCTGCTCCATGAACGACTTCTTCCACCTGCACCTGGATGGCGCCACGGGCGTGGCCACGCTGGAGATGAGCCGGCCGGAACGCCTGAACACGCTGGCGCCGGCGTTCTTTCCCGCGCTGCGCGACGCCGTGCAACGCCTGAGCGACGAGGGCCGCACCCGCGCCCTGGTGCTGCGCTCCACCGGCCGGCACTTCAGCGCCGGCATGGCGCTGGAGGTGTTTGCCGGCGGCTTTGACCTGCTGCGCCTGCCCACGGCGCGCCACCGCCTGGCCTTCCAGGACGGGCTGCGCCGCCTGATGGCCTGCGTGGATGTGCTGGACGAGGCGCGATTCCCCACGATCTGCGCGGTGCAGGGTGGCTGCGTAGGCGGCGCGCTGGACCTGGCCGCGGCCTGCGACCTCCGCGTGTGCAGCGCCGACGCCTTCTTCACCGTGCAGGAGATCCACATCGGCATGGCCGCCGACCTGGGCGTGCTGCAGCGCCTGCCCAAGATCGTGCCGGCCGGCGTGGCACGCGAGATGGCCTACACCGGCGACCGCGTGGGTGCCGAGCGCGCGCTGGCCGTGGGGCTGGTGAACACCGTGCTGCCGGACGCCGCCGCCTTGCATGCCCATGCGGACGACCTGGCCCGGCGCATCGCCGCCAAGAGCCCGCTGGCCGTGGCCGGCAGCAAGCGGGCGCTGAATTTCGCGCGCGACCACGGCACGGCGCAGGCGCTGGAGCAGATGACCCTGCTGCAAAGCGCCATCTTCGACATCGACGAGATGACGACCGCCATCGCCGCCTGGAAAGACAAGCGCGAGGCCGCTTTCGCGCCCCTGGCGCCGGTGCAGGACCCGTGATGAGTTCGCTGCTCGGGCGGCTCAGGCCGCCTTCAGGGCCGTGAACAGCGGATCGTGGCGGCCGCGCGGGCGGTACGCCGAGACGCGCCGCGCGATCTCCGCGATGTGCTCGGGCGTGGTGCCGCAGCAGCCGCCGGCGATGTTGAGAAAGCCGCTCCTGGCGAAGCCCTCCATCAGGCTGGCCGTCACCTCGGGGGTCTCGTCGAAGCCGGTCTCGCTCATGGGATTGGGCAGACCGGCGTTGGGGTAGCAGCTGATCCAGGTGTCGGCCGCCACCTTGGCCAGCTCCTCGAAGTAGGGGCGCATGAGCGCCGCGCCCAAGGCGCAGTTCAGCCCCACGGCCAGCGGGCGGGCGTGGCGCACCGAATGCCAGAACGCCCCCACCGTCTGCCCGGACAGGATGCGGCCCGAGGCGTCGGTGACCGTGCCGCTGATGATGACCGGCAGGCGCTCGCCCGTCTCCTCCATCAGCTCGTCCAGCGCGAACAGCGCCGCCTTGGCGTTGAGCGTGTCGAAGATGGTTTCCACGAGAAAGAGGTCGCAGCCGCCTTCCAGCAACCCTTGCGCCTGCTCGCGGTAGGCCGCGCGCAGTTCGTCGAAGCTCACGTTGCGCGCGCCGGGGTCGTTCACATCGGGGCTGATGCTGGCCGTGCGCGGCGTGGGGCCCAGCGCGCCGGCCACGAAGCGCGGGTGCTCGGGCGTGCTGAAACGGTCGCAGGCCTGGCGCGCCAGGCGCGCGGCGGCCACGTTCAGCTCGTGGGCCAGAGGGGCCAGGCCGTAGTCTTCCTGCGCGATGGAGGTGGCGCCGAAAGTGTTGGTCTCCACGATGTCGGCGCCAGCGGTCAGGTACTGTTCATGGATGCGCTCGATGATGTCCGGTCGTGTCAGCACCAGCAGCTCGTTGTTGCCCTTGAGGTCCTTGGGGTGGTCGGCCAGGCGCGTGCCGCGGAAGTCGGCCTCGCCGAGCTTCTCGCGCTGGATCATGGTGCCCATCGCACCGTCGAGGATGACGATGCGTTGTTGGAGAATGCCGGGCAGGGTTGCTGCGCGCGTGTAGGCGATCCGGTGAGCGTTCATGCCGTCGATTGTAGGAACGGCCCTCTGCCCTCTTCATGAGACACCTGACCCCCACCCAGACCTGGGAATTCCTGCAGCACACGCCCGAGGCGCTGTTCGTCGACGTGCGCATGGAGATCGAGTACCTTTATGTAGGTCACCCGCCGGGCGTGGTGCATGTGGCCTGGTACGAGTACCCCGAGATGCAGGCCCACCCCGAGGCCTTCGTGCAGCAGGTGCAGCGCGAGGCCGGCGGACGCACCGACCGCCCGGTGGTGCTGATCTGTCGCTCCGGCAAACGCACGGTGGAGGCCGGGCTGGCGCTGGAGGCCGCTGGTTTCAGCGATGTCATCAACGTGCTGCACGGCTTCGAGGGCGAACTCGACGAGCACTTCCGGCGCGGCCGCCTGAACGGCTGGCGCTGCGACGGATTGCCTTGGGAACAACTGTAGGGCCGTTGACGATGGCACCGTCTGCACCCGCACCGTCCGCACCCGCACCGTCTGCACCCGCACCGTCCGCACCCGCGCAGCCCGACCTGCGCACCCGCGCGGCCGTGCTGGCCCACGCACGCAGCATCCTGGACTTCTACGACCCCCGCGCGGTGGATCCCAGCGGGGGTTTCTTCCACTTCCTGAAGGACGACGGCACGGTCTACGACCGGCACAACCGCCATCTGGTCAGCAGCACCCGGTACGTGTTCCTGTGGTCGATGGCGGCGCGGCACCTGCCCGGGCATCCCGCCTACCTGGCGCACGCCCACCGCGCCCTGGCCTTCCTGCGCGAGGTGCACCGCCAGCCGCACA
Organism: Rubrivivax sp.; assembly: GCA_046087245.1. Taxonomy (GTDB): domain Bacteria; phylum Pseudomonadota; class Gammaproteobacteria; order Burkholderiales; family Burkholderiaceae_C; genus Rubrivivax. The sequence goes on from JBJTZN010000038.1 coordinate 8,973, forward strand.
GCGGCGGCTACGCCTGGACGCTGGACTGGCGCGACGGCCGGGCCCGTGTCACCGACGCCACCCATCATGCCTACGGCCTGTCCTTCGTCATGCTGGCCTATGCCCACGCCTTGATGGCGGGCCTGGGCGAAGCGCGCGCCTGGCTCGACGAGACCTTCGATCTCATGCAGCAGCGCTTCTGGCAGCCCGCCTTCGGCCTGTACGCCGACGAGGCCAGCGAGGACTGGGTGGTCAAGCCCTACCGCGGGCAGAACGCCAACATGCACGCGGTGGAGGCCTGCCTGGCAGCCTATGAAGCCACGGCCGATGCCCGTTACCTGGAGCGCGCTGCCACGGTGGCCGAGTCGCTGGTGCAGCGCCAGGCACAGCTCAGCAAGGGGCTGATCTGGGAGCACTACCGCGAGGATTGGTCCATCGACTGGGACTACAACCGCGGCGACATGAGCAACATCTTCCGGCCCTGGGGCTACCAGCCGGGCCACTTCACCGAGTGGGCACGGCTGCTGCTGAAGCTGGAGCAGGAGCTCACCGCCCCGGCGCCGCGCGCGACCTGGCGCGAGCGCACGGCGCTGGCCACGCGCTCCTGGGACTGGCTGCTGCCCCGAGCCTGCGAGCTCTTCGACACGGCGCTGCGCCACGGCTGGGACGATAAGCACCAGGGCATCGTCTACGGCTTCGGGCCAGACTTCAGCGTGTGCGACGCCCGCAAGTACCACTGGGTGCAATGCGAGACCCTGGCCACCGCCGCGGTGCTGGGCCGGCGTACCGGGCAGGCGCGGTACTGGGACTGGTACGACAGGCTGTGGGCCTATTGTTGGCGCCACTGGGTGGACCACCGCCACGGCGCGTGGTTCCGCATCCTGGAGCCCGACAACACCCGGACCACCGACGAGAAGAGCCCGGCGGGCAAGGTGGACTACCACACCACGGGCGCCTGCTGGGCGATCCTGCCAGCGCTGCAGGGCTGAGAGCTTGTGAAAGATCCCCGCGCACCCGCTCGTCCGCCCCAAGCGGCCCGGCTCGTCGTTGCAAATGCTCGCCGTAGCCCGGGCTACGGCTGTGCTTTGCGCCTAGATCGGCACCATTTGGAACGCCCGCTCGGGCGCGCCGGAATACTTCACAAGCTCTGAGGCCACCGGGCCCGCTCACGGCGCGGCCAGCGACAGCTCCAGGGTCTCGCCGCCGGGCAGCACGGTCAGGCGGGCGCGCACCGGCAGGTGGTGCCGCGCCGGATCCAGCCAGGCCTCCACCTGGGTGTCGTAGGGCCGCCGCGGCTCGCGCGTCAGATGCACCGCCATGGCCACGGTGCCGGCGGGCAGGTCCACGCGCTGGCGGCCCTGGACGATGAAGGTCCAGGTGTCGACATCGCCCCGCGCGCCCGACACCGACAAGGCGATGCGGCTGCCGGCCGGGTAGCGGGCGGGCCCGGCCTCAAGAATCGCGGCCAGCTGCACCATCCAGCTCAGCCGGTCCTGCGCCCCGGCCAGCAAGGGCTGGGCGGCCGCCGTGCCCGAGTAGGTGATACGGCCTGCGGTGTGGTCGAAATTGGCCGCCAGGCGGTCCTTGCCGCGGCGCCGGTCCACGAAGCGCTCCGGCATGAACCCCTGCGGACCGAAGCCGCCGCGGCTGCTCATGCCCAGCACCTCCAGGCCCAGCACCGTGCCCCTGAGGTCGAGCTCGTAGCCACCGGCCACGCGCTGCAGGCCCAGTTCGGCCTGCCCGGACAGCGCACCACGGCGCAGCGCGTAGGCCAGGCGGAAGGGCGGCGGCGGGCGTGTGGCATACACCGGCGGCGGCGGATGCTCGTCGTCAGCACCGGAGGCGGAGGCCGTGCCGGCAGCGCCCGGCCCCGCAGGCGCTGCGGTGGCCGCAGCAATGACGCCGACGCCACCGCCGGCACTGGCGCCGGCGCGCGCTGCCGCGGCCACGGGCGGTTCCACGCCAGCGCTCATGGCCCCGGGCAGCGCGGCCAGCGCCACGGCGGCGCTGGGGGCTGCGGGCGCCGCAAGGGGGGCGGACGCCCCAGACGTCCCAGACGTCCCAGACGTGCTTGAGGCTGCAAACCTGGCAGGCCGTGCAGGCGCCACCGGGGTCTGGTGCACGGCCAGTGCCGCAGGTGCTGCGGCGGCCACAGTGCCTGCAGGCGGGGGGCTCGCCGGGGCAGGTCGAGCGGTCAGGCCGCCGGGCAGGGAGCGCACGTCGAGGGCGCGCACGTCCAGGGCGCGCGCGCCGGGCACGGCCCCCCCGGCCGGCCGACCGGGATCGGGCACGGCCTGCGCAGGCTGGGGCAGGCCCGCTGCCTGCGGCAGCGCTGTCCAGGCGCCCAGCACCCCGGCGTGGGCCAGCAAGGCGCACGCCACCGCTGCCAGGGCCTCCACCCGCCGCGGGCCCGGAGAGTGGGTGGGGGGCAGGTGGGTCTGGGGCAGCGGGCGCGGGCTCATGCCGTGATGGTGCCACCGTCGCCCGGGCCTGGCGGGGAATTGATCCTGCTCAAGGCCAGCAACCCGCCTGCGCGGACAAAGGCATTGCCAGCCGGCCGCGTTTGCGCAACCATGGCCGCATTACAAGACTCTCCCAGGGAGGGACCATGACCATGGTCGACTTCGCCAGCGACCCGGCCCCCGGCCAGGATCAGGCCCTGCGGCGGGCCCTTGGGGCCGCGGCCATCGGTGTGTACGACCTGCGCCTGCCCGAAGGGCAAGGCCACTTCGATGACGAGTGCCTCAAGATCCTGGGCTACGGGCCGGCGTTTCGCGGTGCCTTCCTGCGCGGGTTCTCGCCCCTGGTGCACCCGCAGGACCGGGCTGCGTTGATGCGCCAGCGGCAGGGCGCGTCGGGCTGGGCTCCCGGCCCCTTTGAAGAAGAGGTCCGGCGCATGCGCGCAGACGGCAGCTACGCCTGGGTGCGCTGGGTGGGCGAAGCCCTGCCGCAGGGTGCCGACGGTGCAGGTCTGCGCCTGGTGGGCACCTTGCAGGACGTGAGCACCTGGCACCGCGCGCAGGCCGAACTGCGCAAGGCCCGCGAGCAGATCCAGGCGCTATCGGCGCATGTGGAGGCGCATCTGGAGGCCGAACGCAAGCTGATCGCTGCCGAGGTGCATGACCAGTGCGGCCAGGTGTTGACCCTGGTGAAGATGGAAGTCTCGGCGCTGGGCGACGCCATCGGCTCGAACGTCGAGGCCGCGCAAAGCCTGCAACGCCTGAACCGACAGGTGGACGAACTGGTGCGCATGAGCCGCGACATCATCGCCCGCCTGCGGCCGCCGGCGCTGAACCTGGGCCTGGTGGCCGCCCTGGAGTGGTTGGCAGGCCACTGGTCGCGCCAGACCGGCATGGCCTGCGAGTTCTCCAGCACGGTGGAGGACCTGGCACTGTCGGACGAGACCACCACCACCTTGTTCCGCATCGTCCAGGAATCCCTGACCAACGCCACGCGCCATGCGCGTGCGGGCTGGGTGCATGTGGGGCTGGCCGTGCACGACGGCCTGTTGGACCTGCGGGTGGCCGACAATGGCAAAGGTTTCGACCCCGGCGCGGACCACACCGGCCACTTCGGCCTGCTGGGCATGCGCGAGCGCGCCCAACGCGTGGGTGCGGTCCTTGAAGTGGTCAGCCAGCCCGGGGCCGGCACCCAGGTGCGACTGAGCATGCCGCTGCCCGCCGTGACCTGAACCCGAACCGCGGCCGGTGCGGGCGGCATGCACGGCGCCGGCCGTCACCGCACAATCCCCCCATCGCGAACAGGCAGGAGATGCCCATGGCCGTGGCACCGGATTTCTCGAAGATGGTCCCTGGATTCGACTTCCTGCAAAGCCTGGCGACCAACGCCGGCAACGCCCTGCCCGGGCTGGGGCAATGGGTGGCACCCACCCTGGACCCGCAGGAACTGGGCAAACGCATCGAGGAGTTGAAGACGGTGCAGTTCTGGCTGGAGCAGAACGCGCGCATGATCGGCACCACGGTGCAGGCGCTGGAGGTGCAGCGCATGACGCTGTCCACCCTGAAGACCATGAACGTCCAGGTGGCCGACCTGGCGCAGGCCTTCAAGCTCCACGAGCCCGCCCCCGCTGCACCGGCGCCGGCGCCCGCACGAGCGGCACGCCAGGCGGCACCGCAGCCCACGCCGCAGGCCAGCGCCGCCGGCGCAGGCGTGGTGGACCCGATGCAGTGGTGGGGCGCCTTGACCCAGCAGTTCACGCAACTGGCCGCCCAGGCCCTGAAGGACGGGTCGGTCGAGGCTGCCGGCCAACTCGCCGGGGCCATGGTCCAGCAATCGGCCGAAGCGATGGCGCAGGCCCTGCAGCCCAGCGGCACCGCGGCCCGCGAGAAGGCGGCGGCGGGTGGCAAGGCGCCTCGGCCGGCGCGCCAGGCTGCGCAGACCCCGGCCCGCCGCAGCACGAAGCGCAAGACGTGAACGCCGGGCCGGGTGCGTTTGCCGTCGGCCATGCCACCCACCCGGACTGGCGCATGGCCCTGGCACTGGCTGCGGCACAGGTCGACGCGGCCGGCGCGCAGGCCGCCGGGGCGAGGCTGGGGCTGGTGTACTTCAGCGACCACTACGCACCCCACGCCCCGGCCCTGCTGGCCGAGCTGCGCGAGCGCTGGCCGCAGGCGGCCTGGGTCGGCTGCCCGGCCGTGGGCGTTGCGGCCACGGGCGTGGAGTACTTCGACGAGCCGGCTCTGGCATTGATGCTGTGCGACCTGCCTGCAGGCAGCTTTGAGGTGTTCTCTGGCGCGCAGCCCCTGGTCGGCAAAAGCGGCCAGAGCGGCCAGGGCGGCAAGCTCGGCCAGCGGGCTCACACGGCGCTGGTGCATGCCGACCCGGCCACGCCCGACCTGGCCGGGCTGGTGGCCGAGCTCAGCCAGCGCGTGGACACGGGCTACCTCTTTGGCGGGGCGGTCTCGGCGCGCACGGGCGGCGCGCAGGTGGCCCAGGGCTGGTGGCAGGGCGGCCTGTCCGGCGTGGCCTTCGGCCCGCAGGTCAGGCTGATCTCGCGCGTCACGCAGGGTTGCCAGCCCGTGGGGCCGGAGCGGGTGATCACCGGCGCGCAGGGGCCCCTGGTCACCGAGCTCGACGGGCTGCCGGCCCTGACCTGCCTGCTGCTGGACCTGGGCATCGACCTGCAGGAGCCGCGCAAGGCGCTGCCGGTGCTGCGGGCCACGATGGTGGGCCTGACCGACGCCGACGGCGCCCTGCTGGGCCGCGGCGCGCAGTTCGGTCCGGACGTGCGGGTGCGCCACCTGGTGGGCCTGGACCCGGGGCGCCACGCGGTGGCCGTGGCCGAGCAGGTGGAGCCGGGGATGCGCCTGGCCTTCTGCCAGCGCCACACCGAGGCTGCGCGCCGCGACCTCGTGCGCATCTGCAGCGAGATCCGCGACGAGGTGGAACGCGACGGCAGCAATGACATGCCCGGCCGCGGCCTGCGCGGCGCGGTCTACATCAGCTGCAACGGCCGCGGCGGCCCGCACTTCGGCGCGCCCTCGGCGGAGCTGAAGATCGTGCAGCGCGCCCTGGGCGAGGTACCGCTGGTGGGCTTCTTCGCCGCCGGAGAGATCGCCCGGCGGCACCTGTATGGCTACACGGGCGTGCTCACGGTCTTTGCGGGCTGAACGCTTGTGAGGCATTGCCGCACCGGGCCTGAGAACCCCGGCTCGGCAGGTACATTGCGTACCCCATGAACGCTCCCTTGCCTGCCGTTGCCCTGGACCGTGCCGCCCGCCAGCGGGAGATCGTGGCCGCGCTCGCCCCCTTGGTGCCTGTTCATGCCCTGCTGTGGCAGCCCGAGGACACCGTGCCCTACGAGTGCGACGGCCTCACCGCCTATCGCCAGCAGCCGCTGGTGGTGGTGCTGCCGGAAACCGAAGGCCAGGTGGCCGCGGTGCTGAAGGCCTGCCATGCACTGCAGGTGCCGGTAGTGGCGCGCGGGGCGGGCACGGGCCTGTCGGGTGGCGCGCTGCCGCACGCGCTGGGCGTGACGCTGTCGCTGGCCAAGTTCAACAAGATCGTGCAAGTGGATGCCACCAGCCGTACCGCCACCGTGCAATGCGGCGTGCGCAACCTGGCCATCAGTGAAGCGGCTGCGCCGCATGGCCTGTACTACGCGCCCGACCCCAGCAGCCAGATCGCCTGCACCATCGGCGGCAACGTGGCCGAGAACTCCGGCGGCGTGCACTGCCTGAAGTACGGCCTGACGCTGCACAACGTGCTGCGCGTGCGCGGCTTCACGGTGGAGGGCGAGCCGGTGGAGTTCGGCTCGCTGGCCCTCGACACCCCCGGGCTGGACCTGCTGCCGGTGGTGGTGGGCAGCGAAGGCATGCTGGCCGTGACCACCGAGGTGACGGTCAAGCTGGTGCCCAAGCCGCAACTGGCGCGCTGCATCATGGCCAGCTTCGACGACATCCGCAAGGCGGGCGACGCCGTCGCGGCGGTGATCGCCGCGGGCATCATCCCGGCGGGGCTGGAGATGATGGACAAGCCCATGACCGCGGCGGTGGAGGACTTCGTCCACGCCGGCTACGACCTGGACGCCGAGGCCATCCTGCTGTGCGAGAGCGACGGCACGCCCGAGGAGGTGGCCGAGGAGATCGGCCGCATGCTCGACGTGCTGGCCGGTGCCGGGGCCACGCGCATGGAGGTGAGCAAGGACGAGGCACAGCGCCTGAAGTTCTGGAGCGGGCGCAAGAACGCCTTCCCGGCCAGCGGCCGCATCAGCCCGGACTACATGTGCATGGACTCCACCATCCCGCGCAAGCGCCTGGCCGACATCCTGCTGGCCATTGCCGAGATGGAGCGCAAGTACCAGCTGCGCTGCGCCAACGTCTTCCACGCCGGCGACGGCAACCTGCACCCGCTGATCCTGTTCGACGCCAACGACCCCGACCAGCTGCACCGCTGCGAGCTCTTCGGCGCCGACATCCTGGAGACCAGCGTGCGCCTGGGCGGCACGGTCACGGGCGAGCACGGGGTGGGCGTCGAGAAGCTCAGCAGCATGTGCGTGCAGTTCAGCCCCGAGGAGCGCGAAGCCATGTTCGGCGTCAAGCGCGCGTTCGACGAGACCGGGTTGCTGAACCCCGGCAAGGTGATCCCGACGCTGCAGCGCTGTGCCGAGTACGGCCGCATGCACGTGAAGAAGGGCCTGCTGCCCTTCGCCCACCTGGAGCGCTTCTAGGCATGGCCGTGTCCGACCCCGCACTCGCCTCGCTCGTTGACCGCATCCGCGCTGCGGCCGCCGCCGGGCAGCCGCTGTGCATCCGCGGTGGCGGCACCAAGGACTTCTACGGCGGTGCGCGCGTGGGCGAGCCGCTCGATCTGCGCGTGCTCGCCGGCATCAGCCGCTACGAGCCCAGCGAACTGGTGGTCAGCGTGCGCGCCGGCACGCCGCTGGCCGAGCTCGAGGCCGCGCTGGCCGAGGAGAACCAGTGCCTGGCCTTCGAGCCGCCGCGGTTCGGAGGTGGCCAGGCCGATGGCGGCACGGTCGGTGGCATGGTCGCCGCAGGCCTGGCGGGCCCGGCGCGCCTGAGCATGGGCGGCGTGCGCGACTACGTGCTGGGTGCGACGATGATCAACGGCCGCGGCGAAGTGCTCTCGTTTGGCGGCCAGGTGATGAAGAACGTGGCCGGCTACGACCTGAGCCGCGTGCTCGCCGGCAGTCTGGGCGTGCTGGGCGTCATCGCCGAGGTCTCGCTGAAGGTGCTGCCGATGCCGCGTGCGGTGGCCACGCTGCGGCTGGAGCTCGATGCGGGCAGCGCCATCCGCCGCGTCAACGAGCTGCTCGGCCAGCCGCTGCCGCTGAACGCCAGTGCCTGGTGGGACGGCATGCTCGTGCTGCGCCTGGCGGGCGCCGAGGCGGCCGTGAAGTCGGCGCTGCTGAGCCTGGGCGGCGAGCGCGTCGAGCCGGCGATGGCCGATCCCTTCTGGCTCGGCCTGCGCGATCACCGCGACGAGTTCTTCGTGGGCGCGGCGCGGGCGGTGGACACCGGCGCGGCGCTGTGGCGGCTGTCGGTGCCCTCGGTGGCGCCGCCGCTCGAGCTGTCGGGCGAACAGCTCGTCGAGTGGGGCGGCGCGCAGCGCTGGATCTGCAGCAGCGCGCCAGCCGCCACGCTGCGCGAGGCCGCGGCCGCCGTGGGCGGGCACGCGGTGCTGTTCCGCGCGCAGGACAAGTCGGCCGGCAGCTTCGCGCCGCTGGCGCCGGTGCTGGCACGCATCCACCAGGGCCTGAAGCAGCAGTTCGACCCGGCCGGCATCTTCAACCCGGGCCGGCTGCTGCCGGGGCTGTGATGGCCGCGCTGGCGTCGCCCGAAGCCTCGATGGCGGCCTACTACGCCGCCCGCGCCACCGAGTACGAGGCCGTCTACGCCAAGCCCGAGCGGCAGGCCGACCTGCGGCTGCTGGAGGCCTGGCTGCCGGGCGTGTTCGCCGGCCGCCGCGTGCTCGAAGTGGCCGCCGGCACCGGCTGGTGGACGCTGCACGGCGCGCGCGACGCCGCGTTCTGGCTGGCCACCGACCTCAACCCCGAGACGCTGGCCGTGGCGCGCGCCAAGGCGGCGATGCCGCGCTGCGTGCGCTTCGCCACGGCCGACGCCTACACGCTGGACGGCCTGGGCCCGCAGCGCTTCGACGCCGCCTTCGTGGGCTTCTGGTGGAGCCACGTGCCGCGGGCGCGGCTGGCCGGCTGGCTGGATGCGCTGTTCGCGCGGCTGGCGCCGGGCGCGCCGGTGGTCTTCATCGACAACCGCTTCGTCGAGGGCAGCAGCACGCCCATCGCCGAGGTCGACGCGCAGGGCGACTGCTGGCAGCTGCGCCGGCTGGACGACGGCAGCCGCCACCGCGTGCTAAAGAACCACCCGACGCGGGCCGAGGTCGAGTCGGTGCTGGGCGGACGCGCGGCGCGCTGCGACTGGTTCGGCGACGCCGCGCTGCCGCGCCACTACTGGGCCGTCCACGCCCAGGCGGCCTGACATGAGCGCCCTGCAGGGCCTGGCCATGCTGCTGCTGGCGCAGAGCGCCGGCGAGTTGCTGGTGCGCGCGCTGCGGCTGCCGCTGCCGGGGCCCGTGCTGGGCCTGGGCCTGGTGCTGGCGCTGCTGGCCTGGCCGCCCACGCGCCGCGTGGTGGCCGCGCCCGTGGAGGCTGCGGCCGACGGGCTGCTGGCGCACCTCTCGCTGCTGTTCGTGCCGCTGGGCGTGGGCGTGATCGCGCACCTCGGCCTGCTCGGCGGCCACGCCGCGGCGCTGGCGCTGGTGGTGCTGCTGTCCACCATCGCCGGCCTGGTGGCCGCGGCGCTGGTGCTGCAGGCGCTGTGGCGCGATGCGCCGGCGGTGCCGACCGTGCCGGTGGAGCCGGCAGCATGAGCCCGCCCGGCCGCCCGAAGGGCGAGTTCCGCAGTGCGAAGCACGAAGCTTTCCTATGGAGCACCGCGAGCGGCTCGCGGGCGCTCGTCCCGGTGCGGACCGTGCGCAGGGGGGTGCGGTGACCAGTTTCGTCGAGCTGTGGCTGTACCTCTCGGCCACGCCGCTGTTCGGCCTCACGGCCACGCTGGGCGTGTACGTGCTGGCCCACGCCGCCTACACGCGCCTGGGCCAGGCGCCCTGGGCCAACCCGGTGCTGTGGAGCGTGATGGCGCTGGCGCTGCTGCTGCTGGCCACGGGCACGCCCTACGAGGCCTACTTCTCCGGCGCACAGTTCATCCATGTGCTGCTGGGCCCGGCGGTGGTGGCGCTGGCCTGGCCGCTGTGGCAGCGCCGCGCCGAGCTGCGGGCGCGCCCGGCAGCGCTGGCACTGGCCGCGCTGGCCGGCGGCGGTGCGGCGGTGGCCGTGGCGCTGGGCCTGGGCTGGGCGCTGGGCCTGCCGGTGCCGCTGCTGGCCTCGCTGGCACCCAAGGGCAGCACCGCGCCGGTGGCCATGGGCGTGGCCGCCACGCTGGGCGGCGAGCCCGCGCTGGCGGCCGTCTTCGCCGTGCTCACCGGCCTCGTCGGCGCCGTGCTCGCCAAGCCCGTGCTCGACGCCCTGAAGCTGCGCCGCCCCGAGGTGCGCGGTTTCGCCCTGGGCACCGCCGCGCACGGCATCGGCGCGGCGCGCGCCTGGCAGGTCCACCCTGCGGCCGGCGCCTACGCCGCGCTGGGTCTGAGCCTGCAGGTGCTGCTGGCGGCGCTGCTGCTGCCGCTGCTCTTGCCGCCCTTTCTTCGCCCGCTTTAGCCACCATGCAAACCAACCTGGCTCCCGAGTTCCGCGACACATCCGACGGCCGCGAGGCCGAGGCCATCCTGCGCAAGTGCGTGCATTGCGGCTTCTGCACCGCCACCTGCCCCACCTACCAGTTGCTGGGCGACGAGCTCGACGGCCCGCGCGGCCGCATCTACCTGATGAAGCAGGTGCTCGAGGGCGCCGAGGTCACGCGCAAGACACAGCAGCACCTGGACCGCTGCCTGACCTGCCGCAACTGCGAGACCACCTGCCCCAGCGGCGTGCAGTACGGGCACCTGGTGGACATCGGCCGACGCATCGTCGAGCGCAAGGTGGAGCGGCCCACGGGCGAGAAGGCGGTGCGCTGGCTACTCAAGGAGGGGCTGACCTCGCCGCTGTTCAAGCCGGCCATGAAGCTGGGCCAGGCGCTGCGCCCGCTGGTGCCGGGCAAGCTGCGCGACAAGGTGCCGGCGCCGGCCCCAGCGCGCGCCTACCGCTGGCCCACGCGCGAACACCCGCGCAAGGTGCTGATGCTGCTGGGCTGCGTGCAGCCGGCCATGATGCCCAACATCAACGCCGCCACGGCGCGTGTGCTGGACGCCGCCGGCATCCAGACCCTGGTGGCCGACGGCGCCGGCTGCTGCGGCGCCCTGCGCACCCACCTGAACGACCATGAAGGCGGCCTGGCCGACATGCGGCGCAACATCGACGCCTGGTGGCCGCTGGTGGAAGGGCTGACCAGCCAGGGCCAGGTGGAGGCCATCGTGATGAACGCCTCGGGCTGTGGCGTGGCCGTCAAGGAGTACGGCCACGCCCTGGCCCACGACCCGGCCTACGCCGACAGGGCGCGGCGCATCAGCGAACTCACCAGGGATCTGAGCGAACTGCTGCCCGGCCTGGTACCCGCCCTGGCGCAGCGCCTGGGCCGCAGCGGCGCCCGGGCCGGCACGCCAGTGGCCCTGCCCACCCATGGCCGACTGGTCTTCCATCCGCCGTGCACGCTGCAGCATGGGCAGCAATTGCGCGGCGGCGTCGAGCAGCACCTGACCGCGCTGGGTTTCGAATTGCGCCTGGCCGGCGCCGAGAGCCACCTGTGCTGCGGCTCGGCCGGCACCTACAGCGTGCTGCAGCCCGAGCTTGCCAGCCAGCTGCGCGACCGCAAGCTCGGCCACCTGGCCCCCGCCGACGACGAGACCATCATCTCCGCCAACATCGGCTGCATCCAGCACCTGCAGTCGGGCACGGCCGCGCCCGTGCGTCACTGGGTGGAGGTGCTGGACGACGCGCTGAACCGGGCTTGAGTCGGGCTGAACCGGGTGGCGCTCCAGGCGAGCGACGGTGGCACCTGCATGGCGCCGGCTTCACGGCGCCTCAGCCGCGGCCCATGGCGCGGCGCCGCTCATGCCAGATGCTGAACAGGCCGGCGGCCACGACGATGCTGGCGCCCCACCAGACGTGGGGGCCGGGCCACTCGCGCCAGAACAGCCAGCCAAACAGCGCCGCCCAGACCAGCTCGGTGTACTGGAACGGCGCCACCGCCGACACCGGGGCGACGCGCAGCGCACGGAAGGTCAGGCGTTGGCTGGCCAGCAGAAAGGCCGCGCTGGCCACGATCACGCCCCACATGGGGGGCGAGGGCAGGGCCGGTGTCACGAACAGCAGTCCCACCAGGCCAGCCAGGCCCATGCAGGCGTTCTGCGACACCATCATCGACAGGTCGGACTCGGTGCTGGACAGCCAGCGCACGCAGGTCATGGCCGCGGCGTAGAAGAAGGCCGCGGCCAGGGCCAGCACCGCGCCCACGCCGAAGGAACCAGCGGCCACCTCCGGGCCGACGATGACCAGCACCCCGCACAGGCCCAGCAGCACCGCGGCCCAGCGCGCCGCGCCCACGCGCTCCTTCAGCAGGGGCACCGACAGGGTGGTCATCAGCAAGGGCGCGGCGAAGCAGATGGCGATGGTCGTGGCCAGGGGCAGGTGGCGCAGGGCCTCGAAGAAGGCCAGCATGGAGCACACCGACAGCACGCCGCGCAGCAGATGCCCGAGCGGGCGGCGCATGCGCAGCACCGGCCAGCCGCCCGCACGCACGATCATGGGCACGACCAGGAGCATCACCACGGCCGAGCGCGCAGCGATCAGCACTGGCGTGGACAGCTCGGCCACGGCCACCTTGGTCAGCGTGTCCATCACCGACAGCAGGAACACCCCGACCAGCATCAGCACGATGCCCTGCAGCGGGCGGTCGGGGCGCGGCGCCGCGAGTGCAGAGCGGGGGGCGTGGGGCATGAGGTCGAACGGGGCGCGGCACCTCAGTGCGTTCGCGTGACCTTGCTCAGGTGCGGCGGGGCGTCGGGGTCACGGCCGCGCGCCCGTGCCAGCGCCTCGACCATCAGATAAAACGACTGGACCACGGCAAGGGGGTCCAGGTCCTCATGTCCCGTGGTCACCAGCGGCAACTGCGCCCCCGCGGTGCCCGCCGGGGCGGCCAGCAGCACCCGCGCGCCGCGCTCGCGCATGTCGTGCGCCAGGGTCAGCAGCCCCGCCTGGGCCGGCCCGCGCGGGGCCAGCACCAGCAAGGGGTAGCCCTGCTGCACCAGGGCCATGGGGCCGTGGCGCAGTTCCGCCCCGGAGAAGGCCTCGGCCTGGATGCCGCAGACCTCCTTGAGCTTGAGGGCGGCCTCCATGGCCACCGCCTGCCCCGTGCCGCGGCTCACCACGATCAGCCGGTCCACCGCGCTGAGCGCCTGCACCGCCGCACCCCAGTCGCAGGCGCAGGCCCGCTGCAGCGCCTCGGGCAGGCCGGGCAGCGCCGCCTGCAGCGGCGAGTCAGCCTCCCAGTGCGCCACCAGCCTGGCGCCTGCCACCAGTTGCGCGATGTAGCTCTTGGTGGCCGCCACGCTGCGCTCGGGGCCGGCATGCAGCGGCAGCACCCACTGGCTGGCCTGGGCCAGCGGTGAGGCTGCGTCGTTGACGAAAGCCACGGTGCGGGCCCCGCCGGCGCTGAAGTAGCCGGTGGGGGCCAGCAGGTCCGGGCTCTGACCGCTTTGCGAGAAGGCCAGGGACACCAGCCCGTCGCAGGCCAGCCGGCTGGCGTACAGGGTGACGAGCGACATCGGCAGCGAGGTCACCAGTTGGCCCAGGCGCGCCATCACCAGATAGGCCGCGTAGTGGGCGGCGTGGTCGCTGCTGCCGCGCGCCACGGTGAGCAGGGCCCGCGGGGGGTCCTCGCGCAGGCTGCGGGCCAGGGCCTGCACGGTGCCGGTGTCGGCCTTCAGAAGCGTCTCGGCCACGGCCGGGGCCTGCAGCGCCTCGGTCAGCATCTTCGACGGCTTCGCCGCGGGGTCAAGGGCTGGCGGGTTCAATCTCTTCTCCTTCGATCAGGACACGCTGCAGGCGCAGCGCCGAATCCAGCACGACCGCGTCGGCCCAGGCGCCGGGCACCAGCCGGCCACGGTCGGACAGGCCCAGGTGCTGAGCGGCCAGCGTGGCGCAGCGGCTCGAGGCCTCGGCCAGCGACAAGCCCAGGCCCACCAGGTTGCGCAGGGCCTGGTCCATGGTCAGAGTGCTGCCGGCCAGCGTGCCGTCGGTCAGGCGCACGCCGCCCAGGCACTTGGTGACGGTGTGACGGCCCAGGCGGTACTCGCCGTCGGGCATGCCGGTGGCGGCGGTGGCGTCGCTCACGCAGTACAGGCCCGGAATGGCGCGCAGCGCGGCGCGGATGGCGCCCGGGTGC
>JBJTZN010000039.1:0-3952 GCA_046087245.1 Rubrivivax sp.
TCCAGCGGCAGGTAAAAGCGCGGCACGCCGGCGCCGATCCACTGCGTGACGCTGGTCACGCCCGGCTCGGCCATCAGGCGCGCCTCGACCCGCTTGGCCACCGCTTCGTTGGCGGTGAAAGACGTGCCCTCGGGCGACCACAGGTCGACCAGAATCTCTGGCCGGCTCGAATCGGGGAAGAACTGCTGCTGCACCTTGCCCATGCCGGCCACGCCCGCGCCGAACAGCGCGATGGTGGCCGCAATCGTCCACCAGCGGTGGCGCACGCAGGCGTTCACCAGCGCCCGAAAGCGCGTATAGAACGGGGTGTCGAAGAGTTCATGCGCCTGCCCGGTGACGCTGGGACGGTTCTTCAGCAAGGCGGCCCCCATCCAGGGCACGAAGTACACCGAGACGAGCCATGAGATCACCAACGCCGCCGAGGTGACGGCAAAGATGGCGAAGGTGTACTCCCCCGTGACCGACTTCGCCAGGCCGATGGGCAGGAAGCCCGCGGCCGTGATGAGCGTGCCCGTCAGCATGGGCATGGAGGTCACCTCGTAGGCGTAAGTGGCGGCGAAGACCTTGTCGTGCCCCTCCTCCAGCTTGCGCACCATCATCTCCACGGCAATGATCGCGTCGTCCACCAGCAGGCCCAGCGCGATGATCAGCGAGCCCAGCGAGATCTTGTGCAGTCCCACCCCCCAGTAGTACATGGTGACGAAGGTGATGGCCAGCACCAGCGGGATGGTCAGCGCCACCACCATGCCGGGCCAGATGTCGATGCGCAATGGCCGCGTGTGCAGCCCCAGGGCGATGAAGCTGACGGCCAGCACGATGGCGATGGCCTCGATCAGCACCCGCACGAACTCGCCCACCGAGCGTGAGACGGCCTGAGGCTGGTCCTGCACCTGCTCCAGCGTGATGCCGGCGGGCAGGGACAGGCGGATGCCGTCCAGCTCGGTGCGCAGGCGCTTGCCCAGCGCGATGATGTCCCCGCCCTTGGCCATGGACACCCCCACGGCGACGACCTGCCGTCCCTGGTGGCGCACCAGGACCTGCGGCGGATCCACCGGCTCGCGGCGCACCTCGGCGATCTCGCCCAGTTGCAGGGTGCTGGACGCGCCCGTGACGGGGTTGACGCCGCGCAGGGGCATGCGGCGCAGATCGTCCAGCGACCTGAAGACCCCTTGCACGCGCACCTGCAGGTTCTGGGAACCCGCATCGAAGACGCCCGCGCCCTCCACCGCGTTCTGCGCCGCCAATTGCCCCAGCACCTGGTTGAAGTCCAGCCCCAATTGCGCCAGTCGTTTCTGGGGGATCTCGAGGTAGACCTTCTCGGGCTGCACGCCGAACAGCTCCACCTTGGCCACATCGGGCACGCGCAGCAGGCGCGAACGCATGTCCTCGGCGAAGACGCGCAGCTCCTCCTTGGAGAAGCCCTCGGCCGACAGCGCGACGATGGAGCCGTAGACATCCCCGAAGTCATCGTTGAAGAAGGGCCCGATCACGCCGGAGGGCAGGGTGCCGCGCGCGTCGTTGATGCGCTTGCGCACCTGGTACCAGACGTTGCCCACTTCCTTCGGAGGCGAGCTGTCCTTGATCTGCAGAATGGTGACCGATTCACCGGGCTTGGTGTAGCTGCGGATCACGTCGGCGTAGGGCACTTCCTGCGACAGGCGCTCGATCTTGTCGGTGACCTGCTCGGCCATCTCCTGCGCGCTGGCGCCGGGCCACCACGCCTGCACCACCATGGCGCGGAAGGTGAAGGGCGGGTCTTCGTCCTGACCCAACTGGAAGTAGGCCGCGCCGCCCAGCACCAGCAGCACCACCATCAGGTAGCGCGTCAGCGGCCCATGCTCGAGCGCCCAGCGCGAGATGTTGAAGCGGTGTCGAGACGGCGGCGCATCGCCCTGCGGGCGGCTCACGGCTTGGGCTCCACGTACATGGTGACCTTCTGTCCGGGCGACAGGGTGTGCACCCCCGCCGTCACGATGGTCTCCCCGGGCTGCAGGCCGCCGGCGATGACGATCCGGTTGCCTTGCGGCGCCGCGGGCTGCACGGCGCGCGGCTGCACCGTCATGCTGGCACGGTCCAGCACCCACACCTGCGTCTTGCCCTGATGCTCGAACAGTGCCGTCAGCGGCAGTGTCAAGGCCGCGGGGATGGCCGGCCCGGGCAGCATCACGGTGGCGGTCTGCCCCAGGGACACCGGGGCCTTGCCGAGATCGGCCTTGACCAGGAAGGTGCGGGTGGCCGGGTCGGCGGCCGCCGCGATCTCGCGTACCGTGGCCGGCCAGGAGCGAGCATCCGTCCCCCACAGCCTGACCTGCAGCAGGCCGCTGCGACCCTGCAGCGCGCGCACGGCGGCCACGCGGTCTTCGGGAATGTTGAACCAGGCGTCGCGCGCTCCGTCATGCGCCAGGCGCACCACCGACGCGCCGGCAGCCACCACCATTCCCGGCTCGGCCTCCACTGCGGTGATGACGCCGGACGCGTCGGCCACCAGTGCGGCGTAGCCCGACTGGTTGGCCTGCACACGCAACTGCGCACGGGCCTGCTCCACCGCCGCGCGCGCGCTCTTCACCCCGGCCTCGCGGCGCTCCAGCTCGGCGCCGCTGATGAAGCCCTGCTCGCGCAGCGTGACGAAGCGCTTGAACTCGCTGTCGGCCACGTCGAGCTGGGCCTGTGCGGCTGCCAGCGCCGCGCGGGCAGCCTCCTGCCCGAGCTGCAGATCCTGCGGATCCAGCCGTGCCAGCGTCTGTCCTGCACGCACCGTCTGTCCTACGTGCGCCGGGCGCTCCACGAGCTTGCCCCCGACCCGGAAGCCCAGCCTGGATTCCACGCGCGGGCGTACCTCGGCGGCGAACTCCAGTTGCGCCTGCGCCGGCGTCGTGCCCACCACCCAGGTGCGCACGGCGCGCACCGGTTCCACGGCGGCCGGTGGCGGCTGGCAGCCCGCCAGCAAGGCGCAGGCCAGCAGGGCCGAGGGGATGGGCGAGAGCGAGCGCCCGGGGCGCGGAAGGCAGAAGTGGTCCATGCAAAGGCGGGGCAGGCGGCAAGCCTGACGGTGTCAAGTCGGGTTCGCGAATGCTAGAGGCCCGTATTGACAGTGTCAAGTCGATAGGCCAGAGTGCGCGTGCGCCCGCCGCCGTCACGAACTCTGATCATGATGACGCTGCGCAGCGCCGTCCGGCGCCCGTGGCCGCCCGTCCCGAACTGACCACCGTGTCCCGACACCTGCCCCAGCTTCCCGATCCGCCCTCTCTGCCCCATGTGCCCCACGTGCCCCCGGTGCCTCATCTGCGCCAGCGGGTGCTGGAAACCAGCCGTGAACTGCTGGCTTCGGGCGGCCTGGCGGCCCTGAGCATGCGCGAGGTGGCGCGCCGCGCGGGGGTGACGCACCAGGCGCCCTACCACCACTTTCCCGACAAGGAATCCATCGTCGCGGAACTGGTGACCGAAGGCTTTGAGGAGCTGGCGCGCCGCATGTCCGAGGCCATCGATGCCGCCTGCGCGGACGGCAAGTCCGAGGTGCTGCGCCGTGCGGCGCAGACCTATCTCGGCTTTGCGCTGGAGCATCCGGCGGTCTTCCGGGTGATGTTCCGCCCCGAGGTGTGCGACCCGGCCCGCTTCCCCCGCGCTCAGGCGGCGGCCGAGCACGCCCGGGCCGGGTGCGAGCGGCTGGTGCGCATCGTGCACGATGGTCACTTCAGCCCGGCGCTGGCCAGCATGCACTGGGCCCATGTGCACGGCCTGGCCTGCCTGGTGCTGGACGGTCCGCTGGGGGCCG
This sequence comes from Rubrivivax sp., assembly GCA_046087245.1. GTDB lineage: Bacteria > Pseudomonadota > Gammaproteobacteria > Burkholderiales > Burkholderiaceae_C > Rubrivivax. The sequence continues at coordinate 3,773 of JBJTZN010000039.1, forward strand.
AACTGCCCACCGAGGAAGCCCGCCGCGCCCACCTGATGGAGGCCTCGACGCATTTTGCAGCGCTCGTGGTGGCTGGCCTGGGCGTCGGCCCCCTCACTTGACGAGCGGGCGTCGGCCGGTGTCAGGGTCAGACCAGCCCTCCCTGCACCTGCCAGCAAGACACCATGCTCACAGCCGCAT
>JBJTZN010000040.1:0-14097 GCA_046087245.1 Rubrivivax sp.
GGCCGGCCCCACCAGGGCGTGGTGGCGCACCCGCTGCCGCCTCCGTCCACGGATCCGCACGCCAGTACGGGGCCGGACCGCCGACCCGAGATGTGGATCCTCGGCAGTTCGGACTACGGCGCGCAACTGGCCGCGCACCTCGGCCTGCCCTACGCCTTTGCCTACTTCTTCATGGACGGCCAGGGCGTGGAGCAGGCGCTGGACCTGTATCGCACGCTGTACCGGCCCAGCGAACGCCATCCTCGTCCGCAGGCCACCATCTGCGTCTGGGCCCTGGCGGCTGACACCGACGAGGAGGCCGAGTTCCAGGCCCTGAGCCGCGAGCGCTGGCGCGTCAATCGGCAGAGGGGGCTGCTGGGCCCTCTGCACCGTCCGCAGGACGTGGCCGCGCAAGGCTTCAGCGAGGAGGAGATGGCCGTGATCGTCGCGCCCCTACGGCGCAAGGCGCTGGTGGGCTCGGCAGCCCGCGTCAGGGAGAAGATGCAAGCTCTGGCCCGCAGCCTGGACCTGGACCACCTGGTCGTCAACACCTGGGCGCACGAGCCCGCCGTGCGGCGGCACTCCTACGCACTGCTGGCCCGCGAGTTCGGGTTGGGGCAGGCCGCCGAGTTCCGGGCCGCGGTCCTGGCCTCTGCGGGCCCCGTCACCGCGTGAGCGCCTGAACCTTCGCCGCAGGAGGCGCCATGCACGAAGTCCCGTTCGACGTCCTGATCGTGGGTGCCGGGTCGGCCGGCTGTGTGCTGGCCTCACGCCTGAGCGAGGACCCGGGGCTGCGCGTGGGCCTCATCGAGGCCGGGCCGCCCGACAGGAGCGTGCTCATCCACTGCCCCGCCGGGCTTGCGCTGCTGGCCCAGACCGGGGCCGCCAACTGGGCTTTCGAGACGGTGCCGCAGCCTGGCCTGAACGGCCGCCGGGGCTACCAGCCCCGCGGCAAGGTGCTGGGCGGCTCCAGCTCGGTCAACGCCATGATCTACGCCCGGGGCCACCGGGCCGACTACGACGCCTGGGCCGCCGAGGGCAACCCCGGCTGGTCGTTCGATGAGGTCCTGCCCTGGTTCAAGCGCGCCGAGCACAACGAGCGCGGCGCCGACGCCTTCCACGGCACGGACGGCCCGCTGAACGTGGCCGACCTGCGCAGCCCGGGACGCTGGCGCGACCTCTTCGTGGAAGCCGGCGTGCAGGCCGGCCACCCGCGCAACGCCGATTTCAATGGCGCCGAGCAGGAGGGCATCGGCCCCTACCAGGTGACGCACCGCAACGGCGAGCGCTTCAGTGCCGCCAAGGCCTACCTCGCGCCCCACCTGTCCCGACCCAACCTGCAGGTGCTGACCGGCGCCCAGGTGCTGCGCGTGCGCTTCGAGGGCCGCCGCGCCGTGGGGGTGGAGGTGCGCCTGGGCGGCGTCGAGCGCAGCCTGACAGCCCGGCGCGAAGTGATCCTGAGCGCCGGGGCCTTGCAGTCACCGCAACTGCTGATGCTCTCGGGCGTGGGGCCCGGCGCGCATCTGCAGGCCCTCGGCCTGCCCGTGGTGCACCACCTGCCAGGCGTGGGACAGCATCTACACGACCACATCGACGTGGTGCAGGTGGTGGATGCCCCCGGTCATCACGACCTGTTCGGCCTGAGCCTGCCCGGTGCGGTGCGCGCCGTGCGCGGCATCTTCGAATGGCGGCGGCAGCGCAGCGGCATGCTGACCACGAACTTCGGCGAGGGTGGTGCCTTCCTCCGCAGCACGCCTGAAGAGCCCATCCCCGACCTCCAACTGCACTTCGTGGTGGGCAAGCTGGTGGACCACGGCCGCCAAACCGTGTTCGGCCATGGCTACTCCTGTCATGTCTGTGTGCTGCGTCCCAAGAGCCGCGGGAGTGTCACGCTGGCCAGCCCCGACCCGCTGGCCACGCCGCTGATCGACCCGGCCTTCCTCAGCGACCCCGACGACACGGCCCGGCTGGTGCGTGGCTTCAAGCTGATGCGCCACATCCTGGCCCAGCCCGCGCTGGCGCAGTACGGCGGCCGCGAGGTGGCCGCATCCGCCGCGGCGCAGACCGATGCCCAGATCGAGGCCTACGTGCGCCAGCACGCCGACACCATCTACCACCCGGTGGGCACCTGCCGCATGGGGCCGGTGGGCCAGGCGGCCAGCGGGGGCAGCGTGGTGGATGCTGAGTTGAAAGTGCACGGCTTGCAGAGCCTGCGCGTGGTGGACGGCTCGGTCATGCCGCAGATCGTGGGCGGCAACACCAACGCGCCGACGATCATGATCGCGGAAAAGGCGTCCGACCTGATCCGCCAGGCGCTGCGGGCGTGATGACGCCCTGAGCTGCTGAGAAAGGCGGCGTCGGGGCGGCCCCGTCAGCCCCGGCCCAGGATCTCGGCCAGGATGGGTGCCACGCGCTGCTCCACGGCCGCATCCATGCGGATGGTGCGCCCCCACTCGCGCGTGGTCTCGCCCGGCCACTTGTTCGTGGCGTCCAGGCCCATCTTGCCGCCCAGGCCGCTGACTGGGGAGGCGAAGTCCAGGTAGTCGATGGGCGTGGAGTCCACCAGCGTGGTGTCGCACACAGGGTCCATGCGGGTGGTGATGGCCCAGATCACCTCCTTCCAGTCGCGCACGTTCACGTCATCGTCCACCACCACGATGAACTTGGTGTACATGAACTGCCGCAGGAAGCTCCACAGGCCGAACATCACCCGCTTGGCGTGTCCAGGGTAAGCCTTGCGGATGGAGATCACCGCCATGCGGTAGCTGCAGCCCTCGGGCGGCAGGTAGAAGTCCGCGATCTCGGTGAACTGCTTCTGCAGGATGGGCACGAACACCTCGTTCAACGCCTCGCCCAGGACGGCGGGTTCATCGGGCGGCTTGCCGGTGTAGGTGGAGTGGTAGATGGGATCGCGCCGCTGGGTGATGCGGTCGATCTGGAACACGGGGAACCAGTCCTGCTCGTTGTAGTAGCCGGTGTGGTCACCGAACGGGCCTTCCAGCGCGTGCAGGTAGCCACCCTGCTCCTTCAGGCGCACGCCGGCCTCGCTCTCGCCCACGAAGCCTGGCACCGCCGCCGGAATGTGGCCTTCCAGCACGATCTCGGCGCTGGCCGGCACCTGCAAGCGCCACTCGCCTTCGCCCACGCCCGTGTCCGCCACCTCGGTGCGGCTGCCGCGCAGCAGACCGGCGAACTGGTACTCGGACAGCGTGTCAGGCACCGGCGTCACCGCGCCGAGGATAGTGGCCGGGTCGGCCCCCAACGCCACCGCGATGGGAAAGGGCTGGCCCGGGTTGGCCAGCGCGAACTCGCGGAAGTCCAGCGCCCCGCCGCGGTGCGCCAGCCAGCGCATGATGACCTGCCGCCGACCGATGACCTGCTGGCGGTAGATGCCCAGGTTCTGCCGCCGGCGCGGCTGCGCCACGCCCTGCGGCCCGCGCGTGACCACCAGGCCCCAGGTGATGAGCGGGCCGGCATCCCCGGGCCAGCAGGTCTGCACGGGCAGACGGGCCAGGTCCACGTCGGCACCTTCGAGCACCACCTCCTGGCAGGGCGGGCGGCGCACCGTGCTGGGCTTCATGTCCCACACGGCCTTGGCCATGTGCAACAGCTTGCCGGCATCCTTCAGGCCGCGCACCGGCTCGGGCTCCTTCAATGCGGCCAGCAGCCGGCCCACGTCGCGCAACTCGGCGGCAGACTCCGCACCCATGCCCAGGGCGACGCGCCGCGTGGTGCCGAACAGGTTGGCCAGGCAGGGCATGGCAGCACCTTGCGGATGCTCAAACAAGAGCGCCGGGCCCCCAGCGCGCAGCACGGCGTCGGCAAGCGCCGTCATCTCCAGCTTCGCGGATACGGGATGCGCCACGCGCCGAAGTTCCCCCAAGCCCGACAGACCCTCCAGGAACTCGCGCAAATCGCGGTACTTCATAAGCAATGAATCTTATTCGGCAGTTCTTTATCATTGACCCGATATACCAGCCTACCTAGAATCCTCCGCGATCACATGCCTTGAGGGTTTACCCTGAATTCCGCTTGATGGCCTTGGGCCGCGCGAACCCTCGACAGACCGCAACACGTGCTGCGCTCAATGCCGGCACCCGCTACTCCTTGGATTATCGCTGCCGCCTTGGTGGTGCCCTGCACGGCGCTGACCTGGCTTCGGTGACGAAAGGATGAACATGCTCGATTCACTTCACAAGCTCCCGGCGCGCGCCGGTCCGAACGACGCAGCACCGGCCGGTAGCGCACGTCTGCTGGGCCGGGCCCTGGTCGCAGCGAGCCACCATGCCCTGGCCCTTGTCGGCATGGGGGTGGCGGTCGCCGTGCTGCTGGGCCTGAGCCAGCCGAGCCTGCGGTCAGCCCTCGAGGCCCACACCCTGGGTTGGCTGCAGGGCCGCCAAGAGAGCCGCCAAGAAGCCCGCGCAGATGCCTTGCCGGCCGAGGAAAGCCACGGTGCGGGCGAACTCCCGCAGGCGCTTGTGCGCACCACCGCCACCGAGCCCTCGCTGCTGTCGCAGGAGCAGGCTGCCGTGGCCGCCTGGATCGCCAAGCGGTACCGCATCGCGCTGGAACCGGTGTCGCGTCTGGTGTTGGAGGCCTGGTCCATCGGCCCGCGCGCCGGTCTGGAACCCACCCTGATCCTGGCGGTGGCGGCCGTGGAGTCCGCCTTCAACCCCTTCGCCCAAGGCAGCGGGGGCGCCAAGGGCTTGATGCAGGTGGTGGCCCATGCCCACCCCGACAAGTTCGATGCCCTGGGCGGCCTGCGCGCCGCCTTCGACCCGGTCGGCAACCTTCGGGTGGGCGCACAGGTGCTCAGGCAGAGCATTTCCCAGGCCGGCAGCGTGGAGGGTGGGCTGATGCTGTACTTGAAGGCTTCCGGCGCCGCCGAGCAGCCGGGCTATGCGCAACGCGTGATGGAAGAACACCAACGTTTCCAGCAAGTCGCAGACAAGTCCCAAAGGTTGCAGAGGTCCCGGAGTTCGCAAATGGCCACGGATCCCGCCCCCGACAAGCCCACCGCCAGGGCGCCGGGCACCCGCCCCGCGCCCGCACCGCCGCGCGGGCCCTTGCCCGCGGACCCGGCCCGCGACAGTCTGCTGACCCAGGCCCTGCCGTCCGGACCCGCTCCGATACACTGAGCGTCTGCGCGACTGGCGATAGGCCGGTGCTGGCGGCGCCTGCTGCCAGGCCTCGGCCGAGGTGGTGAACCACCGGGAAGCGCAGGCCGGCTCGGCCAGGCCCCAGGGCCTCGCGTGCTGCCGGCGCCCGCCGTGCGCCTGGGCAGCCCTGGCCCGTCATGCCGCTGCAACCGCAGCCACGACGGATGCCGAAGGCCCTTCCATCCGAAGAGGACTGCCAAGCATGTTCAACCGCCCACAGCACACCATCGCCCAGGTGGACCCCGAGATCTGGGCCACCATCCAGGCCGAGAACCAGCGCCAGGAAGCGCACATCGAACTCATCGCCTCGGAGAACTACACCTCCCCGGCCGTGATGGCCGCCCAGGGCAGCCAGCTCACCAACAAATACGCCGAGGGCTACCCGGGCAAGCGCTACTACGGCGGCTGCGAACACGTGGACGTGGTGGAGCAGTTGGCCATCGACCGCCTGAAGAAGCTGTACGGCGCCAGTTTCGCCAATGTCCAGCCCAATTCGGGCTCCCAGGCCAACCAGGGCGTGTTCTTCGCCCTGCTGAACCCGGGCGACACCATCATGGGCATGAGCCTGGCCGAAGGCGGGCACCTCACCCACGGCATGCCGCTGAACATGAGCGGCAAGTGGTTCAAGGTGGTGAGCTACGGCCTGGATGCGAACGAGGTGATCGACTACAACGCCATGGAGCGCCTGGCGCACGAGCGCCGGCCCAAGCTCATCATCGCCGGCGCCTCGGCGTACAGCCTGCGCATCGACTTCGAACGCTTCTCGCGCGTGGCCAAGGCCATCGGGGCCATCTTCATGGTGGACATGGCGCACTATGCCGGCCTGATCGCCGCAGGCGTCTACCCCAACCCCGTGCCGCATGCCGACGTGGTGACCTCCACCACGCACAAGAGCCTGCGCGGCCCCCGCGGCGGCATCATCCTGATGAACGACCAGGCCACGGCCAAGAAGGTCAACAGCGCCATCTTCCCCGGCATCCAGGGCGGGCCGCTGATGCACGTCATTGCGGGCAAGGCCGTGGCCTTCCACGAAGCGCTGCAACCCGACTTCAAGGCCTACCAGCAGCAGGTGGTGACCAACGCGCGCGTGATGGCCGAAACCTTGATCGAGCGCGGCCTGCGCATCGTCTCCGGCCGCACCGAAAGCCACGTCATGCTGGTGGACCTGCGGCCCAAGGGCCTGACCGGCAAGGAGGCCGAAGCCGTGCTGGGCCAGGCCCACATGACCTGCAACAAGAACGGCATCCCCAACGACCCGCAAAAGCCCATGGTCACCAGCGGCATCCGTCTGGGCACGCCCGCCATGACCACACGCGGCTTCAAGGAGGCGCAGGCCCGGCAGACAGCCCACCTGATCGCCGACGTGCTGGATGCCCCCCATGACGCCGCCAAGCTGGCCGCGGTGCGGCAGCAGGTGGCGGCGCTGACCAGCGCCTTCCCCGTCTACGGCTGAACGCCCGGGACAGCACCGGCCCATGCGCTGCCCTTACTGCGGCCACGAGGAGACCCAGGTTGCGGAGACCCGGGACTCCGAGGAAGGCTTCACCCGGCGCCGGCGCCGCTGCCTGCGCTGCGACCGCCGCTTCACCACCTACGAGCGCCCCGAGGTGGCCATGCCCACGGTGGTCAAGCGCGACGGCGGCCGGGTGGAGTTCGACCCGGCCAAACTGCGCGCCTCCATGATGCTGGCGCTGCGCAAGCGCCCCGTCAGCATCGAGCAGGTGGATGCGGCGCTGGACCGCATCCAGGAAAAGCTGCTGTCGGGCACGCTGCGCGAGGTGCCCACCACCCGGCTGGGAGAACTGGTGATGCGTGAGCTCAAGCGCATCGACAAGGTGGCCTACGTGCGCTTTGCCAGCGTGTACCGCAGCTTCGAGGACGTGGACGAGTTCAGGCAGCTGATCCGCGACATCTGAAGGGCCACACCCCCTTCCAGGGGGCCCGCTGGGGCGATGACGTCGCGGGGCCGGCGTTCCAAGATGGCCGCCTGTGCTGTTGCGGAGCCCGCGATGACCCCCCTGCCCCCCACCCCCGTGCGCCGTCGCCAGCGCGGCATCACTCTCATGGAGTGCCTCGTCTGCATGAGCATCCTGTCCATCCTGGTGGGCGGCGCCGTCCCCTCGTTCGCCGACATGATGGAGCGTCAACAGCTGCGCGGCCAGTCGGCTGCGCTGCTGGGGGACCTGCAGCACATGCGCAGCGAGGCCATCATGCGCAACCTGGACGTGCGCATGAGTATTCACGCGGCGGCGGGCGGCAGTTGCTACGTGGTGCACACCGGGCCCCGGGCCGCCTGCAGTTGCGACGGCGCCGGCGAGGCGCAGTGCGACGCGGCGCAGGCCAGCCTGATCAACACCCGCCATTGGCAGGCCGGCGGGCCGCGCCGGGTGGAAGCCAACGTCGCGTCCATTCTGTTCGACCCCAGGACGGGCCTGGCCGCCCCGGGCGGCACGGTGCGCCTGCTGGACGACGCCGGGCGCGAGATCCGCCACGTTGTGAGCCTGCGCGGCCGCGTGCGGGCCTGCACCGCGCAGGGCCACCTGAGCGACCCGCCGGCCTGCTGAAGCCTGCGGTGTTGCGCCGCTCAGGCAGCCGCAGCGCCACCACCCGCTTGCGCGACGGTCCGGTCCTGTCCGGGGACGGGCTCGTCGGCCGCAGCGGGGCCCGGCTCTCTGCAGTCATCCGCTCGGTCCGACGCCCCCGAGCAGCACAGGACCAGACTGCCATGGACCAGCCTGCCTCTTGACCCCTTGGCGCTGACACGCATAATCATTGCGTGCACAATGCGCTGCAGGCTTTCGGGTATAAGCGGTAAGCTTTTTCGTTCGCCCGAGGAGGGCGCCTTGACGATGTTCAGGTTATGCCATGCGAAAACGTTTTGATCCTCCTGCCACCGCCGGCCGCGCTTCTCCGGGACGCCCGATCACGTTCGCGAGGATCGGCGGTCCCAGGAGTGCGACCGGACTGACGCTGATCGAGTTGATGATTGCCGTCGCCATCTTGGGCATCGTTGTGGCCATCGCCCTGCCCAGTTATGAGGGCTCGGTCCGCAAGTCACGTCGAGCCGATGCGCACCTAGCGCTGCAGCGCATCCAGTTGGAGCAGGACAAACTGCGGGCCGAGTGCAACAGCTATGCCGCGGGACTGCACACCACCCGGATCTGCGATTCGGTGACGCCCGGCAACAACCGCTTGGCGCTGTCAAGCACCTCGCCGGACGGCTTCTACAGCCTGGCCCTGTCGGGGGCCAGCGCGACCGGCTACACCGCTTCGGCAACGGCTGTGTCGGGGCAGGCGCAGGCAGCCGACACCAACTGCCTGACCATCACGCTGACGGTCTCAGGCGCCACCCTGTCGAAATCGCCAGCGGCCTGCTGGAGCCGGTGAACGTGCGGCACCAGTCGGCCGAGCGGGCCCGCGGACTCACGCTCGTGGAACTGTTGGCGTCGGTGGCCATCATCGGTTTCCTGGTGGTCTTGGCCTACCCGTCCTACACCGCCTACTTCGCTCGCGGGCGCGTGTCGGGGGCGGCCGAAGCGTTGGCGCAGGATCTGAACTTGGCCAGAAGCGAGTCGATCAGGCGCAACGGCGCTGTGACCATGAGCTTTTCCCCGGGCGTCACGTGGTGCTACGGGTCCGTGGCCGGCAGCACCGCCTGCTCCTGCACGACGCCGGGTTCCTGCACGCTGCGGCAAGTCGCCGGCAGCGCCTACGCTGGCGTGAGCATGGCCATGGGCACGCCCCCCTTCGTCGGCAACGCCACCGTCTTCATGCCGTTCAGGGCCATGGGTGATGCCGGCGCGGTGGTGTTCACCCATGCGAACGGCCCCTCGCTGCGGGTCAGCCTGGGAGCTGCGGGGCAGGTGAGCATCTGCACGGCATCTGGCTTCGCCTCCTACCCACCATGCTGAGGCTTCGTAGCCGGCTCCGGGGCTTGGGCCTGGTCGAACTGATGATTTCGATCAGCATCGGGCTTCTTCTGCTGAGTGGGGCTCTGGATTTTCTGCTGCGATCGCTGACCACGGCGGGCAGCGGCCTGCGGGAATCTCGCCTGTCCCAGGAGTTGAACGCCACGCTGGACCTGATCACACGCGACATCCTGCGTGCGGGATATTCCAGCACAGCGCAGAACACCCTGCCGGCCAACCCGTTCACCCAGGATGCGGTGCCGGCGGCCAATGATGGGGGCGTCAGCCTGGCGATCGCAGGCTGCATCCTGTACGCCTACGACATGCCTGGCACAGCCAACGGCGCGCGCGACCTGGCCGAACGGCTCGGCTTCAAGCTTCAGAGCGCTGCCGTGTACACCGGCACGCAGGCCACTGACTGCGCCTCAGGCACCTGGCAACCCCTGACCGACCCCAAGGTGAGCAAGATCACGGCGCTGAGCTTCGAGTACCTGGACGGTGCGGGCAACCTGGCGGCCCCACAACGCCCCATCCTGCTTGCCTCGGGAACGAACTGGGCGGTCTGCACGCGCCTGATCCGGGTCACGATCAGCGGCCACCTGGTGGACAACCCGACTGCACCGCGCACGCTGACCCAGAACGTGCGCGTGCGCAACGACTGGCACCGTACCGGAACCTCGACATGCTGAGGCGCACCACCCGGGCCCCTTGCGGGCTTGCGACTGCTGTCCGCCCCCGGCAGCAAGCCGGCATGGCCACGCTGATGGTGGCGATGCTGGCGATCGCATTGGTCAGTCTGGCGCTGTTCCACAGTCATCTGGGGATTTGGCTGGAGCAACGCTCTGTGGCCAACCAGGCCCGCGCCAAGCAGGCGCACGCCGCTGCGGAGGCGGGTCTGGAAGTGACCCTGGGGGTACTGAACGCGGACAGCGGCACCCCCAGCCGCACCACACATTTGAGTGCATCGGCCACGGCTGGAAAGTTCAACATCAGCAGTCCGACACGCACGGGATCGGCCGGCCCCGATGCGCCGTATTCGGTGGTCATCTCACTGGTAGGTGGCGACTCGGCCCCAGTCGACCGCTTCCTGCTGAGTTCCACCGGGGGCAGCGACTGCACCTCCACCCTACTGAGCGCCTGCTCAGCACAGGCGGCGGTTTCCCAGATCGTGAAGTTGACGCCCATTCTGTTGAATCCGCCCACGACCAACATCTCGGTGAACAACAGTCCCGGCTTCTTCGCCAGTTTGTTCGGCGCTCCGCAGGCCACGATCAAGTCCTTGACCACCCCCATCACGACGGAGCCACTCAACGCTTCCTCGTCAGGCCTGGTCTGGCAGCAAGGATCTCGGACACTCAATGGGAACGTCGGCAGCGTCGGCAGTCCGGTGCTGCTGGTGGTGGAGGGCAACTTGACCCTTCCAGCTGGCGCCATGGTGTACGGGTTCGTCTACGTCACCGGAGACGTCATCTGCGTGTCTTGCGGGGCACCCAGCATCCAGGGCGCCGTGGCCGTGGCAGGGACGTCCAATCTGGCCGCCACCAACGTCACCCTGGACACGAACGTGCTGGACCGGCTCAAGACCACCGCCCCACGCTTCGCCAAGGCCATCGGTACCTGGAGGGATTGGTGAAGCAGGCTGCAGCGCGGGGTGCCGCAGCGGGCGTGGGCCTCATGGAGGTGCTGATCACGGCGGTGATCATCAGCGGTGGCGTGCTGGCCCTGAGTCGGATGCAGGGGTCCTTGCTCGCGGGCAGCGCGTCGTCCCGGCAGCAAGCGCAGGCCAGCTTCATCGCCCGAAGAGTGGTCGAAGACCTGCGTTCAAGGGCATGGAGTGACGCGACGCTGGCAGCGAGCATCAGTCCGTACATCCTGCCCAGCGTACCGGGGACCAGCGCCGCCTACGCCGTGCAGTACAGCGTTCAGGACACCGGCGCCGCCGGTGCACTGCAGTACAAGACCGTACAGGTCAGCGTGTCGTGGACTGACGCACAGGCACAGGTCAGGACGCTGCAAACAGTCACGAACATCCAACCCAGCGGCGCCGGCTTTTCTGCACGCCTTGTGCCCTAGCGGCCGCAGTGCCCTGTTTGATGTCGGGCCTTCAGGCAAGGTGTTCGGGTGCCGCCAAGCCGAACGACGGCCCGGCCCCGGTCGCCCTGGGACAGGCCACCGCGGCCATCGGCCTGTCCGACCCCAACCCGCGCGTGGGCTGCGTCATCACCGGCCGCGACCCTGCCGACGCCTGGGCCATGGGCCACACGCAGCAGGCCGGGGGCCCGCACGCCGAGGCGATGGCCTTGCGTGCGGCGCGCGAGGCGGGGCTGAACCTGCAAGGCGCCACCGCCTGGGTGACGCTGGAGCCCTGCGCCCACCATGGCCGCACGCCGCCTTGCTGCGACGCCCTGATCGAGTCTGGGGTGGCCCGCGTGGTGGTGGCCCTGCGTGACCCCAACCCTTTGGTGGCCGGCCAGGGCATCGCCCGGATGCGGGCGGCCGGCATCGAGGTGCAGGTGGCGGGGGCCTTCACCGGTGGCTTCGCGGGCGAATTCGCTGCGCTGCACCCGCAAGACCCCGAAGGACGGGCCTGGGCACGCGAGGCCTTCGAGTTGAACATCGGCTTCTTCTCGCGCATGGTTCGGCAGCGACCCTGGGTGCGCCTGAAGATCGCGGCCTCCTTGGACGGGCAGACCGCGCTGGCCGATGGCGCCAGCCAGTGGATCACCGCCGAGCCCGCCCGCACCGACGGCCATGCCTGGCGGCGGCGCGCCGGCGCGGTGCTGACGGGCATGGGCACCGTGCGCGATGACGATCCGCGGCTGGACGTGCGGCTGGTGCCCACCCGGCGCCAGCCGCTGCGCGCGGTGGTGGACTCGCGCCTGGACCTCTCGCCGCAGGCCCGCGTCCTGCAGCCACCCGGGCCGGTGCTGATCTATGCCGCCGCCCCGTGGGGCGCCAAGGCGGAACTGCTGACCCGGCAGCATCCGCACCTGCAGGTGGTGGGCGTGCCCGGTGACCAGCGCGGCAAGACCGATCTGACGGCCGTGGTGGCGGATCTGGCCAGGCGCGGCGTGAACGAATTGCACGTGGAGGCCGGGCAGCAGCTCAACGGCTCGCTGCTCCAGGCCGGTCTGGTGGATGAGTTGCTGGTCTACCTGGCCCCGCGCCTGCTGGGCCCGGGCCGCGGGATGGCCGCCCTGGATCCGCTGCAGCGGCTGGCCGACGCCCTGGCGCTGGAGTTCATCGAGTGCACACCCCTGGGGCCGGACCTGCGCCTCCGCGCGCGCCCTGCGGGGCGGGCGGACTTCCTGGCACACCCGCCTCTTACAATGGCGTGATGCCTATTTCCCCGATTCCCGAGCTGGTGGCCGAACTGGCTGCCGGCCGGATGGTCGTGCTGGTGGACGAAGAGGATCGCGAGAACGAAGGCGACATCGTGCTGGCGGCCGACCACGTCACGCCCGAAGCCATCAACTTCATGGCGCGGTTTGCACGCGGCCTGATCTGCCTGACCCTCACGCGGGAGCGCTGCGAGCGCCTGCAGCTGCCGCCCATGGCCAGCCGCAACGGCACCAAGCACGGCACGGCATTCACCGTGTCCATCGAGGCGGCCACGGGCGTGACCACCGGCATCTCGGCGGCCGACCGCGCACGCACCGTGCAGGCGGCCGTGGCGCGGGACGCCCGACCCAGCGATCTGGTGCAGCCCGGCCACATCTTCCCCTTGCAGGCCCAGGACGGTGGCGTGCTCATGCGCGCCGGCCACACCGAAGCCGGCTGCGATCTGGCCGGCATGGCCGGCCTCACGCCGGCGGCCGTGATCTGCGAGATCATGAAGGACGACGGCACGATGGCGCGCCTGCCGGACCTGGAGGTCTTTGCGCAGCAGCACGGCCTGAAGATCGGCACCATCGCCGACCTCATCGCTTTCAGGAGCCACAACGAGTCGCTGGTGCAGCGCGTGGGGCAGCGCAGCATGAGCACGGCTCAGGGCGGCTTCACCTGCACCACTTACCGCGACCGCAGCGGTGGCCTGCACCTGGCCTTGAGCCACGGCCAGTGGACGCCGGCTGACGAGGTGTTGGTGCGTGTGCACGAGCCCTTCACCGCCCTGGACCTGCTGGACGCCGCGGAGAGCCGCCACTCGTGGCCGCTGCCCCGGGCCCTGGCGGCGCTGCGCGCCGCGCCCGCCGGGGTGGCCGTGCTGCTGAACTGCACCCAGGAGCCCGACGCGTTGCTGGACCAGCTGGTGGCCGGTCGCACGCCCGCCCCCGGCCCGCGCGCGCAGATGGACTTGCGCACCTACGGCGTGGGCGCGCAGATCCTGCGAGAACTGGGCGTGGCGCGCATGAAGCTGCTGGGCAGCCCGCGTCGCATGCCGAGCATGACCGGCTATGGTCTGGAGGTCACGGGCTTCCAGGCGATGGCACGATGAAAGACTTCCCCCTTCCCTTCCCATGAGTGGCACCCCATGAAAGACGCGCAGCAGGGCAGCGCCGTCAACCTGCGCGGCAAAGGCCTGTCCATAGGCATCGTCCGAGCGCGCTTCAACGACGACATCACCTCGCGTCTGGCGCAGGCCTGCATCGCCGAGCTGCGGGCGCTGGGGGTGCAGGACGACGACATCCAGCAGGTCAGCGTGCCCGGGGCGCTGGAGGTGCCCGTGGCGCTGAAGGCCCTGGCCGATACAGGCGACCATGACGCCCTGGTGGCCCTGGGCTGCATCATCCGCGGCGAGACCTACCACTTCGAACTGGTGGCCAACGAAAGCGGCGCCGGCGTGAGCCGCGTGGCGCTGGATCACGGCTTGCCCATCGCCAACGCCATCCTCACCGTGGAAGACACGGCCCAGGCCTGGGCGCGCGCCGACGACAAGGGCCGCGATGCCGCGCGCGTGGCGGTGGAGATGGCCAACTTGCTGGAAGACATCGGCTGAGAGCTTGTGAAACATCCCCGCACACCCGCTCGTCCGCCCCAAACGGCCCCGCTCGTCGTTGCAAATGCTCGCCGTAGCCCGAGCTACGGCTGTGCTTTGCGCCTGGATCGGCACC
>JBJTZN010000041.1:0-6559 GCA_046087245.1 Rubrivivax sp.
ATCCATCCAGTGCCTGGCCCGCGCGTTGACACCAAACCGGCCCGCATCCCAAGTCGGGGAAGGGGCAAGCACGCCCGAATGCGCGACCTCACCCCCATGCAGCGCATCCATTGCCCCATTGACGGGCACGCGCCCCACAAAAGTCGGCCAAATCGCGCCTCCCAGTCATCCAGGGCTCCACTCGTGAAATATCCGGGCTAGGATCACGGCCCGGCAGTCCATGCCCTGCCGCCGGAGCCGCGACGTGACCTTCTTGACCATCGACATTGGCAACACCCGCTTGAAATGGGCCGTGTTCGAGGCCGCACTTCCCGGTGCGAGGATGTTGACGCACGGCGCGGTGTTCCTGGAGCACATCGATCAATTGGCCGAGGGCGAGTGGGCGCGCTGGTCCGCCCCGGCGGTGATGCTGGGCTGCAACGTGGCCGGTGACGCGGTGCGGCGCCGGGTGGAGGAGCAATTGGAAATCTGGGATGTGCCACCGCGCTGGGTGGTACCCGGTGCGGTGGCCGGCGGCGTGACCAACGGCTACGACTACCCCAGCCGCCTGGGGGCGGACCGTTTCGTCGCCCAGGTCGGTGCCCGGCACCGTGCGGTCATGGAAGCCACGCCGCGCCCGGTGGTGGTCGTGATGATCGGCACGGCCGTGACGGTGGATGCGCTGGACGAAAAGGGGCACTTTCTCGGCGGCCTGATCGTGCCGGGGCACGGCATCATGCTGCGGGCCCTGGAAGGCGGCACCGCCGGGCTGCGCGTGCCAACGGGCGAGGTCGTTCCCTTTCCCACCAACACGAGCGACGCGCTGACCAGCGGCGGCACCTACGCCATCACGGGCACCATCGAGCGCCTGTGGCGTCACTTGAAGTGCCGCAGCGGTGTGACACCCAGGGTGATCATGACCGGCGGCGCAGGCTGGAAGGTTTCACCGCATCTGGACCTGGAGCACGAACTGCTGGACTCGCTGATCTTCGACGGTTTGCTCGTCCTGCAGGCCGAGCGCATGGGCAACGAGGTACCGCCAGGCGCGTAGGTCCTGGCCGCACCCCAGGCGTGCCCCGGTGCCCTCCCGTTCTTCAAAGGACAAACCGCGAGAGGTCTTCGTTGCGGGCCAGTTCACCCAGACGCTGCTCGACCTGCGCGGCGTCGATGAAGACAGCCTGGCCTTGACGCTGCGGCGCATCGAAGCTGACGTCCTCCAGCAGGTGCTCGAGCACGGTAGCCAGGCGTCGCGCCCCGATGTTCTCGGTGCGCTCGTTGACCTCGAAGGCGATCTGGGCGATGCGCCGCACCGCCTCGGGCGCGACCTCCAGCCGCACCCCTTCGGTGGCCAGCAGGGCCTGGTACTGGCCGATGAGGTTGGCGTGCGTGCTGGTGAGGATGGCTTCGAAGTCCTCCACGGCCAGCGACGAGAGTTCCACGCGGATCGGAAAGCGGCCCTGCAGTTCCGGGATGAGGTCGCTGGGGCGGGCCAGGTGGAAGGCCCCCGAGGCGATGAACAGGATGTGGTCGGTCTTGACGATGCCGTACTTGGTATGCACCGCCGTGCCTTCGACCAGAGGCAGGAGGTCACGCTGCACGCCCTGGCGGCTGACATCGGCGCCGCCATGTTCCGAGCGCGATGCGACCTTGTCGATCTCGTCGATGAAGACGATCCCGTTGGCCTCGGCGTGAGTCAGTGCGCTGGTGCGAATCTCTTCCTCGTTGACGAGCCGGCCGGCCTCTTCGTCTACCAGCATCCGCAAGGCCTCGCGCACCCTCATCGTGCGTGCGACTCGGCGCGCCTGGCCGAGTTGCGAGAACAGGCCCTTGAGCTGCTCGGCCATCTCCTCCATGCCTTGCGGGCCCATGATCTCCACCGCCGGGCGCGCCTGGGCGACTTCGATCTCGATCTCCTTGTCGTCCAGAGCGCCCTCGCGCAGCCGTTTGCGCATGATCTGGCGGGCTGCACCGTCCCGGGGAACGGCGCCAGGGGCCTCGGAGCGTGGCGGCGGCACCAGCACATCCAGCACGCGGTCTTCGGCGGCGTCCTCGGCCTGACCGCGCCGGCTGCGCACCTGGCGCTCGCGCTCCTGCTTGATGGCCACCTCAACCAGGTCCCGCACGATGGTGTCCACGTCCTTGCCGACGTAGCCCACCTCGGTGAACTTGGTGGCCTCCACCTTGATGAAGGGAGCATCGGCCAGCCGCGCCAGGCGTCGGGCGATCTCGGTCTTGCCCACCCCCGTGGGGCCGATCATGAGGATGTTCTTGGGCGTGATCTCGCCTCGCAACCTCTCATCCACCTGCTGGCGACGCCAGCGGTTACGCAGGGCGATCGCCACCGCACGCTTGGCCGCTTGCTGGCCGACGATGTGGCGGTCCAGCTCCGAGACGATCTCCCGGGGGGTCATGGACTGCGCGGTGATGGTCATGGCAGGTGTCACGCCAGCACTTCAATGGTGTGCTGCTGATTGGTGTAGATGCACAGGTCGCCTGCAATCTCGAGAGCCTTGGCCACCACGGTGGCAGGATCCATCTGCGTGTGTTCCACCAGGGCCACCGCGGCGGCTTGCGCGTAGCTGCCCCCCGAGCCGATGGCCACGATGCCGCGCTCGGGTTCAAGCACGTCACCGTTGCCGGTGATGATCAGTGAGGTCTCGCGGTCGGCCACGGCCAGCATCGCCTCCAGCCTTCGCAGCACCCGGTCGGTGCGCCAGTCTTTCGTCAGTTCCACCGCCGCGCGCACCAGGTGCCCCTGGTGCTTCTCCAGCTTGGACTCGAAACGCTCGAACAGCGTGAAGGCGTCGGCGGTCGCTCCGGCGAAGCCCGCAAGCACCTGATCACGGTGCAGCCGGCGTACCTTGCGCGCCGTGGCCTTGACGACGATCTGGCCCAGCGTGACCTGGCCATCGCCGCCCATGGCCACGCTGCTGCCGCGGCGCACGCTCAGGATGGTGGTGCCGTGGAACTGCGCGCTCACAGGGGCCTCCATTCGATGTCCGCCTGCTCGTCCAGCCCCATGGCGACCAGGAAGATGCCGACCAAGCGGTGCACCCCGACCAGACGCACGACCCGTCCTTCGCGCCGGCGCGCGCGCACCCAGTCCAGGAACTCGCTTGCTGCCATCATGTCCATCCGAATCAGCCGGGCACAGTCGATTTCCACGATGTGGGCGCCCCGCAGCTTGGCCAGCGCCTGCGTCAAGGTGTCGCCGATGTCGCCGGTCAGATGCCCCACCAGTTCCACGGCGGGCTGCGAGGCAGGCCCCGCCGACTCGTGCGCAAGCCCTTGATGGCCTGCTGCGGCTCTGCCAGGGTGCGCGTCCGGGGGCGTGGAATGCTCCGCCATGACAATTTTCGCCGTGGCCGGTGACCACGGCGCGGTGGCCTTGCCGTAGGCCGTCTTGAAGTCCGCAGCCGCCAGGTCGTAAGGTCCCTGCACGCCCATCAGGCGAAGCATCCCCAGCCTGGCCTGCCAGAAGGCCAGGTCCGCAGGACGCCCGGCGCCGCGGGGGGCCTGGTGAAGCAGGTCCAGCAGCACGGCCACGCCTCTCCAGAGCAGACGTATCGGGCTGTTTGCGCAGGCCTGGATGAACGCCTGCAAGGCGACGGCGCCGTCCACGGTGACCACCCGGGCTGTCGTCCAATCGATCATCGGCACGCTCCGGCCCTGGCAGCCCTGCATGAACGCCTGCATGGACTGCACTGCTGCGCCATCCAGCAAGGTGGGGCAGAGCCAGGAGACGGCGGCCGCAGGTGAGGGCGCCTGCCTGGAGCCGATGGCTGCCGCCTGCTGACGCTGGGCAGAAACGTCAGCCGGGCTCATCACCAGACGCGGAATCGACACCCACTGCGGTGGCTGTTGTCCGAGATCTTGCACGTAGGGGCGGGCGGCCTGGTCGAAGGCCTGCTGCTGACCGGTGGCGCGGTACAGGTCCAGCAGGACCCGCCAGGTCGGCGTGTGGTGCCGCCGCGGTCCGCGCGCGCCGACCAGGGCCCGCAGCACCCTGTCGCAGCCTGCGAAATCGGCGTTCGCAAACGCAATGGCGGCGGGTTCCAGTTCTGCGTCGTGGGCGGCTTCTTCCGGCCGGACCGTCGGGGCAACATCAACCCGGCCGGACGCGCCCGAGGCAACGAGCCGGTGCCGGCCCGCGCGGTGAGCCGGGGCCGCTGCGGACCGCACTGCTGCAGGATCTGCGGTCGTTCCCGCAGCCCCGGCGGGGCCGCAGGCGGATGCCGAGGGGCGCAGGCGGGAGGGCGACTCAGCCTGCTGCTCCTGCGCCAGACGGGTGACCAGGTCGAAACCTTGTTTGCGTTCCTTGTCCCGGATCTCGTCGCCTGTCAGTCCCTGACGCCGTATCCGGCGCAGGAGATTGAGCTCGGCCATGCGCACGGCGTCGTTGCGCCGCTTGCGCGCAATCATGGCCTGGAGCTCGGAGCGGCCCTGGCCCGAGCCCGTTGAATCGTGGCCGGTATCAGCCCAGTCGGTCACCGGGGCGGACAGGTAGGCCACGGCCTCGTCCAGCAGGCCAGTGTCCTTGGCAGGAGTGTTCGACATCGGGCAGGCAACTGCTCAGGACAGGAACCCTGGGCGGAACAGAGGGATCAGGCTGTCAGTCGCCGAACATCTTCTGCTTCAACTCCCGCCGTTGCTGGGCCTCCAGCGAAAGTGTCGCCGTCGGCCGGGCCAGCAATCGCGGCAGGCCGATGGGCTCGCCTGTCTCGTCGCAGAAGCCGTACTCGCCCGTGTCCAGACGATTCAGCGCCTGGCTGATCTTCTTCAGCAGCTTGCGCTCGCGGTCGCGCGTGCGCAACTCCAGTGCATGCTCCTCCTCGATCGTGGCCCGGTCGGCCGGATCGGGCACGATCGTGGTGTCTTCGCGCAGGTGTTCCGTGGTCTCGCCCGCGTTGGACAGCAGATCGTCCTTCTGGGCCTGCAGACGCGCGCGGAAGAAGTCGATCTGCTGCTCGTTCATGTACTCCGTCTCGGGCATGGCCAGGAGTTCGGCCTCGCAGAGGTCGCGCCCGGTCTTGGATTTCCAGGCGTTGGCGAGTTTGGGGTCCGCCGTGACGGCAGGTTTTGCAATGGGCATGGGTTCTGGAAAGGTTCTCACGGCGGCTCGCGCCGGGCCGAAACGGTCGGCAAAGGTGTGGGTGGATGCGGGCGCAACCGCTGGCGCTGGCGTTGGCGCAGGCTTCTTGCCGCCACCCTTGGGGGACGCGGCCTTGCCGGCGGCGACCTTGGGGGCTGTCACCGACTGGCCCGTTGGCGCCTTGCCCGGACGTGCCGAAGGGACAGCCCGCGCAGGCTTGACCGGGGCTTTGGGCGGTGGGCTGCCGGCGGCCTTGCCAGCGGTCTTGACAGGCGTCTTGCTCACGGGTCTCTCCTGACCTTGGATGCGGGCATCGCCCGCTCGGGACGGCCCTGAGCCCGGTCAGGGGCAGCAGAGCACATGGCGCAGGAACGGGCGGCCGGGCCCTGCATCCGAACCCGCACTTTCGGGCGCGCGATTGTGCCACCACCCGGGGTGCGCTTGCGAGCTGGCGTTCGGCCCGCGGACGGCGCGGCTGGAAGGGTCAGGACAGGCACTGCTCCAAACCCTGTTCCAGCACGTCGCGCGGCAGGTCGATGCCTATGAAGACCATCTTGCTCTGCTGCTTTTCGCCCGGCGCCCATTTCGGCCCCAGGTCGCTGCCCATCAACTGGTGCACCCCTTGGAAGACCACCTTGCGGTCGCTGCCCTTCATGTGCAGCACCCCCTTGTAGCGCAGCATCTTGGGTCCATAGACCTGGACGATGGCGCCGAGGAACTCTTCGAGCTTGGCCGGGTGGAAGGCGCGATCGGCACGGAAGACGAAGGACTTGACGTCGTCGTCATGGGCGTGGTGATGGGGATGGTCGCAATGGTCCCCGTGCCCATGGTGATGGTCGTGTTCATGCCCGTGACCGTGGTCGTGACCGTGGTCGTGGTCGGCAGCCTGGAGGAAGTCCGGGTCGATGTCGAGCTTGGCGTTGAGGTTGAAGCCCTTGAGGTCAAAGACCTCTGACAGCGGCACGTCCCCAAAGTGCACGGCCTTCTGCGGCGCCCGCGGGTTCATGTGCTTGAGGCGGTGGATCAGGGCGTCCACGGCCTCCGCAGCCACCAGGTCGGTCTTGCTGATGAAGATCTGGTCGGCAAAGCCCACCTGACGTCGTGCTTCCTGGCGGCTGTCGAGTTGGGCGTCGGCGTGCTTGGCGTCCACCAGGGTGAGGATGGAATCCAGCAGGTAGCTGCCGGCCACCTCGTCGTCCATGAAGAAGGTCTGGGCCACCGGCCCCGGGTCGGCCAGGCCGGTGGTCTCGATCACCACGCGGTCGAACTGCAGCTCGCCCTTGCGGCGCTTCTCGGCCAGGTCGGACAGCGTGCTGCGCAGGTCTTCTCGGATGGTGCAGCAGACGCAGCCGTTGCTCATCTGGATGATCTGCTCCTCGGTGTCGAGCTTGAGGATGTCGTTGTCGATGTTCTCCTCGCCGAACTCGTTTTCGATCACGGCGATCTTCTGACCGTGGGCTTCGGCCACCATCACGTCGCCGGCGGTCA
>JBJTZN010000042.1:0-7109 GCA_046087245.1 Rubrivivax sp.
CGCGAACCACAGCGCCGGCACCATCAACGACAGCCCGGCCAGGATCCCCGGGACGATGCCGCCGATGAACAGCGCCGGAATGGACACGCCCGGCACGATGACCGCGTAGACGATGAAGGCGATGGAAGGCGGGATCAGGATGGCCGTCGAACCCGAGGCCGCCACCAGGCTGGCCACGAAGGGCCGGGGGTAGCCCTGCTTCACCATGGACGGCAGCAGGACGGCGATCACTGCCGCGGCGTCGGCCGCGCCCGACCCGGAGATGCCCCCCAGGATCATGGACACCAGGATGGCCACCAGGGCCAGCCCGCCAGCGCGCCGGCCCACCAGCGCCGACATGAAGCGCACCAGGCGCTCAGCCACGCCCGAGCGCTCGAATACCATGCCCGCGGCAATGAACACTGGCAGCGCCAGAAGCGGGTACTTGGCGATGCCTGTCCACAGGTTCGTGGGCAGCGAGGCAATGCCCAGGTTCTGGGTGATCACCACGACCACGCCGGACAGGCCCAACGCCACGGCGATGGGCACGCCCATCACCAGCAGCACGGCAAAGGCCGCGATCAGCAGGACAGCGCCGGTGCTCAACATCAGCGGCTTTCTGCTGTCCCGTGAGACACGGCGGACGCGGCGCGCAGCACCCGCAGGATGCGGCCGGCCATGCGCGCGCAGATCACCCCACACAGCACCGGCAGCCACAGGGTGTACAGCCATTGCGGCACGCCCAGACCGGAGGAGCTGACCTCGAAGCTGTATTCGTCCCAGGTCAGACGGGCGCCATACCAGGCGATGAGCGCGAACAGCCCCATGCCCAGTACCAGCACCGCGGCCTCAAGCCACAAGCGCGGCACGGGCGGCAGCTTGTCCGCCGCGAACCCCATGCGCAGGTGCTGGCCCTTGGCGAAGGCCGCTGCGGCCCCCACCAGGGCCAGGATCACCATCAGGGCCACCGAGAACTCCTCGGTGAAGGCCAGGGACACGTTGGTGAGGTAGCGGGTGACCACATTGGCGAACGTGATGACGCACAGCAGCGCCATCAGCCCCGCTCCGATGGCGCCTTCCAGCGACACCGGCACGCGCGGCGCAATGTCGTCCGCGGGGTTGGCATCGCGTGCCAGGTCGGCTGGTTCGTCGGAAGGCGTGTTCATGAGGGGACTCCGGGCTCCGACCGAGCGACGCCGCGACGCCGCGGCGTCGCTCCGTCAGGGCCGTCAGGGCCGAGGGACGATGGGTCAGCCGCGGCGTGCGATGGCGCCTTCGGCCATCTTCACGAGGTCGGCGCCCACGGTGGGCACCCACTTGTCGTAGACCGGGCGCGTGACCTTGGCGAACTCGGCCTTCTCGGCCGCGGTGAGCATCTGCACCTCGACGCCGCGCTTCTTCAGTTCGTCAAAGGCGGAGTTGTCGCCACCGGCCCCCAGGCCCTTGCGCGAGGCGGCGATGCCCTGGCGGGCGACCTCCTTGGCGGTGTCGGCAATCATGTCCTGGTCGGCCTTGGCGAAGCTGTCCCACACGGGCTTGGCCACGTGGTACAGGGCGGCGTCAGCCACGTAGTTCCACACCGTCAGGTGTTTCTGCGCCAGCGTGTCCATCT
Organism: Rubrivivax sp.; assembly: GCA_046087245.1. Lineage (GTDB taxonomy): Bacteria > Pseudomonadota > Gammaproteobacteria > Burkholderiales > Burkholderiaceae_C > Rubrivivax. Next base: position 1,592 of record JBJTZN010000042.1, read on the forward strand.
TGAACATCAGGTACAGATTGATCGGGTTCTCCTGTCCGTCCACCGCGCCCGTGGTGAGCGCCGGCTGCAGATCGGCAAAGCTCATCTGCAGCGGGTTGGCCCCCAGCGCGTTGAAGATGTCGGCAAAGATGTTGCCGGCGGCAAAACGGATCTTCATGCCCTTCAGGTCGGCGGGGGTGCGGATCGGCCGCTTGCTGTTGGAGATCTCGCGGAAGCCGTTCTCGCCCCAGGCCAGGGGCATCACGCCCTGCGCGGCCATGGCCTTCTCCAGCTCAGCAGCCACCGGCCCGGTGATCAGCGCGTCGAAAGCCCTGCTGTCGGGCATCAGGAAAGGCAGGTTGAACAGCGACATGGGCCGCACCTGCGGGCTCAGGTTGATGGTCGACGACACCGTGAAGTCGATCGTGCCCTGGCGCATGGCCAGCAGCTCGCGCGTCTGGTCGCCGCCCACCAGCTGAGAGCCCGGGTACACCTTGACATTGATGCGGCCGCCGCTGCGCTCGCGGATCAGGTCGGCCCAGCGGAAAGCGGTGTCGGAGATCGGGATCGGGCGGTTGCCCACCACCGACAGCCGGTATTCGGGCTTGAGCGCCGCCTGGGCGCGGGCCAGCCAGGGTGCGCCCAAGGCTGCGCTGCCGGCGGCGGCGGTGACGAGGACGCGGCGGCGGTTGATGTTGCTGTGCATGAGGTGTCTCCTTGTTTCCAGGGGGGGTGGTGGGAAAGGGTAGTGGAAGAGGGACTTGGTCAGCCGCGATCCAGCAGGCTGCGGGCGGCCCGCGCGATCTTTTCGGGGCTCAGGCGGGCCTCGTTCTCCAGCACCTGCGCGTAGCCCACAGGGATGCGGGGCGAGCCCAGGCGCGCCACGCGGCAGCCCGTGGCCTCGGCGGCGTGCGCGGCGATTTCGGCGCCGAAGCCGGCCACCTGCACGGCCTCGTGCACCACCAGCAGGCGCCTGGTCCTGGCGGCCGAGGCACGCACCGTGGCCTGGTCCCAGGGCCAGAGCGTGCGCAGGTCGATGACCTCCACGCTCACGCCGCGCAAAGCCTCATGCTCCAGCGCCTGCAGCGCCGGCGCCACGCCGCGTGACCAGGTGACGATGGTCAGGTCCGTGCCCTCGCGCATCACGTTCGCGTGGCCCAACGGGATGTCCAGTGCCGTGTCCACGGGCCCGGTCTGGCCCCAGAGCTCCTTGTGCTCCATGTAGATGACGGGGTCGCCGCTGGCCAGGCTGGCCTTGAGCAGGCTGAAGTTGTCCTGCGGCGTGGCCGGCACCGCCACCACCAGGCCCGGCAAGTGGGCGAACCAGGCCTCCAGCGATTGAGAGTGCTGCGCGGCCGAGGCCGACCAGATGCCGATGGGCATGCGCGCCACCAGCGGCACGCGCCCCTGGCCGCCGAACATGTAGCGGTTCTTGGCGGCCTGGTTGACGATCTCGTCCATCGCGCACAGCGCGAAGTCGATGACGCGCATCTCCACCACCGGCCGCAAGCCCGCCAGGGCCATGCCCACGGCCGCGCCCATGATGTTGGCCTCGGAGATGGGGGTGTCGATGATGCGCTCGGGCCCGAACTGCTGAGGCAGCCCGCGGTACTGGCCGAAGACGCCGCCGCGGCCCAGGTCCTCGCCCAGGGCGACGATGGCCGGGTCGGCTTCCATGGCCTGCTGCAGCGCCAGCGCGGCGGCCTGGGCGTAGGTCAGTTCCTGGACCGTGGTCATTTGATGGCCCTCCTGTCGCTGCGCGACATCCTCCCCGAGGGAGGCAGCGCGCCGCCTTCGGGCGGTCGTACGGCGGCGCTCATTTCCACACCCCGGCACCGCTGTTCATGATCTCTTCATAGGCGTCGGCCACCTCGGGCCAGGGGGCGGCCTCGGCCACCTGCAGCGCGTGGGCGATCTCGGCCTGCGCGGCGGCGTCGATGGCGGCGATGTCGGCCTGCGTGGCGCCCAGGGCCCGCAACTGCGCTTGGGTGACCAGCAGGGGGTCGTTGCGCTTGGCGGCTTCCACCTCGGCCGGATCCCGGTAGGTGCCCGGGTCCACCGACACATGGCCCTTGAAGCGGTAGGTCACGGCGTGCAGCAGGCGCGGCCCGCCACCGGCGCGGATCTCGGCCACCAACTGGGTCGCGGCAGCGTCCACCGCCGCCACGTCGTTGCCGTCCACCTTCAGACCGGGCATGCCCAGGGCCTCCGCCCGCGCCGACACGCCGGCGCCGGCCGTCATGGGCGCGGTGGGCGTGGTGGCCGAGATGCGGTTGTCCTCGCACACGAACAGCACCGGCAGCCGGTAGACCTGCGCCCAGTTCAACCCTTCCAGGAAGGGCCCGCGGTTGGCCGCGCCGTCGCCGAAGAAGCAGGCGACGATGTGCGGCAGGCCGCGGATCTTCAGCGCGTGCGCCGCGCCCGTGGCAATCGGGATGCCGGCGGCCACGACGCCGTTGGCGCCCAGCATGCCCACCGAGAAGTCGGCGATGTGCATGGAGCCGCCCTTGCCCTGGTTGTAGCCCGTGGCGCGGCCGAACAGCTCGCACATCATGCGCGCGGCATCCGCCCCCTTGGCCAGGGTGTGGCCGTGGCCACGGTGGGTGGAGGTCAGCAGGTCCTCGCGCTGCAGGTTGAAGCACACGCCCGCGGCCACGGCCTCCTGGCCGGTGGACAGGTGCAGCGGGCCGCGCACCAGGGCGGGCTTGGCGGAGGCCGCCAGGCCCCAGGCCGCCACGCCACCCTGGCTGGCGACCTCGGCCGCATCCTCGAAGGCGCGTATGCGGCGCATCGACCGGTACAGGTCGAGCAATCGGTTCAATGACAAATCGAGCTCCTGCAGGGCGGGCGATGGTTGTTCAGGTGCGGGTCATGCCGGATCCTTGACAGCGCAGCGCCCCGGCCTGCCGATGAATTCAAGTTGCCCTGGATTCTTGCACCTGACGTCGAGCTTGGGCCTACGGGCAAGCCCGGTGTTCGCGAGGCGCTCGGAAGGCTGCGCAGACCAGGTCCGCAGGCGGTGGTCTGGATCGCATGCCGTCGTCAAGGCGGCAAGAGGCGCATGGTCAAGGCCGAGCCGTTGCCGGATGGCAAGGGCCTCGCTTCTCCTCTTCTGCAGCGTCTGCGTACCCGCGCAAGTGCTACCATTGTGCTTACTTTGTGAGGCAACCACATTTAGGGAGAACATACCGTGGAGGTCGCCATCCGCAAGATGGGCAACTCGCAAGGCGTGCTGATTCCCAAGCCCATCCTCGCGCAGCTGGGTCTGGAGGGAAGCGCGGACTTGCAGGTTCGCGACGGAGTGATCGAGATCCGCCCGGTACGTCGCAATCCCCGGGAAGGTTGGGCTGAGGACGCCCGGCGCGTGGCCGAGGCAGGCGATGACGCCTTGGTCTGGCCGGCCTTCGCCAACGAGGGCGACGACCGCCTGGTCTGGTGATGAAGACAGGCGATATCTGGCTGGCGCAGCTGGACCCCCCCGTGGGCAGCGAGATCCAGAAGACCCGGCCGTGCGTGGTGATCTCCCCGCTGGAGATGAACGACCATCTGCGCACCGTCATCGTGGCCCCCATGACCACGGGGTCTCGGCCTGCGCATTTCCGCATTCCGCTGACGTTTCAAGGCCAGCAAGGCCTGATCGTTCTGGATCAGATCAGGACGCTGGACCGTGCGCGCCTGGTCAAGCGTCTGGGGGCGTTACGCCCGGCCACGCTGCTGGCCACTTTGCAGACCTTGCAAGCGATGTTTGCACCGCCGGCTTGAATAGGCCATCAGACCCGCATGCTGCACCACGAATCACTCGGACGCGTGCGTGACCGTCCCCAGAAACACACAGGTACCGTCCTCTCGTGAATCCAGCCATCCCCTCCACGCCCTCCACCTCTCCCCCCCCCATCGCCTTCGTCGGTGGCGGCAACATGGCCCTGGCCATCCTGGGCGGCTTGCGTCGTGGTGGGGCGCCGGCTGGCGGCTTCATCGTCGTGGAGCCGCTCGCGCCGCAGCGCGAGCGGCTGCGGGCGGAGCTGGGCATCGAGGCCCTGGCGGCGGCGGATGCCTCGCTGGCGCGGGCCGGCCTGGTGGTCTGGGCGGTCAAGCCGCAGATGTTTGCCGAGGCTGCCGCGCCCTGTGCGCCCTTCGTGGGGGCTGCGCTGCAGCTCAGCCTCATGGCCGGCATCCGCAGCCAGGCGATCGTCACCGCCTCGGGCAGCCCGCGCGTCGTGCGCGCCATGCCCAACACCCCGGCGCTGATCGGCCGCGGCATCGCCGGGCTGTACGCCCGCGAGGCCGTCACCGAAGCCGACCGCGCGCAGGTGCAGGCGGTGCTCGCGCCCACCGGCAGCACGCTGTGGGTGGCGCGGGAGGCTGACCTCGACCCCGTGACCGCGTTGTCGGGCTCGGGTCCGGCCTATGTCTTCTACTTCATCGAGGCCATGATGCAGGCTGGCGTCGAGATGGGGCTGGAGCCGGCCCAGGCCCGTCGCCTGGCGCAGGAAACCTTTGCCGGCGCGGCGGCCCTGGCCGCGCAATCGGACGAGCCGCCCGAAGTGCTGCGCGAGCGGGTCACCTCCAAGGGCGGCACCACCCACGCTGCGCTCAGCGCGCTGGAGGCCAGCGGCGTGAAGGCCGCGTTCGTGCGCGCACTGCACGCCGCCCGGGACCGGGCCGAGGAACTGGGCCGCTGAGCGCGTGTTGGGTGGCGTGTGTTGGTTGGCGTATGTTGGGTGGCGCGTAGGGGCGGCGTGTGGCGTAAGTTGTTGCGCAGCCTCTCAGGCCCCCTGAGGGTCAGGAACATCACTTGACGCACCGGCACTCGCGGCGTGTGGCGCAGCCCGTTGCACCGCCTGCTGCAGCACGTCCATGCGTCCTTCCGGCGCCACCAGCGTGAACCTCGCTCGCGCCCGGGTGATCGCGGTATAGACCAGCTCCCGCGTGACCACTGCGCTCATGCGCTCGGGCAGCACCAGGGCAACGTGGTCGAACTCGGAGCCCTGGGACTTGTGGACGGTCATGGCGAAGACGGTTTCCACGCCCTGCAGCCGGGACGGCAGCACCCAGCGGATGCCGCCCCGGCCGTCGGGGAAGGCCACGCGCAGCGGGGGCTCGCCGGAACCACCCGATGGGCCGTGCAACGTCACGCCGACGTCCCCGTTCATCAGCCCCAGGGCGTAATCGTTGCGGGTAACCATCACAGGCCGGCCCAGGAACCAGCCCTCGGTGCCGGGCATCAGGCCTTCGGCGGCCAGGGCCTGGGCGATGCCGCGGTTCACGGCCTCCACGCCCTGCGGGCCGCCGCGCACGGCGCACAGCACCTGGAAGCGCCCGGCCGCCTTGAGCACCTGCTGGGCCCAGGCGTCATGGGCGCCTTGGTCTGCGCTCGCGGAAGGCCGCAGCTGGCGCAACACCGCGAAGGTGTGGCGCCAGCCGCAGGGGGACTCCACCGCCAGCGCAGACAGGGCCTGGCCGCGCGCATCCAGCCCGACGAGGGCGAGGTCGGGCAGGGCCTGCGCCAGCAACTGCCGGGCCCGCGCGGCCTGGCCGG
>JBJTZN010000043.1:0-11812 GCA_046087245.1 Rubrivivax sp.
TGGCGCTGGGCGGGCGCTATGCGGCCATCAGACAAGCAATAAGCTCCGAAGACCGGGTCGCGCGGCGTGTTGGGACGCCCGCCTTGGGTGGCCGTCAACGTATGGTCGGGGCGGCTGGATGAATTTCGCAGGGCCGACTATCTACACAGCGCCAGGACAGGCGAGGAAGGGAATTGGTTCAGCGCTGTACACCGCGCTCTTTACTTCGCTCGCCGACCAAGAACTGCATTGCGCCGTCGTGGGCATCGCTTTGCCAAACGATGCCTCAGTGAAGCTACACAAGAAGTTTGGCTTTACCGAGGTGGGGGTCTTCAACGAGTACGCAGTAAAGCGTGGTCGCTACATCAGTTCAGTCTGGCTTCAGCGCCAGCTGACTTCGGGTGCGGCCTAACTGTCAGGTCCCGGATGATTGGCTTCTGCATAATCGGCGACCGCTGCTCTTGGGGTGAGAGTTCCTGAAGGCAGTCATGGCGGCATTCACTCCCGGGAGCCAGGCCGCATGATGATCGCACTGCACAAGAACGCCACGACCACGCCTGCGGTGAGGGCGCAGTGACCTGCTGACCATCTCACCATGCGCCGCAACCGGCCGCTGCCGGCGCAGCAGGTGACCTGCTCTCCTTTGACCATACCAGACTGAAGCAGCAGGCGTCCGCCCGCCGGCCTTTGGGCCCTCCAAGCCACCCGGATCAGTGCTGAAATCACGCTTTCCTTCCCATCTCACCGCCGACACGGCCACCCCCCCAATGCACCACGACCCCCTCATCACCGGCTGGGGCCACACGCCCTTCGGCAAGCTCGACGCTGTCTACCTGGAGCAGTTGATCCGCGACGCGGCGCTGCCCGCACTCGACAGCGCGGGGCTGGCGCCAGAGGAGATCGACGGCCTCTTCGTCGGCCACTTCAACGCCGGCTTCGTGCCCCAGGACTTCACTGCGGCGTTGCCCGCAGTGGCCATCCCCGCGTTTCGCCACACCCCGGCCGTGCGCTGCGAGAACGCCTGTGCCACGGGCTCGGCGGCCATCTGGGCGGCGGTGGACGCGCTGAAGTCCGGCCGCATGAAGCGGGCGCTGGTCATCGGCATGGAGAAGATGCACGGCCTGGCCACCCCGCAGGTCTCGGCCACGCTGCTGCGCTGCTCCTACGTGAAGGAGGAGTCGGGCGACCCGGCCGGCTTTGCCGGCGTGTTCGGCCAGATCGCCACCGAGTACGGCCGCCGCCATGGCGACCCGGCCGATGCCCTGGCGGCGATCGCGGCCAAGAACCACGCCCACGGCATGGCCAACCCCTATGCACACATGCGGCGCGACTTCGGCTTCGACTTCTGCCGCACGCCCTCGGAAAAGAACCCGTTCGTGGCCGGGCCCTTGAAGCGCTCGGACTGCTCGCTGGTGTCCGACGGCGCGGCGGCGCTGGTGCTGAGCATGGAGCCGAACCCGCGCGCCAAGGTGCCGCCCATCCGCTGGCGCTCGCGCACCCAGGTCAACGATTTCATGCCCATGTCGCGGCGCGACCCGACCTGGTTCGAAGGCTCGGCGCGCGCCTGGCAGCAGGGCCTGGCCGCCGCCGGCGCGCAGTTGTCGGACCTGAGCTTCATCGAGCTGCACGACTGCTTCACCATCGCCGAGCTGCTGCACTACGAGGCCATGGGCCTGGCCCCGCGGGGCGAGGGCGCCCAACCCGCGCTGGACGGCAGCACGCGCAAGGGCGGCGCGCTGCCCGTCAACCCCTCGGGCGGCCTGAAGTCCAAGGGCCACCCCATCGGCGCCACCGGCGTGTCGCAGCATGTGATGGCCGCCATGCAGTTGTCCCGCACGGCGGGGGACATGCAGGTGGACGGTGCCCGCCTGGGCGCCGTCTTCAACATGGGCGGTTCGGCCGTGGCCAATTACCTGAGCGTGCTGGAAGCGGCGTAAGCCGCCGGGCGCCGAAGGCCGTACGAACCCGGCGCGCTGAAGGACCTCCGCATGCATGCCGCCCAGACCAGCAACCTCGCCCAGTTGCTGACCCAGACGGCACAGCTCTTTCCCCACCGGGCCGGCCTGATCCAGGGCGAGGCGCGGTGGAGCTGGGGCGAGATCGAGCAGCGTGTGGCGGCCATGACCGCCGCGCTGCGCTCGCTGGGCCTGAGGAAGGGCGACCGCATCCTCGTGCACTCGCGCAACCACCGCGTGATGTTCGAGAGCTGCTGGGTGGCCTTCCGCCTGGGCTGCGTGTGGGTGCCGACGAACTTCCGCCTGGCACCGCCGGAGGTGGCTTATCTCGCCGCGTCCAGCGGGGCGGTGGCCATGATCGCGGAAGACGTGTTCCCCGCACACGTGGACGCGGCCCGCGCCGCCTCGCCCGCGTTGTGCCACGTCATCGCCATCGGCAACCCGCGCGAGGGCGAGCTGGCCTGCGAAGACCTGGTGGCGCAGCACCCGCATCAAGCCGCCTCGCAGGCCGCGGCGCACGAAGTCGTCACCCACGATGACCCGCTGTGGTTCTTCTACACCTCGGGTACCACGGGCCGGCCCAAGGCCGGCATCCTGACGCACGGCCAGATGGCCTTCGTCGTCACCAACCACCTGGCCGACCTGATTCCCGGCACCGATGAGACCGACTGCTCCATCGCCGTGGCGCCGTTATCGCACGGCGCGGGCATCCACGCGCTGCTGAACGTGGCGCGCGGCGCGCCCACCGTGCTGCTGGAAGGCGAGAAGCTGGACCCGGCGGTGGTGTGGGCGCTGATCGAGCGCCACCGCGTGAGCAACCTGTTCACCGTGCCCACCATCGTGAAGCTGCTGGTGGAGCACCCGGCGGTAGACGAGTTCGATCATTCGTCGCTCAAGTTCCTGATCTACGCCGGCGCGCCCATGTACCGCGCCGACCAGCAGCGTGCCCTGCGCAAGCTCGGGCCGGTGCTGGTGCAGTACTTCGGCCTGGGCGAGGTGACGGGCTGCATCACGGTGCTGCCGCGTCACATGCACCATGCCGACGACTCGCATCCTGATGCGAACGTGGGCTCGTGCGGCCGGCCGCGCACCGGCATGGAGGTGGCGGTGCTGGACGCTTCAGGAGCGCCCCTGCCTGTAGGCGAGATCGGCGAGATCTGCTGCCGCGGCCCTGCTGTCTTCGCCGGTTACCACGACAACGCCGAGGCCTCGGCCAAGGCGCTGCGCGGCGGCTGGTTCCACACCGGCGACCTGGGGCGCCTGGACGCGCGCAGCCTGCTCTACATCACCGGGCGCGAGTCCGACATGTACATCTGCGGCGGCTCCAACGTCTACCCGCGCGAGGTGGAGGAGGTGCTGCTCATGCACCCCGGCGTGGCCGAGGTGGCCATCGTGGGCCTGCCTGATGCCAAGTGGGGCGAGATCGGTGCCGCGGTGGTGGTGCGCCGTGCCGGCTTCGAGGCCCTGGACGAGCACGCCCTGCGGGCCCACCTGGAGGGCCGCAGCGCCCGCTACCGCTGGCCCCAGCGCTGGCACTTCTGGGCCGAGCTGCCGAAGTCCGGCTACGGCAAGATCCTGAAGCGGGAGATCAAGGAGCGGCTGGTCACGCACGGCGCCCCCTAGCGGCCGGGCAGCGCCGCTTCACGGGTGGCATCGGGGCTTCAGCCCCGGCCCGTCCCTGCGTCTGCAGGGCCCACCCGTCGGTGGCGGCCTGGTCGTCCATCCAGCGCCAGGTGCTGCGCCCGGCCCCGGCGGCCCGCCGCTGCGCCAGCCGGCGCGTCAGATGCTCGCACTGTGCCGGTGTCAGCCCGGTGGCCAGGGCCTGCCAGCGCTGCAGCACCAGCGGGTGGCTCCAGGCCTGTTCCATCGCTGCGCGCATCTGGTCGGGCGGCACGGCGCCGCGCGCCGAGAGGCGGCGCGCGAGCATCGCGCTCATGAACAGGAAGTAGGCCCTGCGGGCCGGGCCGCAGGGCAGCAGGGCCCCCAGGTCGGTGAGCTCCCTGGCGTAGCCCGGACCGTCGAACACCTGCGTGAGCAGCACCTGCAGGGCCTGCACCGGGTTGAGCACCCGCACCCTGGGCGGCGGCAGCACCAGCAGCGCCCGGGCGGCCGCGCTGGCATGGTCTTGCGGGGTGACCAGGCTGGTCAGCGCGGCCAGACGGCGCCACGCCCAGAGGTCCAGCCCGGCCGCGTGGGGCGCTGCGCCTGGCTGCTGCAGGCGCTGCACGGTCTGCGCCATCTCGTGCAGGCTCAGCGCCGCGCGCGCCTGCGCCACCTGCCGGCTCACCACGGCCAGGTTGCCGACGGCGCAGCCCGCGCGCTCGTACAGCGGCATCACCACGGCATCGTCCGGGCCTTCGACGCCTGGCGCGGCTTGCGTCAGCAGCACGCCGGTGACCGGGCAGCAGCGCACATCGATCAGCGCCACGAAGCGCGGCGTGACCAGCAACTCCTCGAAGGCCCGGCCGCGCAGCCAGGCCTGCAGCCGCAGGTCCAGCCACAGGCGGGCCGCCCGCGTGGGCGCCAGCGCGCGCCCGGCCAGCGCGGCACGACCGGCCTCCCAGCCCTGGCGCACCGGGTGGTGCAGGTGCAGGTGGTCCGCTGGCGGCGTAATCTGGTGGCGGGCATGTTCCCACCCGATGCGGCGTCCCTCGGCCTCGAAGCCGGTGCGCACGCCCGTGTGGAGCCCCGGCCCATCCGGCGGCGCGTGGCCGGTGCGGGGGCCGGCGCTGGCGGCTCCTTCGGGCAGGGCCCAGGATGCGGCGGGGCTGGGGTCCAGAGCGAGGGCGAGCTGCGACATGGCAAGGTCCTGGGCAGGCGCCGGGACGTCCCCGGCGGAGCCAGTGTCGACGCTCAGTGGCTCACAACGTGAGCCAGCAACTCAGGCTCGCATCAAGCCATGTGGCTGAACAGACGTGAACAGACGCTCGGTGGCCTCCTCGGCCGGCATGGGAAAACCGGCGACGTGTCCCTGGATCTCGTCCACGCCGATGCCCTGCAGGAAGACCTTCTGTTCCGCGGTTTCCACCCCGTCAGCCAGCACCTTCAGGCCCAGTGGCCGGGCCAGCGCGACGATGGCCGTCACGAGCGCACGTCCGTCGGCGGCGTCGGGCAGCCGTGCCACCAGCGAGCGGTCCACCCTCACGACATCGGGCATCACCCGCGGCAGGTCCGCCAGGCTGGAAGCCCCCGTGCCGAACCGGTCCAGCGCCAGGCTCACGCCCACGCGCCGCAGCGCCCCCAGGGCCTCGAAGACCTTGACCGATCCCGCAGCCAGTGCGGACTCGGCCACCTGCAACTGCAGCAAGCCGGCGGGGAGCTCCTCGCGCCGGATCAGTTCACCCACCAGGGTGTCGATGCCCGGCTGCTCCAGTTGCCGCGGCGACACCTTCACGGACAGGCGCAACTGTTCGAAGCCGTGCCCGCGCCATTGCTGCAGTTGCTTCACGGCCGTCTTCAGCACCCACTCGCCGATGGGGTGGATCAGGCCGGTGTCCTCGGCCATCGGAATGAAGCGTTCCGGGCGCAGCAAGCCCTCCTGGGGGTGGACCCAGCGCAGCAGGGCACCCATGCCCGCGATGCGGCCGGTGGCCAGCGCCAGTTGCGGCTGGTAGTGCAGCCGCAACTCGCTGCGCGCGAGGGCCTGCTCCAGCTCCGAGTGCAGACGCGGTCGGCGCTGGGCGTCGGCGTCCATGCCGGCCTCGTAGAAGCGCACGGTGTTGCGGCCGTCCCGCTTGGCGCGGTACAGCGCCAGATCGGCCAGGCGCAGCAAGGTCTTGGCGTCGGTGCCGTCGGCCGGGAACAGGCTCACCCCCACGCTGGCCGACGGGCGCACCTCCTTGCCCGCCAGTTGCAGCGGCTGCCTCAGGCGGGCCAGCAAGTCATCGGCCAGCGCCGCCGGATCGTCGGCGGGCCGCAGCGCAGGCAGCAGCACGAGAAACTCGTCGCCGCCCAGGCGTGCCGCCACGCACTGGCCCCGCAGCGCGCTGCGCAAGCGTCCGGCCACCTCGCACAGCAGGCCGTCGCCCGCCTCATGGCCCAGGGTGTCGTTCAGCCCCTTGAAGTGGTCCAGGTCGATGAACATGACCGCCACTCGCCACTGACCGGCCCGGGCGGCTTCCAGCCCGTGCATCAAGCGATCCAGGATGGCCGATCGGTTGGGCAGGCCGGTCAGGCCGTCGTGCTGCGCGCGGTGCTCGGCGCTGTCGGCCTGTGCACGGGCATCGGTCACGTCGATGAAGGCCAGCAGCACGTCGTCGCCCCTGGGCCGGGCGCGAGCCTCCACGCGCACCACCCGCGGGTCACCCGGGTCGTGTGTCCAACTCACCTCTCCCATGGACATGCCGTCGGCCGGGGCCAGCAAGGACACGGCCTTCACCAGGCGCTGCCCCGTTGCCTCGTCCAGCCCGTCCAGCAGGCGGCGGCCCACGGCTGCGCTGCGTCGGTGCACCCCCAGCAGGCGCCGCCCTTGCTCGTTGGCCCGGCGCACCACCAGCCGGCGGTCCACGGTGAACAGGCCCACCGGCGCCTCGTCAAACAGGTTCAGCGGCGGCCGCTGCAAGCCGCCCCCGTTGGCCCGGGCCTTCCATCGGATGTTGGTCAATTCCCACCTTCGGTGTTCAAGATCGTGGCGAGTGCGGGCCGCCACTTGCACCAGCGCCCGCACAGTCACTGCACTCTAGGCATGGGCGGCGCAAGGCTCTTGAGGGGTCTCAACCTGATGGGTCTGGGCGGTTCCCCCTCAACCGGGCTGGCCCGGGCGCGGCTTCGGTCGGGCAGCCCCCTCGTGGCTGCGGGCCGGCCGCTGCCCGGCCTGCACCGGGGCGGGCGCCGCAGCCACATCGAACACCCGCACCGACAGCGGCGCCAGCTGCAGGGTGGCGCTGCCATCGCGGCCCACGCGGGCGGCCAGCGCGCCGCCGGCCGGGTGGGCGCTGCGCAAGGCCTGGCCGGGCGGCAGATCGGGGACGCGCACCCGGGCCGGCGCGGTGCCGTAGTTGATGAGCACCACCGTGCGCTCGCCCTGCAGCCGACGCTGGAAGCCCAGCACCAGCCCGTCGGCGAAGGAGTGCTCGAAACTGCCGCGCGCGATCGAGGCCCGCGTGTTGCGCAGCGCCAGCATGGCCTTGTAGAAAGCCAGGATGGAGTGCGGGTCCCGGGCCTGGGTCTGTGCGTTGTGTGTCAGCACGTTGGGCGCCACCGGCCGGAAGGGCGCGCCGCGCGTGAAGCCGGCGCCGGCCGCGTCGGGCTGCCAGCTCATGGGCCCGCGCAGCGGCAGGTCGCCTTCCAGCGTGTTCACCCCGGCCTGGCCCACCTCCTCACCGTAGTAAATGTAGGGCGTGCCGGGCTGCAGCAGGTAGCCCGCGGCCGCGAGCTTGTAGCGCGCGGCGTCGCCATCCACCTGGTCCCACAGGCGCAGGCCGGCAAAGCGGTCGTGGTTGGAGACGAAGGTGGCCATGGTGGGCCGCGCGGTGCGGTAGTACCGCGCCAGCTCCGTGACGGACTCCGCATCGCCCCGCGCCGCCTTCACGAAGTGGTGCACGTAGCCGAAGGCGAAGGCCCCGCCGCACACGGCCGGGTCACCGTAGGCCTGGGGTTCGGCCGTGGCCTCGCATACCACGGTGCGGTTCGGGTAGGCGCGGATCACGTCCTGCAGTTGCCGGCTCAGGCGGCGGCTCTCGGGCTGGTCGTTCCAGTCCTGGGCGTTGTTCTCGATCAGGTGCGGCACGGCGTCCAGCCGAAAGCCGTCCAGCCCGCGGTTGAGCCAGAACCGCAGGGAGTCCATGTGGTAGTTCACCACCTCGGGCTTGCGCATGTTGAAGTCGGGCATGTGCGGGCCGAAGGTGCCGAAGTAGAAGCCCTGCGCGCCTGGCGGGGCGGGCGGCAGATCCTTGAGTTCGCCCGTCCATGCCCAGGGCTGGGCCGCCGCGTGGTACCAGGGGTTCTTGCCCCAGATGTCCCAGCCCCGGGGCGCGTCCTGTGCCCACACGAACCAGTCGCGCCAGGGGTTGTCCGGCCCCTGGAGCGCTTCCTGGAAGGCGGGGTGCTGGTGCGAGGCGTGGTTGATCACGTAATCGATGATCACCCCCATGCCCCGTGCATGCGCCTGTCTGAGCAGTTCGTCAAAGTCGGCCAGCGTGCCGTAGGCGGGTTCGATGTCGCGGAAATCGGTGGTGGCGTAGCCGTGGTCGCGGTCGGCGCTGCGTGTCACCGGCATCAGCCAGAGGCCGCGGATGCCCAGGTCCTTAAGGTAATCCAGCCGCGAGATCAGGCCGCGCAGGTCGCCGATGCCGTCGCCGTCACTGTCCTGGTAGGCGCGTACGAAGATCTCCATGAACGCGCCCCGGTCCCAGTGCGGCGGCAGGTGCGCCGAGGCCGCGGCGCGCTGAGGCACGGGCGTGGCGTCGAAGGGCGGTACGGCGGCGGCCGCAGCGGCCCCGGCCCCTGCGAACCACAGGACCGATGCCGCCCAGACGGCATGCCACCGGGTGGGTGCAAGGCGCAGGAGTGGCGCGGGCATGGAAGGGGTGCGAAGCGTCAGGCAGGGGCCGCAGGAAATGTAGTCGAACCGCCGCGCCGCCGGTCCGGTTGGCTTCCTTCGATAGCATGCGGGATTGCGCCGCGTCCAGGCCCGCCCATGACCGTCCACCTGCCAGCACCCCACGCCCTTGCTCCCGATCCCTGGATGCCGAGGCAGGCCCGCCCCCTGCGGATGGTGATGGCGCAGGCGCGGGCGCGGGGCCTGGCGGCAGGGCTCCTGCTGGCCGCTGTTTGCGCGGGCGCGGGCGCGGGCACCGTGGCGCCGGCCGCGCTGGCCGACTGCGACGGCCCGCACGAGCAACTGCTGCAGCGGGCCCTGCCCCTGCCGCAGGCTTACAGCGCCGCCCGCGCTGCCTGGCTGGACGGCAGCCGCCTGCGCTGGGCCGGCGTGCCCGCCGAGGGCCGCTTCCGGCTGCACCACTCCCGGCAGGGCCTGCTGCTCGTGGCCCCGGGCGACCGCGTGGCCGGCAGCGATGGGGCCCTGAGCTTGCAAGTCGTGCCGCCCGGGGCCGAAACCGCTGCCACCCGCCGCTTCAGCCACATCGGCCCCGGCCCCACCCTGGCGGTGCGCGCGTCTGATCTGTCAGCCCTGCCCGGCCTGCTGCGCGATCAGGTGGTGCTGACGCGGGAAGACGCCCTGGGCCGCGTGCTGGAGGCCACCCAGGTGCAGGTGGCCGGGGTGCTGGACGCCCTGTACGCCCCCGCGGCTGCGCTGGAGGACCTGGGCGCGCAGGTCCGGGTCAAGGGCCCGCCGGGGGCCGCTGCATCCCCCACCGCGGTGCCTGCGGCACCCGCCACCGCCCCGGCCTCCGCGACGGCCGGCCGCCGTACCGGCTTCAAGCTCTGGGCGCCCACCGCGCGCCAGGTGCAGTTGTGCCTGTACCCCGCAGCGCAGGCCCCGGCCAGCGAACTGCTGCCCCTGCGCCGCGACGCCGCCACCGGTGCCTGGCACCACCTGCACCCTGCCGATCTGGCCGGCCGGCACTACGCCTATCTGGTGGACGTGCATGTGCAGGGCAAGGGGCTGGTGCGCAACCGCGTGACTGACCCCTACGCGCTGGCGCTGAACGCCGATTCGCAGCGCGCGCTGGTGGTGGACCTGGACGACCCCGCGCTCAAGCCCCAGGGCTGGGACGCCACCGAGCGCCCGCGTCGTGTGCTCAGCGCCACCGACCTGGTGCTGTACGAACTGCATGTGCGCGATTTCTCCGTCGGCGACGGCAGCGTGCCGCCTGCGCACCGCGGCAAGTACCTCGCCTTCACCGACACCGGCTCCAACGGCATGCGCCACCTGGCGCGCCTGGCCGCCGCCGGCGTGACCGACATCCACCTGCTGCCCGTCTTCGACATCGCCTCGGTGCCCGAGCAGGGGTGCGTGGGCCCCGACCCCGCCGCCCTGGCCGCCGCAGCGCGCGCCCACCCCGGTGGCCCGCAGGTGCAGGCCCTGCTGGAGCCCACGCGCGGCAGCGACTGCTTCAACTGGGGCTACGACCCCTGGCACTACACCGTGCCCGAAGGCAGCTACGCCAGCGACGCGGCCGATGGCACGCGACGCATCGTCGAGTTCCGCCGCATGGTGCAGGCCCTGCACCGCGCCGGGCTGCGCGTGGGGATGGACGTGGTCTACAACCACACCACCGCCTCGGGCCAGCACCCGAAATCGGTGCTGGACCGCATCGTGCCCGGCTACTACCACCGGCTCGATGCCCAGGGCGAGGTCGAGCGCTCCACCTGCTGCGACAACACCGCCACCGAGCACCTGATGATGGGCAAGCTCATGATCGATTCGGCCGCGGTGTGGGCGCGCGACTACCGCATCGACTCCTTCCGCTTCGACCTCATGGGCCACCAGCCGCGGGCGGCCATGGAGCAGTTGCAGCGCGCCGTGGACACCGCCGCCGGCCGGCACATCCACCTGATCGGCGAGGGTTGGAACTTCGGAGAGATCAAGGACGGCGCGCGCTTCGAGCAGGCCGCGCAGGGCGTGCTCAACGGCACCGGCATCGCCACCTTCAGCGACCGCGGGCGCGACGCCGTGCGCGGCGGCGGCTGCTGCGACACCGGGCCCGAGCAGGTGACGCGCCAGGGCTGGGTGAGCGGCCTGCACCTGGACCCCAACGAGGCCGCGCGCGCCGCCGGGCAGGCGGGCAGCGCCGAAGACCTGCTGCACGCGGCCCGCCTGGTGCGCGTGGCGCTGGCCGGCACCGTGCGCGGCGTGCCCATCCCCACCGGGCGCGGCCCGGACCTGCCTGCCGAGCAGGTGATGTATGCCGGCCAGCCCGCGGGCTACGCCAGCCAGCCTGGCGAGGTGGTGAACTACACCGAGAACCATGACAACCAGACCCTGTTCGACCTGCTGGCCTTCAAGCTGCCGCTGAGCACCCCGCGCGAAGAGCGCGCCCGCGTGCAGCACCTGGCCAACGCCGTGGTGGCCCTGAGTCAGGGCATCGCCTACTTCCACGCCGGCCAGGAGATGCTGCGCAGCAAGAGCTTGGACCGCAACAGCTACGACTCGGGCGACTGGTTCAACCGCATCGACTGGACCTTCACCGACAACGGCTTCGGCGCCGGCCTGCCGCCGCGCCAGGACAACGAGGGCAGCTGGCCGCTCATGGCCCCGCGCCTGGCCGACCCCGCCCTCAAGCCCACGGCGGCCGAGATCGCCTGGACGCGCGAGGCCTTCCTGGACCTGCTGCGCATCCGCAGCAGCACCACCTTGCTGCGCCTGCGCAGCACCGAGGACATCGCCGGGCGCTTGCGTTTCCTGAACACCGGGCCGGCGGAAGGCGCTGTGGTGGGCGCCGCGGCAAGCGCTGCGGTGGGCACTGCGGTGGGCGCTGTGGTGGGCGCGCACATCGACGGCCGCGGCTACCCCGGTGCGGGTTTCAGCCGCCTGGCTTACCTCATCAACGCCGACACCGTGGCCCACCGCATCGCCGCGCCCGAGCTCACCGGCCAGGCCCTGACCCTGCACCCCGTGCTCGCCGCCCTCAGCGCCGCGGACCGCCGCGCAACGCAGGCCACCTGGGATGCGCGCAGCGCCACCTTCAGCGTGCCGGCACGCACGGCGGTGGTGTTCGTAGCGGAGTGAGCGCGCCCCACGGCCCCGGGAAAGCCCGATGCCGGTGCTGGCAAGGGCTCGGTTAGCCTCTCACGCTTGCAGCTCTGCACACCGCAGGGGCTGTCATCTGGCCCACAGACCCGGACTCACCGGGCCGGCCGTGCAGGGGGATGTTCGATGCTGCTCTTCGCTGGAACTCGCCGCGCCACTGGCTCTTCGCATGAGCCTGTGCGCCTGTAGGCTGGGTGCTCGTGGAGATGATGGGTTCGATGTCCAG
>JBJTZN010000044.1:0-36250 GCA_046087245.1 Rubrivivax sp.
TGCCGGCACGCTTGGCCTTACATTCCTTCATGGCGGTTTCCATCCTTCAGGTTCAGGGTTTCAAGTTGGCAAGCTCGATTCTCTCGAACTCACCGGCGGAAACCGCCGCCTGAAGTTCCAACTACGCCTGGGACATCGCCCATGAGCGCGGGGCAAGTCATTGGCAAGGTCGACGGCCCTCAGGTGTGCGGGCTGGACATTGCCAGGAGCGTGTTCCAGTTGCATACGGTGGACATGAGCAGCGGCGAGATCGTCAATCAGCAACTCAAGCGGGCCCAGGTGCTGGTGTACTCTGCGAACCGAGTGCCCTGCCAGATCGGCATGCAGGCATGGGGTGACGCCTGTCACCGGGCTCGTCAGCTCTCGCAGCAGGGTCACAGCGTGCGGCTGATTCGCGCCAACGCGGTGCGGCCCTCCGTGGGCGACAACAGGACCGATGCCGCCGATGCACGTGCGATCCGGGTGGCGATCCGGCAGCCGGGCACGAAGTTCGCAGGGATGAAGACAATGGAGCAGCAGGCCACGCTGGTGCTGCACTGCCAGCGTGAATTGCACATGAAGATGAAGTCCATGCAGAGCAATGCGCTGCGCGGGTTGCTCTGCGAATTCGGGGGCGACGTTTGCGCGTGGGAAGAACGCGTTGTTTGCAGAGATCAAGGCGGCGCTGGAGGCGCTGCTGGGGGACATACCGCCATACGGATTGACAGCCTTCGTGAGCCGATGCGGCGGGACAAGGGCCCGGCCAAGGACACCAAGGCGATTGAAGCGCGGCTTGCGCAGCGACTGCGCGCTGACAAGAACATGCAGCGCATGGCGCAGAAACCGGGCGTGGGTCTTCCGGCGGCCACGGCGGCCATTGCCACGAGGGGTCCAGCCAGTGCCCTCAAGTCTGGGCGCGAGTCCTGCGCGTGGCTGGGGCAGCTCCAGGCCAGGCGTAAGGGCAACATGGTGATGGTGGCGCAGGCGGGCAAGAAGGCGTGCGTGATCTGGGCGGTCACGGCCAAGCAAGCGGATCACCAGCGGGGTTGCCGCCGCTTCAGGCCACAGGCGGCCTGAGCAAAGCGGCGACCCAAGAGATCAACCAACCAACCAACCAAAAGGAAAGGGTATGGCAAGCCTTTGAAGGCGATGAGGCCGCAACGAAGCGAAGTGATGTGAAGCAGGTCGGACCGGGACAAGCCAAACCTGAATGGGTGCACGGACTACACCAGTCCGACGCGGAGAAGAGAAGCTTGTCAGCGGATTGCATCGGACTCCGTGGGCAGCGCTGGGCACTCAGCGTTAACCACAAACAAGGCCGGATACAAGTCAGCAGCCGCCTTCTTCACAACGTGATGCGTATTTGCACCTTTCGCCGGGAGGCATCCATACAAGGCCCCATGCCTGTCATCGACGTCCGCCACCCCCTGGTCAAGCACAAGGTCGGCCTGCTGCGCGAAGCCGACATCTCGACCAAGAAGTTCCGTGAGATCACGGGCGAACTCGCCGCCTTGCTGACTTGTGAAGCCACGGCCGACTTTCCGCTGGAGAAGCATGGCATCGACTGCTGGAGCGGCCCGGTCGACGTGGACCGCATCGCCGGCAAGAAGGTCACGGTGGTGCCCATCCTGCGTGCCGGTCTGGGCATGCTGGACGGCGTGCTGATGATGGTGCCCAACGCCAAGGTGAGCGTGGTGGGCCTGAGCCGCGACCACGACACCCTGCAGCCGCGCCATTACTACGAGAACTTCGTGGGCCGGCTGGAGGAGCGTACGGCGCTGATCGTGGACCCCATGCTGGCCACCGCCGGCTCGATGATTGCCACCGTCGACCTGCTCAAGGCGCGCGGCTGCAAGGACGTGCGCGCCCTGGTGCTGGTGGCCGCACCCGAAGGCATCCGCGCCCTGGAGGCCGCCCACCCCGACGTTCGCTGCTGGACCGCAGCCGTGGACAGCCACCTCAACGAGGTGGGCTACATCATTCCCGGCCTGGGAGATGCGGGCGACAAGATCTTCGGCACCAAGGGCTGATCAGACCCAGCCGCACACGCCCGCCACCGCTCCAGCGGCGATGGGCCACAGCGGGCTGAAGCGGGTGCGCAACATCCAAGCCAGCGTCGCCGCGAACAACACCCAGGTTCCACCGTGGTGTCGCGTGGGGTCGGTCAGGATCCAGCTCGTGGCCACCAGCAACCCGATGGTCAGGGGCGCCAGGCCTTGCGTGAATGCCCGGACCGCGCGTCGTTCCTGGCGATCGCGCCCGTAACGCCCGGCGGCGATGGCCAGCGCTGCCGAGGGCAGCAGGCTGCCGCCCAGGGTGGCCAGCACGCCCACCATGCCGGCGACATTGAAGCCGATGACGGCCACGAACAGCACGTTGGGGCCAGGGGCCGCCTGGGCCAGAGCCACCGAAGCGCTGAGCTGGGCGTCGCTCAGCCAATCCTTGTGCACCACCACATAGCGATGCATGTCCGGCACCGTGGTGATGGCGCCGCCCACCGCCAGCAGCGAAAGCATGGTGAAGTGGATGAACAGACCTGCCCAGTCGGTCGGGCCCAGCCCCAGCGTACCGAACCAGAAAGCGTTCAAGGCCGCAGCTTCCACCACGCCAGCGCCCAGGACAGCGGCACCAGGGCGGCCAGCACGCCGGCCATGGGCCAGCGCAGCACGCCCACGGCGAGCACCGTGGCCGCCGCCAGCAAGGCACACCACAGGCGCCCCATGCGGTTGGACTTCAAGGTGCCCGAGACCTTCCAGGCCGTGGACAGCACCAGTGCCGCGGCCACCACGCTCATCCCGCGCAAGGCACCCGTGACCTCAGGCGAGCCCGCGGCCTGCCGCGCCATCAGTGTGAGGGCCAGCACGATGGCCAGCGGCGCCAGCAGCAGTCCGGCGCCGGCCGCGGCGGCACCGCGCCAGCCAAAGTGCCGGTCCCCGAACATCAGCGCCATGTTCACGATGTTCGGCCCCGGCAGGATCTGCCCCAGCGACAGGAGTTCCACGAATTCGGACCGGGTGAGCCAGCCGCAGCGATCCACCAGCTCGCGCTGCGCCACGGGCAGCACGCCCCCGAAGCCCTGCAACGACAGGCGGTTGAAGGCGAAGAACAGGTCTGCCGCCGAGCGCGGGGCGGCGCGGGCCTGTGTGAGCGGACTCGGCGTGGCGGCACCGGGCTCGTCCATCAGCGCTTGACCTTCAATGCCTCGGGGTTGACGAGGTTCGTGGGCTCGCCGCCGATGAAGTTCACCACGTTCTCGAAGGCGGCGCGGAAGTACAGCTCGTAGCTGTCCTGCTCCACATACCCCAGGTGCGGCGTGCACACCGCGTTTTCCAGGCGCAGCAGGGGGTGGCCCTGCAGGATGGGTTCGCTCTCGAAGACGTCCACCGCTGCCATGCCGGGGCGTCCGCGGTTGAGTGCGGCGACGAGTGCGCCGTCTTGCAGCAACTCGGCCCGCGAGGTGTTGACGAACAGGGCCGTGGGCTTCATCCGCGCCAGGTCCTCGGCGTTGACGATGTGCCGCGTGGCGTCGTTCAGGCGCAGGTGCACGGAGATCACGTCGCAGTTGCAGAAGAAGGCTTCCCGGTTCGGTGCGGCATCGAACCCGTCGGCCACTGCCTTGTCGCGCGAAGCTTGCCGCCCCCAAATCACCACCTTCATGCCGAAGGCGCGGCCGTAGCCGGCCAGCAGCTGCCCGATCTTGCCGTAGCCCCAGATGCCCAGGGTCTTGCCCCGCAGGACCATGCCGACACCGAAATTGGCAGGCATGGAGGCGGCCTTCAGTCCGCTTTGCTGCCAGGCACCGTGCTTGAGGTTGCCGATGTACTGCGGCAGCCGGCGCATGGCCGCCATGATCAGCGCCCAGGTCAGTTCCGCCGGCGCCACGGGCGAGCCAACGCCTTCGGCCACCGCGATGCCCAACTGGGTGCAAGCCTGCACGTCGATGTGGGAGCCGACCCTGCCGGTCTGAGAAATCAGTTTCAGCCTGGGCAGCTTCTCCAGCAGCTGGCGTGGGAAGTGGGTGCGCTCGCGGATGGGCACCAGCACCTCGGCGTCGCGCAGGCGCACCGACAACTGGCCGATGCCTTTGACCGTGTTCGTGAATACCTTGGCATGCAAGGGTTCCATCAGGGCCGCGCAAGGCAGTTTTCGCACGGCGTCCTGGTAGTCGTCGAGGATGATGACGTTCATGGAGTGCGGGGTTGCGGGTGCCGGCGCCGCCTGCAGGTTCATGACCCGACGGCCCCAGGTAGACGTGATGAAGTGCGAAATGACAAGAGATTTTGCCCTCAGCGAGTGCCGTGACCCGGGCCTGTCGGGCGCAACGGTAGGATGTTGGCGTGGCAAGCTCTCTTCACGCGCTCGTGTGCTGCCCCAGGGTGATCCGGGCCGGACGGGAATCGACACAGGAAACAACACGATGAGCATCTCGATGCACTCGGCCAGCGCGCCGATCTTTCAGCGCCTGCTGCGCAACATGCTGAACTGGCTGGACAAGGCCGAGGCCCATGCCCAGGCGCGGAGTTTTGACCCTGCGAACTACCTGGGCCTGCGGCTGGCGCCTGACATGTTCCCGCTGTCCAGGCAGATCCAGATCGCCAGCGATGCCGCCAAGGGCTGCATGGCTCGACTGGCCGGCCAGGAGCCGCCCAAGTGGGCCGACGACGAGGTCACGTTGGATGACCTGCGTGCGCGCATCCACAAGACCATTGACTATGTGGCGTCCTTCGAGCCCGCGCAGATCGACGGCTCCGAGGCCCGGGAGATCCAGCTGGTCAAGCGCAACGGCGATGTGCTGCGCTTCCAGGGCGAGGAGTATCTGAAGCACAACGCCATGCCCAACTTCTACTTCCACGCCATGACGCTGTATGCGCTGCTGCGCCACGCTGGCGTGCCCGTGGGCAAGGCAGATTACCTGGGTGGCTGACGCCGCAGCGTCGCGGCGGCATTCAGCTATCCGCTAGATCAGCATCGTGTTGCGGATCAGGCCCACGGCGACGCCTTCGAGTTCGAAGCTGCTGTCGTCGGGCGCCACCACGATGGTGCTGAAGTCCGGGTTCTCCGGGATCAGCTCAATGTGATGCTTGGTCTTGCGCAGTCGCTTGACCGTCACCTCGTCGCCCAAGCGCGCCACGACGATCTGCCCGGTCTTGGCCTCGCGGGCCTTCTGCACGGCCAGCAGGTCACCGTCCATGATGCCGGCGTCGCGCATGCTCATGCCGCGCACCTTGAGCAGGTAGTCGGGCTTGCGCTGGAACATGGTGGCTTCCACCATGTAGGTTCGATCGACGTGCTCCTGCGCCAGGATGGGACTGCCGGCGGCGACCCGGCCCACGAGCGGCAAGCTGAGCTGTGCAAATCCCGGCAGAGGTAGCGAAAACTGCCTGCCGTAGGGGTTGGCGCGGGCCTCGTTCAGGGCGCGCAATGTGTCAGACTTCAAGCGGATGCCGCGAGACGTGCCGCCCACCAGTTCGATCACGCCCTTGCGTGCCAGGGCCTTCAGGTGCTCCTCGGCGGCGTTGGCCGATCTGAACCCCAGTTCGGCGGCGATCTCGGCCCGGGTGGGCGGGGCGCCGGTGCGCTCGATGGCGCTCAGCACGAGATCCAGGATCTGCTGCTGGCGGTCGGTCAGCTTCGGGGTGTCGTCCAACATGGGGCGTCTTGTTCATTTATCCAGTCACTGTATTTTTATCCAGAAAGGACGTTCGTGGCAAGCACAGGCGCGGGGCGCGATGAAGACGCCATGAACCTGGCCTCAGCAGCGGCAGATGCGCACGTGCGGCGCATCGTCGTGCTGGCCACGGGCGGCACCATCGCCGGTGTGGCGGCCACTGCCACGGACAACCTGGGCTACGCCTCGGCACAGCGAGGCGTGCGGGAGCTGGTGCAGGCGGTGCCCGGGCTCACGGCCTGGCCCGTGGAGGCGGAGCAACTGGCCCAGGTGGACAGCAAGGACATGAGCCACGCGCTCTGGGCCCGCCTGGTGGAACGGGTGCGTGCCCATCTGGCGCGACCCGAGGTCAAGGGCCTGGTCGTCACGCACGGGACCGACACCCTGGAAGAGACTGCATGGCTGCTGCACCGCACGGTGGGGCCGGCGCTGCACCTCAAGCCTGTGGTGCTGACGGCGGCCATGCGGCCTGCCACCTCGCTGCAGGCCGACGGGCCGCAGAACCTGCTCGATGCCATCACGCTGGCGGCAGAACCCTCCTCTTGCGGCGTGCTGTTGGCGTTGGCCGGGTGGGTCTGGGCGGGGCTGGAGGTGCGCAAGGTGCACAGCTATCGCGCGGACGCCTTTGCTGCGGGCGATGCCGGGCCGGTGGGTCAATTGGTCGAAGGGCGGCTGCGACGCTACCGGCCCTGGCCTGTGCCCGAAGCAGGGCCTCCACCGCACCTGACGGACGATGCGGTGTGGCCCTGGGTGGAAATCGTGGCGACGCATGCGGGAGCCGGACCGCGAGCGGTGCAC
Source organism: Rubrivivax sp. (assembly GCA_046087245.1). Lineage (GTDB taxonomy): Bacteria > Pseudomonadota > Gammaproteobacteria > Burkholderiales > Burkholderiaceae_C > Rubrivivax. The sequence goes on from JBJTZN010000044.1 coordinate 6,446, forward strand.
GCGCTGCTTGCTGCCGGCGTTCAGGGGCTGGTGGTGGCCTGCACCGGCAACGGCTCGGTCCACGGGGACCTGGAGGTTGCCCTTGTTCTGGCGCAGGCGCAGGGGGTTCCTGTCCTGCGTGCGACGCGCTGCCCTGGCGGCGGCATCGTCGAAGGAGGGGGCTGCCAACTGCCCTCGGCAGGCTTGCTCACGCCTGCCCAGGCCCGGGTGGAGTTGATGCTGCGCCTGCTTGCAGACCGCTGAGCCATCGCACGGCATGGCGCTGGGCAGCGGGCCCGCCGTCTCCATGCCAGCGCCTGGCAGACCCCTCAGACCGCTGCAGCCTGCAAGGCCTCGATCTGCTCCTGCAGCTGCAACCAGCGTTCTTCGAGCATGGCCGTTTCGGCGGCGATGTGGTTGAGGCTGCGGCCCAGATCGGCAATCGCGGCCGGGCTGGCGCCGCCCGTGGACAGCGTCGTCTCGGCGGCCGAGCGCTCCTGTCCCAGCTTCTCCAGGCGCTTGTCGATCTGCGCGATCTCGTGGCGCATGGGGCGCGTGGCGTCTGCCAGGCGCTGCCGCGCCTGGGCCCGGGCCTTGCGGTCTTCCGCGCCGCGTTCATGGGAGGGCAGCGCGGGGGTGGATCCTCCCGGTGGTCCCGGCCTGCCCAAGAGGGCGGACGGCGCCTGGGGTGATGCCTCGACGCCCACCCGACGGGATGCAGGGGCCGAAGATGCTGCTGCCGTGCTCGCGCGGGCGCCGGGCGGGGTGGCTGCGGGTGCGGGTGCGCGTGTGGGCGCGGCGCCTGCTGAACCGCTCACGGTGCCGGGCGTTCCGCCGGGCTTGGGAATCTCTTGCCCGCGCGCCACGGCCCGGCTCACTTCCAGCAACCAGCGCTGGTAGTCGTCCAGGTCGCCGTCGAAGGGCTCGACCCCGCCACGCGTGATCAGCCAGAACTCGTCGCACACCTCGCGCAGCAGCGCGCGGTCGTGGCTGACCAGCAGCACCGTCCCTTCGAACTCGTTGAGGGCGATCGACAACGCCTCGCGCGTGTTCAGGTCCAGGTGGTTGGTGGGCTCGTCGAGCAGCAGCAGGTTGGGCCGCTGCCAGACGATGGTGGCCAGCACCAGCCGGGCGCGCTCGCCGCCCGACAAGGTGCCCACCGGCTGCTGCACCATGTCGCCCTCGAAGCGGAACTGCCCGAGGTAGTTGCGCAGCGCCTGCTCGCGCGTGTCGGTGCCCGGCGGCGCGGCCTCGCGGGCCAGGCGCGTCATCAGCTGCAGCGGGGTGTCGTCGGCGTGCAGCAGGTCCATCTCCTGCTGGGCGAAGTAGCCCACGGCCAGGCCCTTGCCTTCGGTGACCGTGCCGCCCAGCGCCGGCAGGGCGCGGGCGATGGTCTTGACCAGGGTGGACTTGCCCTGGCCGTTGGCCCCCAGGATGCCGATGCGCTGACCGGCCATGACGGTGCGCGTGACGTGGCGCACGATGGCGGTGGTCTTCTGCCCCCCGGCTGCCTTTGCGCCATCGCCGCCCGCGCCGCCCGCGCCGCGGTACCCACACTCGACCTCGCGCAGCGCCAGCATCGGGTTGGGCAGGCTCACCGGCTCGCGGAACTCGAAGGCAAAGTCACCGGCCGTCAGCACCGGGGCCAGCTTCTCCATGCGCGCCAGGGCCTTGACGCGGCTTTGCGCCTGCTTGGCCTTGGTGGCCTTGGCCTTGAATCGGTCGATGAAGCGCTGCAGGTGGGCGATGCGCTCCTGCTGCTTGTCGAAGGCGGCCTGGGCCTGCGACATGCGCTCGGCGCGCATGCTCTCGAAGGCGGTGTAGTTGCCGCCGTAGCGCGTCACCTTGCACTCGTCCAGGTGCAGGGTCACGCGGGTCACGGCGTCCAGGAACTCCCGGTCGTGGCTGATGACCACCAAGGTGCCGGCGTAGCGCTGCAGCCAGGCTTCCAGCCACACCAGCGCGTCCAGATCCAGGTGGTTGGTGGGTTCGTCCAGCAGCAGCAGGTCGGCCGGGCACATCAGCGCGCGCGCCAGTTGCAGCCGCATGCGCCATCCGCCCGAGAAGCTGTTGACCGGCGCATCGAGCTGCGTGGGCCTGAAGCCCAGGCCCAGCAGCAGGGCCTGCGCGCGGGCCCGAGCGTCGAAGGCACCGGCCTCCTCCAGGGCGGCATGGGCTTCAGCCATGGCGTGACCATCGTCGGCGGCTTCGGCGGCCCGCAGCGCCCCCTGCGCGCGCTGCAGCGGCAGGTCACCCTCCAGCACGAAGTCGGTGGCGCCGTCCGCGGTTTCCGGCATGTGCTGCGCCACCTCACCCACCTGCCAGCGCGGGGGAATCTCCAACTCGCCCGCATCGGCGTGCAGGCGGCCGGTCAGCAGTGAGAACAGGCTGGACTTGCCCGCACCATTGCGGCCCACCAGGCTGGCCTTCTCGCCCGGGTTCAGCGTCAAGCTGGTGCCTTGCAGGACCACCTTCGCGCCTCGCCGCAGCGTGACATCGCGCACCGTGATCATGACGTGAGGTCCTCACGCGTGAGCAGCAGCACCTGATCCTCACCGGCGCTGGTGCTCAGCCACAGCGGCGACAGGGTGGGAAAAGCCGCTTCGAAATGAACCCGCTCGTGGCCGATCTCCAGTACCAGCACCCCCCCGGGCCTCAGGTGAGCAGCGACCTGGGTCATGAGCGGGCGGATGAAGTCCATGCCATCAAGGCCGCCGTCCAGCGCCAACGCCGGCTCGGCGCGGTACTCGGGGGGCAGGGTGTGCATCGAGGCGCGGCAGACGTAGGGCGGATTGCACAGGATCAAGTCATAGGTGCCCTCGGCGGCGGCCAGGCCATCGCCCTGACGCAAGTGAACCCGGTCCTGCAGGGCGTGGCGCGCGACGTTTCGCTGCGCCACCGCCAGTGCCTCGGCGCTCAGGTCGGTGCCGTCGACCTGCGCATCAGGCCAGCACAGGGCCGCCAGCACGGCCAGGCTGCCGTTGCCGGTGCACAGGTCCAGCATCCGGAGTGGACCTGCCCCTTCCGGGGTCAGCCAGGCATCAATGACACCGGCACACAGCACTTCGGCGATCAGCGAGCGCGGCACGATGGCGCGCTGGTCGACGAAGAAGGGCACGCCCTGCAGCCAGGCCTCGCCAGTGAGGTAGGCGGCCGGCTGGCGCGACGTGATGCGCTGTGTCACCAGCAACTCCACGGCGGCGCATTGTGCGATGTCGAGTTCGTGCTCGGCCACGCTGTCCAGGTCATCCAGCGGCAGTCCCAGACGCCATAGCGTCAACCATGCGGCCTCGTCGAAGGCGTTGGTGGTGCCGTGTCCAAACGACACGGCCGCCTCTGCCAGGCGGTCGCTGCTGCGCTCGATCAACTCCAAGAGCCTCATGGCGCGGGCCAAGGTCTGGCCCGCATCATCCAATGAGCTCCGCAGAGCGTGGGGGCGCCGGTTCGGGCGCTGGTGCCCTGTCCGAGCGACGGGGCGCCGGCCCCTGATCCGCAGGCGGGTTTGCGGCGTGAGCAACGGCCGCATCCGTCAGGGGGGCGGCCGGCGCATCCACCGGCGCGCTGCCACCAGCCCCGTGCTGCGAGCGCCATACGAAGTGGCCGGGGGAGTCGGCATGCATCAGTGCTGCGTCGCGGCTCACCGGTCCGGACTGCACCAGTCGGGTGAGGTCCTGTTCGAAGGTCCGACAGCCGGCCGTCATGGACTGTTCCATGGCTTGCTTGACCCCGCTGAAGTCCGCACGCTCGATGAGTTCGGAGATGAGCTTGGTTTTCAATCACTTCCACGGCCGGTGCACGGCCGCCGACAGGGCCACGCAGGCGGCGCTGGGCGATGATGGCCTTGAGGCCAACAGCAGGATCGATCACCAATGCCGCGCGGGCATCCGTGGCACACAAACTCGGGACAAGACCCTGAGCGTGGAAACTGTTGTGGGCATGCAGGGTGGCCACCACGAGGTGGTCTGACAGTGCGTAGGAGACGGCCGCGGACATGGTCTCGCGGTCGCGGATCTCGCCGATCAGCACCACGTCCGCCGCCTGACGCAAGGCGTTCTTCAGCGCTACGCGCAGTGAGGCGGTGTCACCCCCGACCTCGCGCTGATTCACCACCGACTTCTTGTGGGTGAAGCGGAACTCCACCGGATCCTCGATGGTGAGAATGTGCCCGGGCAGGCTCTGGTTGCGGTGATCCAGCATGGCCGCCAGGGTGGTGCGCTTGCCGGTGCCGGTGGCCCCTGCCATCAGCAGCAGGCCCCTTCGCTCCAGGATGAGGCTCTCCAACGCTGCGGGCAGCCCCAAGGAGGACAGGGCCGGGATCTGCCTGGGGACGCAGCGCAGGACCGCGGCCATGGAGCCGCTTTGTCGAAACGCGGACCGCCTGAACACCCCCACGCCCACCCGGTCCACCCTGATGCTCAGCTCCCCCGTGGCGTCAAGTTCGACCAAGTGGTCGGCCGACACCGCCTCCGTGAGCAAAGAGTGCACCTGCGCCGGGGTCAGTACCTGGTCGGACCGGGGTGCCGATACTCCGGCAATCTTGAACGGTATGGACGCTCCGCTTGTCAGGCAGATGTCTGACGCCTGACGCAGCACTGCCGGGCGCAGCACCTCTTCCGTGTGGCCGGCCATGGCTTGGGGCGGGATCGCAGCCCAGGGGGCTTTCAGGAGCGCAGCAGTTCGTTGATGCTGGTCTTGGCCCGGGTTTGGGCATCGACCTTCTTGACGATCACCGCGCAGTACAGGCTGTACTTGCCGTCGGCCGAGGGCAAGTTGCCGCTGACCACTACCGAGCCTGCGGGGATCCGGCCGTAGTGAACCTCTCCCGTGGTCCGGTCGTAGATCTTGGTGCTTTGGCCGATGTACACGCCCATGCTGATGACCGAGTTCTCTTCCACGATCACGCCTTCCACGACCTCCGAGCGCGCTCCGATGAAGCAGTTGTCCTCGATGATGGTGGGGTTGGCCTGCAGGGGCTCAAGCACACCGCCGATGCCCACGCCGCCGGACAGGTGCACGTTCTTGCCGATCTGTGCGCAAGAGCCCACCGTGGCCCAGGTGTCCACCATGGTGCCCTCGTCTACGTACGCGCCGATGTTGACGTAGGACGGCATCAGCACCACGCCCTTGCCCACGAAGCTGCCGCGCCGCGCCACAGCCGGGGGCACCACACGCACACCGGTTTCGCGCATCTGGGCTTCGTCCAGGTGGGCGAACTTCGTCTTGACCTTGTCGAAGAAACCCAGGTCTCCAGCGCGCATGATCTGGTTGTCGTTCAGGCGAAAGCTCAACAGCACGGCCTTCTTCACCCATTGATGGACCTGCCACCGACCCACGCCCTGGCGTTCGGCCACGCGGATGCGGCCCTTGTTGAGGTCGGCGATCACGTGTTCCACCGCCTCGCGGACCTCCGGGGCGTTCAGGGCGTTGATCTGGGTGCGTTGTTCCCAGGCCAAGTCAATGAGGGCTTGCAGCTGGGCGGTGCTCATGATGGGCTGTATTCCTTGGTGAACTGGTGGATGCGGTGCGCCGCCTCCAGGCACTCGTCGAGGCTGGCCACCAGGGCCATGCGGATGCGGCCCGAGCCCGGGTTGGAGCCGTGGGCGGTGCGGGACAACAGACTGCCCGGGAGCACCGACACATTGTATTGAGCAAGCAAGCCCAGGGCATAGGCCACATCGTCGCCCCCCGGCACGGCGGCCCAGAGATAGAAGCCTGCGTCGGGAAGGCGCACCTGCAGGACCTCGGCCAGCAGGGGCGTCACGGCGTCGAACTTCTGCCAGTACAGCGCGCGATTGGCCGCCACGTGCGCCTCGTCGTTCCACGCCGCGATGCTGGCGCGCTGCACCACGGTGCTCATGGCACTGCCGTGGTACGTGCGGTAAAGCAGGAACTGCTTGATCAGATTGGCATCCCCGGCCACGAAGCCTGAGCGCATGCCGGGCACGTTGCTGCGCTTGGACAGGCTCGTGAAGGCGATCAGGCGCCGGAAATCGGTGCGGCCCAGGGCCTGAGCGGCCTGCAGTCCGCCCAGGGGCGGTTCCTGGCCGAAGTAGATCTCTGAATAGCACTCGTCGCTGGCGATCACGAAGCCGTGGCGGTCGCTGAGCTCGAACAGGCGCGCCCATTCGGCCAGGGGCATCACCGCGCCCGTGGGGTTGCCCGGCGAGCACACGTACATCAACTGCGTGCGTGCCCAGGTGGCCTCGTCGATGTCGTCCCAGCGGACGGCGAAGTTGCGCGCCGGGTCGCTGTTGGCAAAGGCGGTTCGTGCCCCGGCCAGCAGGGCTGCGCCCTCGTAGATTTGATAGAACGGATTGGGGCACACGACCGTGGCTTGGGGCAGGCTCGCGTCCACGACGGTCTGGGCCAGCGCGAACAGCGCCTCGCGCGAGCCGTTGACCGGCAGGACCTGCGTTTCGGCGTCGACGCTTACGCCGTAGCGCCGCAGCAGCCAGCCGGCCACTGCCGCGCGCAGGGCCGGTTCGCCTGCCGTGGCCGGGTAGCTCGACAGTCCGGACAGCGCGCCGACCAGTGCCTGCTCGATGAGGGCTGGCGTGGGGTGTCTGGGCTCGCCCATACCCAGGCTGATGGGTCGGCAGGCGGCGTTGGGGGTGATGCCGCGGGTGAGTTCGCGCAGGCGCTCGAAAGGGTAGGGGTGAAGGCGCTGCAGCAGGGGATTCATCCGGCGATTATCCCGGCCTGGCCTGGTCGCATCAGGACTTGCGCCACACGCCCCGCAGTTCGGCTGTCACCGAGGCCGCGGCCTGCCGGGCCCGTTCCATCGCTGCCTGTGCGACGGCCAGGCCGCCCAGCGGGAGAGAGAGTTCCCGGGCCGCACTCATCCGGCCGTTCTCCAGGCAGCGCGCGAGTTCGAGCAACTGGTGCCAGGGACCGCGGCGGTGGACCAGGGCATCTCGCGATTCCTCCAGCAGGCTGATGCAGTCCAGCATCCGCTTCATCGGCTGCTGCATCATCACGTCCAGCAGAGACAGCAAGCCCGTGATGTACAGGGCCGGCGCGGGCGCGGTCAGTGCGCGGGCATGGCTTTCAAGGAAGTGCGCCCGGGTCAGCGCGAGTTCGTGCAGTGCCATTGCGGTGGTCCGACGCCTGGAGCGAACCACCAGCAGGACGGTCAGCAGCCTGCACAGGGCTTGCAACCCCAGCACCTGCAGGGCCTGCTCCACCGATTCGACCTTGCGCTTGAAGCCCAGCAACGGGCTGTTGGCATGGCGAACCAGCCGGTAGCTCAGGTCTGCATCAGCCCGGATGTCGTCGCCCAGTTGCCGCGTGTCAGGTTCGGTCAGGGCCCGCCCGAGCAGCCGGCACAAACCCAGCAGGTCCGGTGTCATCGGGGCCGAATCCTGCATCTGACTCACCCTGTCGAACAGCCCGGCGGCCATCTCAAATGGGCCCGACAGGGCGGCCTCCAGGTCATCGATGCTGCGCAGCCCGGTGGCTACGAGCAGGCAGCCTGGGGCGGCAGCGTGGCTGGCATCGGCCCAGGCCAGCACCGAGCTCATGGGCAAGTCGCCGGCGTCCAGCACCACGAACGCCGCATCTTGCCGCGGCCGGCCCAGGGTGCCCACCTGGCCCGCGCGACTGCGCACGGCCGCGACCCACGGCACTTCGGACGAGAAGGCCGACCCGGCGTCGACGACGGCGAACATCATTCCGGGCCGCACCCGTTCGGCCAAGCCAGGCGCCGACAACTGCTGCATGGACAGCCTCGCCAGGGCCAGACGTCCAGACGCCGCCGTGGCGCCCATCGCCTGGAGCAGACCCTCGGCCGCGAGCGGCGGCTCGAGTGCGCAACTCGGATCTTCCGCCCAGGAGATCTCGAACCCAGCCAGGTGGCCATGGCGGTGCAGCAAGGCCCGGCGCTGCAGGCCGGCCGGCACGGCTGGCCCGAGGGCCGTCCCATCGGGCCCAGACCTTGGGTCCACGCCACGCGTTCCGGTGTCGCGGTTCGTGCGATAGGTGCCGCCGACGGGTTGGTTCGTCGCGCCGCCGCGCCCGGGCCCTGCGGCAGCGGTGGCGCCGCCCTGCATCAAGCGACGCAGCCAGGGCTTCATGCCCTGTTCAACCCGGACTGCGTGCCAGCGGGGCCAGGCTTACGGCTGGCTCCGGCTTCCAGCCCCGTTTGCGATGTTCCGCGGTGACGTAGGTGCGGATGCCGCCGCGCACATACCAGTCGGCACTGATGCGTACGAACCTGGGTGACAGCGCCTGCACCAGATCCGACAGGATGGTGTTGGTCACCTTTTCGTGAAAGGCACCCTCGTTGCGAAAACTCCAGAAGTACTGCTTCAGGCTCTTGGTCTCCACACAATGGCGGTCGGCCACGATTTCTATGAGGAAGTGGGCGAAATCGGGCTGGCCGGTCAGGGGGCACAGGCAGGTGAACTCCGGGATGTCGAACCGGATCACATAGTCCCGCTGCGGGGCCGGGTTGTCGAAGGTATCCAGTTGACGACTGGGGGCGCTGGGTGGGACAGCGGGCTGGGCGCGCTGGGTTCGTGTGGGCATGGGCAGACGGCGCGCCCGCGCGGGCGCCAATGGGCTTGGGCGAAGGCGGATGATAACATCAAGCTCCGGAGCCAGCCGAGCGACGGTCAAAAAAAGTCAATTAAATCAATAACTTAGAGTTCCTTCGGCCCGGGCCGGATGCGTCTGGAGGGACCCACTCCCCATGCGTCTGAATCAGATCAAGCTCTCGGGCTTCAAGTCCTTTGCGGAGCCCACCACCTTTCAGTTGCCCGGGCAGTTGGTGGGCGTGGTGGGTCCCAATGGCTGCGGCAAGTCCAACATCATGGACGCGGTGCGCTGGGTGCTGGGTGAGAGCAAGGCCAGCGAGCTGCGAGGTGAGTCCATGCAGGACGTCATCTTCAATGGTTCGGGACAGCGCAAGCCGGCCAACCGCGCCAGCGTGGAACTGGTGTTCGACAACGCCGACGCGCGGGCCGGTGGTCAGTGGAACAGTTTCAGCGAGATCGCCGTGCGCCGTGTGCTCACCCGCGACGGCACCAGCAGCTACTACATCAACAACCAGCCGGTGCGCCGCCGCGACGTCCAGGACGTGTTCCTGGGCACGGGGCTGGGCCCGCGTGCCTACGCCATCATCGGCCAGGGCACCATCAGCCGCATCATCGAGTCGCGACCGGAAGAACTGCGCCTGTTCCTGGAAGAGGCCGCGGGCGTGTCCAAGTACAAGGAGCGCCGGCGCGAGACTGAGAACCGGCTGAAGGACACGCGCGAGAACCTCACGCGTGTGGACGACATCCTGCGCGAGCTCAACGCCAACCTGGACAAGCTGGAGAAGCAGGCCGAGGTGGCGCAGACCTACCGCAGCCTCCAAGACCTGGGCACCTTGAGGCTGCACCAGTCGTGGCTTCTGAAGCAGCGAGACGCCGCGGGCGAGGAGGCCCGTGTGCGCCAGGCGGCGGCGGATGCGGCCACCGCGCTGGAGGCCCGTCTGGCCGAGTTACGGCATGTGGAGGCCGAACTGGAGGCGGTGCGTCAGGCGCACTACGCCGCGGCCGACCGGCTGCACCTGGCTCAGGGGGCGCTGGCCGACGCCGCGCTGGAGGTCAGCCGACTGGAAGAGCGCATCCGCTACGTGGTGGAAAGCCGCCAACGCGTGGAGCAGCGCATGGCCGACCTGCGCGCCCAGCAGGCGCAGTGGGCACAACGCCAGGATGAGGCCAGGGCAGAACTTGAGGGCATGGCCGCGGAGATGGAGACCGCCCACGAGCAAGGCGATGTGCTGGCGGCCCAGGCACAGGAGCAGTCCGACGGGATGCCGACACTCGAAGATGCGGTGCGCGCCGCCCAGGGCGTGGCCAACGCCCAGCGCGCTGCGGCGGGCCAGGTGCAGCAACAGATCCAGGTGCTGGCCGCCGAGAGCCGCAGCATCGAGGAGCAATCCCGTCAACTGCAGTTCCGGCGCGAGAAACTGGCCGGCGAGCGCCATGGGCTGGCACGCCCGGATCTGGGCCGGCTGGAGGAAATGAAGCGTGATGCCGACTCGGCCTCGCAGCATCACGCCGTGGCCGAGGCCCGTTTGCAGCAACTGCAGGACGAGGTGCCGCAGTTGGACGAGCAGCGGCGCGCGCAGCAGCAGGCAGCCAACCAGGAGGCGGCTCGGCAGGCCGATCTGGCCGCGCGCCTGGAGGCCTTGCGCGCCCTGCAGGAAAAGGTGCAGACCGAGGGCAAGCTCAAACCCTGGCTGGCCCGCCATGGGTTGGACGCCCTCCAAGGCCTGTGGACGCGCGTGCACATCGAGCCTGGCTGGGAAACGGCCCTGGAGTCGGCTTTGCGCGAGCGCTTGAGCGCGCTGGAGGTGGGCCGCCTCGACACCGTGCGCGCCTTCGCCCAGGACGCGCCGCCAGCTCGGCTGGCCTTCTACAGCCCGCCGTCTGCGGTGGCTGCGCACGAGCACCGCACGCTGTCGCGCCTGTCCGATCTGCTGCGCCTGGGCGATGCCAGCCTTCGGGCCTTGCTGTCGGACTGGTTGGAGGGGGTGTACACCGCCCCCCACCTGGAGCAGGCGCTGGCCGACCGGGGTCGACTGACCCGCGGCGAGGTCATCATGACCCGCGAGGGCCATGCCGTCTCTTCTTTCGCCGTGACCTTCTATGCCCCCGACTCGGAGCAGGCGGGGATGCTGGCACGCGCCCAGGAGATCGAGAATCTGGAGCGCGGACTGCGCGCGCAGCAATTGATCGCCGACGAGGCGCGCGCCGCGCTGGTGCGGATGGACGCTGCCTACACCGAGGCCAGCCAACGCCTGACCACCTTGCGCCGCGAGGCGGCCGAGGCTCAGTCACGTGCGCACCAGCTGCAGGTGGAATGGATGCGGCTGTCGCAGCAGGCCGAGGCCGCCCAGGCACGGCGCGGGCAGCTCGATGACGAACTGGCCGAGGTGGATGCTCGCCTGGAGGACCTTCAGGAGCGTCGTGCCACGGGCGAAGCCCGTTTTGAGGAACTTGACATGGCGCTGGCCGACGCGCAGGAGCGCCATGCCCAGCTTGAAGAGGCCGTCATCGATGCCGAGCGCGTGCTGTCTGACGCCCGGGAGCAGCAGCGCTCGCTCGAGCGTCAGGCCCAGGAGGCTCGATTCCAGGTGCGTGCCCTGGCTGCCCGGCGCGATGAGCTGCAGCGTCTGGTGGAGACGGCGGCTCAGCAGATCGACAGCGGCACGCAGGCCGGCACGCAGCTTGAGATGGAGTTGGGGGCTTTGAACGACGCGGCGGCGCAGGCGGGTCTGCAAGCGGCGTTGGTTTTGAAGCTGGAGCGCGAGCAGCAGTTGGGCGCGGTACGCAGCGAGTACGACGACCTCACGACCCGCTTGCGCCGCGGCGACGAACAGCGTCTGGAGATCGAGCGCAGTCTGGAGCCCCTGCGCGAGCAGATCACCAAGCTGCAACTGGAAGTGCAGGCGGCCCAGTTGGGAGGCGCCCAGTACCTGGAGCAACTGCAGGCGGCCGCAGTCGACATGGAGGCGCTGGCGCGTTCCATCGAGGACGGCGGCGTGCGCCTGTGGGGCCTGCAGGGAGAGATCGACCGCATCCAGCGCGACATCAGCGCCCTGGGCGCGGTGAACCTGGCGGCCCTGGACGAGTTGACCGCTTCGCGCGAGCGCAAGACCTTCCTGGACGCCCAGAGCGCCGATCTCAACGACGCCATCGGCACGCTGGAAGATGCCATCCGCAAGATCGACCTGGAAACCCGCGACCTGCTGCGCCAGACCTTCGAGCAGGTCAACCAGCATTTCGGTCGCATGTTCCCCAGCCTGTTCGGCGGGGGGGCGGCGCGCCTGGTGATGACCGGTGACGAGATCCTGGACGCCGGCGTGCAGGTGATGGCGCAGCCGCCGGGCAAGAAGAATTCCACCATCCATCTGCTGTCCGGTGGCGAAAAGGCCTTGACGGCGATTGCGCTGGTGTTCGCCATTTTCCAGCTGAACCCGGCGCCGTTCTGTCTGCTGGATGAAGTAGACGCCCCTCTGGACGACGCCAATACCGAGCGCTACTGCCGCCTGGTCACCGAGATGAGCCGCGCCACGCAGTTCCTGTTCATCAGTCACAACAAGATCGCCATGGAGATGGCCCGACAGTTGATTGGCGTGACCATGCAGGAGCAGGGCGTGTCGCGTATCGTGGCGGTGGACATGGAGTCGGCCGTGGGCATGGCACAGGCCGCTTGATCAGAGGGCAACGGGCGATGGACCTGACGGTTTCCCTGGCAGTCGTGGCGGCGCTGGTGCTCTGCGGGGTGGGGCTTCAGGCGTGGTGGTCGGCGCGGCGGTCGCGCCCCCGGCAGGGGCCGCCCCCGGGCGAGGCACACACGTCTTCCGGCACCGGCGGTCGACAGGAGTCCTCGCTCGTGGATGGCTCGCCTGCGGACGGTTCCGAGGGTGAACAAGAGCGGACGGATCCCCGCCTGGAAGAGGCTGCGGCAGCGCATCCGCACCCGGTGCTGCCCGGCTCGAACCGCTTGTCGTCCCTGCGTCCTGCGGCACGGCTGGACGCTTTGATCGACGCCATCGTCACCCTCACACTGGAGTCCGCCGTCACGGGCGATCTGGCCGTGGCGCACCTGCCCGCCAGTTGGCGCGCCGGCAGCAAGCCGCTGTACGTGGAAGGCCTGAACGCCGCCACGCTGGCCTGGGAACAGCCCGTGCATGGGCAGACCTATTCGGAGTTCCAGGCGGGGGTGCAGCTGGCCAACCGGGCGGGCGCCCTCAACGAGATCGAGTACTCGGAGTTCGTGCAGAAGATCGAGGCTTTTGCCCAAGGCGTGGGCGCCATGGCCGACTTCCCCGACATGCTGGAGGTGGTGGCGCGCGCGCGGGAACTGGATGCCTTCGCCCAGCCCCTGGACGCGCAGCTGGGACTGCTGTTGCGGGCCCGTTCGGTGGCCTGGTCGCTGGGCTATGTGCAGCAGGCCGCGTCGCGCCACGGCTTCATCCCGGGGGTGCTGCCCGGGCGCATGGTGCTGCCAGGCGCGCACGACGGTGACCCGCCCGTGCTGGTGCTGTCCTTCGACCCGCAGGTCGCGCTGGCCGACGACCCACAGGACGCCGCCCTGCGTGAGGTGCAGCTCAGCCTGGACGTGGCCCAGACCGAAGAGGCGGCCGAGCCGTTTCCAACCTGGCACCGCGTGGCCACAGCCTTGGCAGGCGAGATGGATGCCTTGCTGGTGGACGATCAGGGGAGGGCGGTGACATTGCACGCCTTCGACGCCATCGGCAAGGAACTCCAGCAGCTGTACCGTTCGCTGGAGTCGCGTGACCTGGCGGCGGGCTCCGTCGCAGCGCGCCGGCTGTTCAGCTGAACCGTGGTCACGGGCTTTCTCGTCTGAGCGGCTGGCTGACCTGAGCGCTGAGGGCCCGCGTGAGCCACACCCCCGACCTGTTCGACCCTCCGGCGCCCCGCGTCCCGGAAGGCTCGGTCACGGCCCGCCGCGCGGCCGAACTGCGCGCCTTGCTGCACCGTCACGCCCACCTGTACTACGTGCTGGACGCGCCGGAACTGCCCGATGCCGCCTACGACGCGCTGTTTCAGGAACTGCAGGCGCTGGAAGAGGCGGAGCCCGCGCTGCGCACCCCCGATTCACCAACCCAGCGGGTGCTGGGCCGGGCGCTGGAGGGCTTCGAGCCGGTGCGCCATGCCGTGCCCATGCTCAGCATTCGCACCGAGACCGATACCACCGAAGCCGGCGCGCAAGCCTTCGATGCCCGGGTGCGCCGCGACTTGGGGCTGGGCGCTGAAGATCCCCCCGTGGAGTACGCCGTCGAGCTGAAGTTCGACGGCCTGGCGCTCAGCCTGCGCTACGAGGAAGGCGTGCTGGTGCGCGCTGCCACACGTGGCGACGGCGAGACCGGCGAAGACGTCACGCAGAACATCCGCACCATCGGGCAGATCCCCTTGCGGCTCCAGGTCCCGGCCGGTGTCGCGCTGCCCGCCGTGCTGGAGGTGCGCGGCGAGGTCTACATGCGGCGCGACGACTTCGAGCGCCTGAACGAGCGCCAGCGCGAGCGCGGCGACAAGACCTTCGTCAACCCGCGAAATGCCGCGGCCGGCGTCGTGCGCCAACTGGACCCGGCCATCGCGGCGCAGCGACCCTTGAGTTTCTTCGCCTACGGGCTGGGGGAGGTGGTGGCCTGGGCCGTGCCGGAGCGACATTCCGCGGTGCTCGATGCCCTGGCCGCTTTCGGGTTGCCGGTATGCGCGGACCGGGCGGTGGTGCGGGGCGCTGAAGGCCTGGTGGCCTTCCATCAGCGCATCGCCGCGGCCCGTGACGGCCTGCCTTTTGACATCGACGGTGTGGTCTACAAGGTGGACCGCCTGGATTGGCAGCGGGAACTTGATGCCACTTCGCGTGAGCCGCGCTGGGCTGTCGCCCACAAGTACCCCGCCCAGGAGCAGATCACCCGGCTCAATGCCATCGAGATCCAGGTCGGCCGCACCGGCAAGCTCACGCCCGTGGCGAAGCTGGAGCCGGTGTTCGTGGGCGGCACCACGGTCAGCAACGCCACGCTGCACAACGTCTTCGAACTTCGGCGCAAGGGGGTGCGCGTGGGCGACACCGTCATCGTGCGCCGGGCCGGTGATGTGATTCCGGAGGTGGTGGGCCGGGTGCCGGGTGTGCGCCCGGGCTACGTGCCCAACTTCCGCATGCCGCGTCAGTGCCCGATCTGCGCCAGCGAAGTGCTGCGCGAGCGGGGCGCCATCGACCATCGCTGCTCCGGCGGCCTGTTCTGCGCCGCCCAGCGCAAGCAGGCCCTGCTGCACTTTGCCGGCCGCCGGGCCATGGACATCGAGGGCCTGGGTGACAAGCTGGTGGACCAGCTCGTCGATGGCGGGCTGGTGCGCACGCTGCCCGAGATCTACACCCTGGGCCTGGCCAAACTCTCGGCGCTGGACCGCATGGCCGACAAGAGTGCGGCCAATCTGCTGGCCGCCCTGGAGCGCAGCAAGCGCACCACGCTGGCGCGCTTCGTCTATGCGCTGGGTGTCCGGCATGTGGGCGAGGCCACGGCGCGGGATCTGGCGCAGCACTTCGGCACCATCGAGCGCCTGATGGACGCGACCGAGCCGCAGTTGCTGCAAGTGCCCGATGTCGGGCCGGTGGTGGCCCGCAGCATCCACACCTTCTTTGCGCAGCCGCACCATCGCGAGATCGTCGAACAGTTGAGGGCCTGTGGCGTGCAGTGGGACGAACGCGAGGGCGCGGCCGGATCGGTGACCGGCCCGCTGGCAGGCAAGACGCTGGTGCTGACCGGCACCTTGCCCACGCTCACGCGTGATCAGGCCCAGGCCCTCATCGAGGCCGCCGGCGGCAAGGTGGCCGGGTCCGTCTCGCGCAAGACCGATGCCGTGGTGGCCGGAGATGAGGCCGGCAGCAAGCTGGAAAAGGCCCGTTCCCTGGGCGTGACGGTGCTGGACGAGACGGGCCTGCGCGCCTGGCTGGCAGGTCAGGGCGGCGTTGTCAGCCCACCCTGACCCGCGGCGGCCGCAGCGCCAGCCACAGCGCCCCGGCACAGCAGGCCATGGCGGCCCATTGCAGCAAGCCCAGCGGCTCGCCCCGCACGGCGGCGCCGGTGACCATGGCCACCATGGGTACCATGATGGTGGACAGCCCCGCCACCTGGGCGGGCAGCATGCCGACAATGGAGAACCAGGCCAGGTTGCCTATGCACATCGGCACCAGCGTGATGTAGGCGATGGCGACGATGCTGGTCCACGACGGCATGAACCAGGGCCCCTGGCCCAAGGCGACCGCGCCCAGCGTGATGGGAATCGACGAGATCAGCAGTTGCCAACCCGTGAGCACCATCGCCGCTGCACGCGGCGGGCGGCGCTTGAGGATGAGTGTGCCGGCAGCCCATCCCGCTGCGGCCAGCAGGCCCAGGGCAAAACCGGCGGGAGCCGCCTGCGCGTACGCGCCTTGTCCGCCATGCAGCAGCAGCCCGACGCAGGCCGCGCCCAGCGCCAGCGCAGCGCCCATGCGCGGTGACAGGCGTTCTCTGAGGAAGACCGTGGCGAACAGGGCCGCCCACAGCGGCATGGTGAAGCCCAGCACGGCGGCCTGTCCCGACGGAATCATCACCGCCGCATAGGTGCTGGCGATGTTCCACACGACGAGGTAAGCCAGGGCGGCGGCCAGGACGACGGGGCGGTCCTGGCGTTCGATGCGCAGCGACAGCCCGCGCAGTCGGGCCACGCCCAGCAGCGTCAGGCCGGCCACAGACAGCGCCAGGGCGCGAAAGGTCCAGACCGAAACCTCCCGCACCGCCAGGGGGAACAGGGTCCAGTTCGTACCCCACACCAGGGTAAGCACGGCCAGCAGCGCCAGTGCGCGGGGTGGGATGGGGGTGTGCGAGTGCGACATCCGGCGGCTGGCGAGTATGCCTTCGATCAAGGGCCGCCACCGAGCTTCTTTACACGCCGCCCGTGCCAGGCCTGTCGTCGCCTTGGTGCCTTGGTGCGTTGTGCAGGCAGGCCACGTGTGCGGGTGCTTGCCTGACCCGGTGTGCGCCGGCCCTGGAAGGAGTTCGCCATGATCGCTGGAACGATGCAGAACCGGGCTTGGCCATGGGCCCTGGCGGTGCTGGCCGGCAGTGCGCTGGGCCTGGGCGCTGCGCTGGCCGGGCCGAACCTGGCCGGGCCGAACCTGTCCGGGCCAGTGGCCTTGCCCGCAGCAGCCGCTGCGCCAGGGCCCTTGCGTGCTGGCCGGTTGGTGGATTTCCACGGCGGCGTCTGGCTGTTCGATACCGAGCAGGGCCAGTGGTCCGAGGCGCTGCGCAACCGCGCGCTGACCGAGGGCGACCGGATTTCGACGCAGCGCGGGGCCCAGGCCCAGGTGCGCGTGGGTTCGAGCGAACTGCGTCTGGGCCCCGCCGCCGAGTTGGAGATCATGCGCATGGATGACGCTCGGATGAGCTTCCGGCTTCATCGGGGAAGTCTGGCCTTGCGTGTACGTTCAATGGAGATGGCTGCAGAAGTAGACGTATTGACAACCGAAGGACGAATTCAGCCCGAGCGCGCGGGGTCTTACCGCGTGGACCGGGAAGACGACATCACCTGGGTCAGCGTCTGGCGCGGCGCCGGCCAGGTGCACACAGCAGACCAACGGTATGCCGTAGCGGCCGGACAGCGGGTGGAATTGTCCCGCCTGGGGCGTGAACAGGGCACCCTGGTCACTTGGTCTTCCGTTGTCCAGGACCGTTTTGCCGAGAGCGTGGCCGCCGAGGAAGACCGCGAGGGCCGCAGCGCCTCCTTGCGCTACGTTTCCCCGGAAATGACGGGCGCGGAGGATCTGGACCGCCATGGACGCTGGTATCGCCATCCCGAGTACGGTATGGTGTGGGCGCCCCTGACAGTGGCCGCCGACTGGGCGCCGTTCCAGCACGGCCGCTGGATCTGGCACGCCCGCTGGGGCTGGACCTGGGTGGACCGTGCGCCCTGGGGCTTTGCCCCGTTCCACTATGGGCGATGGGTGTTGTGGGACAGCCGCTGGGTGTGGATGCCGGGCGCCTGGGTGGCACGGCCCGCCTTCGCACCGGCCCTGGTCAGCTTCACCGGACCTTCCATCGGCATCAGTCTGGTGCTGGGCCCCAGCCGCCCGCCTGTGCACTGGGTGCCCTTGCCGCCCTGGGACAAGCCCCATCGCCCCTGGCATGGTCATCTGCCTGGTTCCATCGACCCACCCCGCCAGGTTCACCCTGGCGCAGGACCCGCACCGCGCCCCCCCGCCGCGTCGGTGATCCCTCGGCCCCGAGGCGGTGGCGAGGTGGCGCTGCCCGAGCGCCGCCATGTGCCCGGCAGCGGTGTGCTGCGACCCGGCGCTGTAGTGACTTACACCGAAGGCCGTTCTCGAGAGACCGACGACGTGCCCGCGCTGACCGTCCCACCCTCGCCACCCCACACGCCAGAAGGTCCGAGGGCTCCACGTGCCGCGACACCGCCAGAGCTCACGATGCCGAGCGGCTTGCCGCGCCCCGTCACGGAATCTCGTTCGCCCGTTCGCCCCGACCTGGGTGTGGGCCGCGGCGATCGTCAGGGCAGGGCAGAACGGCCGGACCGGGACATGGGGCAGCGCTCGGAGCGCCCCGCCAGACCCGCCCCAGCGGAACCCGCAGAGGCTGCGCAGGAACGTGGCCGCTCCGCCACTGAGCATCGGCCTCGCGACCAGCGCGAGCGTGCGCAGATGCTGTGACGCTGTGCTGCTGCGGCAGCGTGGGCCCGCGCCTGTCAGCGCCCAGCGCGACTGGCAGCGAGCACCAGGGGCTTGAGCACAGGCCAGACGTTGTCAAGGATCCGCTGGTGCGCCTGGGCCGTGGGGTGGATGCGGTCGGGCTGGAACATCTGGTCGGCGTCGGGCCCGTCGGCCACGCTCTTCAGCAGGAAAGGCACGAGTGCTGCCGCCTCGGCCTGGGCGACCTCAGCGAACACGGCGACGAATTCCTGCGCATACGCCTTGCCGTAGTTAGGCGGCAACTGCATCCCCGCGATCAGCACGCGGGCGCCTGCGGACCGGGCCGCGCGCGCCATGTCACGCAGGTTCTGTCGCGTCGCGCTCATGGGCAGTCCGCGCAGGGCGTCGTTGCCGCCCAGCTCGATCACCACCACGGCAGGCCGGTGACGCGACAGCAGCGCCGGCAGTCGGGCTTGGCCGCCTGCCGTGGTGTCGCCGCTGACGCTGGCATTGACTACCGCGGCGCGCAGCCCGTCGCGGCGTAGGCGTTGCTCGAGCAGCGCCACCCAGCCCTGTCCTCGCGCGATCCCGTACTCGGCCGACAGGCTGTCGCCCACGACCAGGATCACGGGCTGCCGCGGTGCCGGCGCAGGCTTGGTTGACGCAGGTTCGCTTGTCCCCTGGGCCAGGACGGACGTCCCCGGCGCACAGGCTGCCACCAGGCCGGCAAGGCTACAGTGGAGCCACTGCCGGCGCGACAGACGTGTGCCGACCCGCCCAGTGCCCCCGAACCGATCCCTTTGCTGCATGACCAACCCCATCATTGCTGTGCGCCACGTCACCAAGCGGGTGACCGATTCCTCAGGCACCCTCACCATTCTGGACGACATCGATTTCTCGCTTCAGGCCAGGGAATCGGCGGCCATCGTAGGGGCCTCGGGTTCGGGCAAGAGCACGCTGCTGTCGCTGATTGCCGGGCTGGACACGCCCACCGAGGGCACGGTGGTGCTGGCCGGCGAGGACCTGTTCGCGCTGGACGAGGATGCGCGGGCCGCGGTGCGCGCCCAGCGGGTGGGTTTTGTGTTTCAGAGCTTCCAACTGTTGCCCAACCTGACCGCGCTGGAGAACGTGATGCTGCCGCTGGAGCTGCTGGGCCGCACCGGGGCGCGGGCGGCTGCCACCGAGATGCTGGGCCGCGTGGGCCTGGGTGAGCGGCTGCGGCACTACCCCCGGGTGTTGTCCGGGGGCGAGCAGCAGCGCGTGGCGCTGGCCCGGGCCTTCGTGGTCGAGCCTGCGGTGTTGTTGGCCGACGAGCCTACGGGCAGCCTGGACTTCGCCACGGGCGAGCGGGTCATGGGCTTGATGTTCGACATGAACCGCGCGGCCGGCACCACGCTGGTGCTGGTCACGCATGACCGCGGAATTGCCGCGCGCTGCGACCGTCAACTGCACATTGAGGCGGGCCGGCTGGTCGATTGAGCGCCACGCCTGCATCCCCGGTTCACCCGGAAGCCGACCGCAACCGGCGCCGCCGCGGTGCTCAGGGGCCGAACTTGTAGTCCGTCTTGGCGGATTTGCGCAGTCGTTCCTGGAAGTCCTGCAGCTTCGTCTGCTCCAGGCGCTGCTTGATCTGGTCCTTGACTTCCTCGAACGCAGGAAACTGCGCTTCCCGGGTGTCGTCCAGGCGGATGATGTGCCAACCGAACTGGCTCTTGACTGGCGCGTCCGTCATCTCGCCCTTCTTCAAGGCAGCCATGGCCTTGCCGAACTCGGGGACGTAGGCGTCGGGCTTGGCGAAATCCAGATCACCGCCGCGCTCGCCCGAACCGGGATCCTTGGAACTCTTCTTGGCCAGATCCTCGAACTTCGCGCCTGCCTTGATCTGTGCGATCAGAGCCTTGGCCTCGTCTTCCCTTTCCACCAGGATGTGCCGGGCCCGGTATTCGGTGCCGCTGGCCTGGGACTTGAACTTGTCGTACTCCACCTTGGCCTCGCCATCGCTGGCGCTGTTCTTCTTGCGGAAGTCCTCGAACATCTCGCGGATGAGGATGCTCTGGCGTGCCAGCTCAAGCTGGGCCCGGTAGTCTGCCGTCGCCTGGATCCCCCGACGCTCGGCTTCCTGGGCAAAGATCTCTCGCAGCACGGTCTCGTCCTTGATGCGCTGCTCCGAGCCCGGCGGCAACTGCTGCCCCGAGCGTGCCACCTGTTGCATCAAGGCATCCATGCGCGACTTCGGCACCGGCTTGCCGTTGACGATGGCGATGTTCTGGGCCTGCGCAGCCAAGGGCAGCATCAGCGCCAGGCAGGTCACGGTGGCGAGTCCGCGCAGGACGGGGATCATGGGCTTCATGGATGAGGCTTTCGTGGGCACGCTCGGCGGGGCGATGCCGGGCGCGGGTTGAGATGTCGGACCTTGGCGATTCCGGGCGCGACCAGCCTGCGCCAATACCGCCGCATCCGGGTTCAGGGCGCCTGCGCGTCGATGACCAGAGCGTGAATGCCGCGAGGCATCCAACGTCTTAAGGCATCATAAACGAGGCGGTGTCGCGCCACCCGGCTGAGCCCGGTGAAGCGCGCACTGAGGATGCGCACGGTGAAGTGCCGACCCTCGCGGGCGCCCGCGTGGCCGGCGTGCAAGTGGCTGTCGTCCATGACGGCCAGTGCCAGCGGGTCGAAAGCAGCCCGCAGGAGGTCTTCGATCTCTCGGGCGCTGGGGCCCACTGCGCAGGAGGTGGGCGGGCTTCCATCGGGCCATGACTGCGGCTCGTCGGAGTTCGGATTCATCGAGGCTCTCCTGCGGGTCGGTCCTTCGGCAGCGGCGGATCGTCGGCCTGCGGCTCCAGGTAGCGGCTGATCCACAGGCCCTGGCCCAGCACGAACAGCAGCATCAGGCCCACGCCACCAAACAACTTGAAGTTCACCCAGGTGCTGGTGGAAAAGGCGTGGGCCACCCAGATGTTGGCCAAGCCCATGAGTCCGAAGAAGGCCACCCAGGCGAAGTTCAGGCGGTGCCACACCTTGCCTGGCAATTGCAGTTGCTCACCCAGCAGCACCTTCAGCAAGTTGCGATTGAACAGCAGCGGGCCAAGCCAGAAGGCCAGGCCCATGACCCAGTACAGCACGCTGGGTTTCCACTTGATGAAGGTTTCGTTGTGGAACCAGATGGTCAGTCCGCCCAGCACCACCACCAGCGTCAGGCTCACCCACAGCATCGCATCGACCTTTCGGCGCATCACCTTGAGCCCGGCCACCTGAGCCAGCGTGGCTGCGATCACCACCACCGTGGCCAGCAGCACTGAGGCCTGCTCAGGGCCTACCCTGCCGCCCGAGACCATGAAGCCCAGGTGGTGGGACGCGAAGTCCGCTGCCCAGGCTCTGTCCGCCTCCGCGTACTTGAAGGTGCCGAAGAACAGGATGATGGGCAGGAAGTCGAAAAGCAGTTTCATGGGCGCGCGCGCCTGGCGATCGGACCGACTTGGGGCCTCCGAGGGGGTGAGCGGAAAGGGTTCACAAGTTCTCAGCCCGCGGGCTTGAAGTCGATGGCCGCGGAGTTGATGCAAAAGCGTTCGCCCGTGGGCTCGGGACCGTCCGGGAAGACATGTCCAAGGTGGCTGCCGCAGCGGTTGCAGCGCACTTCCACCCGCACCATGCCGTGGCTGTGGTCGACCACCCGTTCCACGATCTCGCTGTTCAAGGGCTCCCAGTAGCTGGGCCATCCGCAGCCGGCGTCGAACTTGGTCGAGGAGGCGAACAGCGGGGCGCCGCAGCCCACGCAGTCGTAGCGTCCGTCCTGAAAGTGGTCCCAGTACTGACCGGTGAACGCCCTCTCGGTGGCGGCCTGTCGCGCCACCTGGTACTGCATGGGACCCAGCTGCGCGCGCCACTGCTCGTCGGTCTTGCGTACTGGATAACGCGCGTCATCGTGGTCGTGCACTGCGGGAGTACGTTGGAACAGGCTCATGGTGGCTTGGCGCAGGAGTCGGTTGGTGCGGCCCTTGGCAAGGGTCAGTGGAAAAATCGAGATTCTCGTCTTTACGGCAGCGGGGCGCCAGAATCGTGGAAAATCTGGCCTCTTGCCATCCCCAACCCGCGAGGTTTCCCATGCTCGGACTCATGCAGGATCAGCCGCTGCTGATTTCTTCGCTGATTGAATTTGCTGCCCGTCACCATGGCGACGCCGAGATTGTGTCGCGCAGGGTGGAGGGCGATCTTCACCGTGGCACCTACCGGCAAGTGGCTGCACGTTCGCGCCAGGTGGCTGCGGCACTGGATGGCTGGGGCCTGGCCTTCAGCGACCGGGTGGCCACCCTGGCATGGAACGGCTACCGGCATCTGGAGTTGTACTTCGGCGTTTCAGGCAGCGGGCGCGTGCTGCACACCCTGAACCCCCGTCTGGCGCCGGATCAGGTGGTGTGGATCGTCAACCACGCCGAAGACCGCGTGCTGTGCTTCGACATGACTTTCCTGCCGTTGATCAAGGCGATCTGGAAGCAGTGCGCCACGGTCAGGCATTGGGTGGCGCTGTGTGCTGCCGACACCTTGCCGGCAGACACCGGCATCCCGGGGCTCGTGTCCTACGAGGCTTGGATTGCGCCGCAAGGCACATCGTACGAATGGCCCGAGTTCGACGAGCGCAGCGCGGCCTCGCTGTGCTACACGAGCGGCACCACGGGCAACCCCAAGGGCGCCCTGTACAGCCACCGATCGACCGTGCTGCACGCCTACGGCGGGGCGCTGCCCGATGCGCTGAACCTGTCGGCGCGGGACTGCATCCTGCCGGTGGTGCCGATGTTCCACGTCAATGCCTGGGGGCTGCCCTATGCCGCGGCCATGACCGGAGCCAAGCTGGTGTTTCCCGGGGCGGCCCTGGACGGCAAGTCGGTGTATGACCTGATCGAGAACGAGCGCGTGACCATGGCTGCCGGCGTGCCCACGGTGTGGCTGGGCCTGCTGAACCACATGGCCCAGAGCGGCCTGCGGTTTTCTGCGCTGTCCCGCACGGTGATCGGAGGTTCGGCCTGCCCACCGGCCATGATCCGTGCCTTCAAGGATCAGTATGGGGTGACCGTGCTGCACGCCTGGGGCATGACGGAGATGTCGCCCCTGGGCACGGTATGCACGCTGAAGTTGCCGCAGATGGCCGGCACGCCCGAGCAGCAGATGGATACGTTGGTCAAGCAAGGCCGGGCCATCTTCGGCGTGGAAATGAAGATCGTGGACCCCGACGGCCGGGAACTGCCCTGGGACGGTCAGTCCAGTGGCGACCTGATGGTCAAGGGCCCCTGGATCATCTCCAGCTATTTCAAGGGTGAGGGGGGGGACCCGCTGGTGGACGGCTGGTTCCCCACGGGCGACGTGGCCACCATCGACCCCGACGGCTTCATGCAGATCACCGACCGCAGCAAGGACGTCATCAAGTCCGGCGGCGAGTGGATCAGTTCCATCGATGTGGAGAACATCGCGATGGCCCATCCCGCCGTGGCCATGGCTGCCTGCATCGGTGTGGCCCACCCCAAGTGGGATGAGCGCCCCTTGCTGGTGGTGGTCAGGAAGCCCGGGGCAGAACTCACGCGCGAGGCGCTGCTGGCCTTCTACGACGGCAAGGTGGCGCGATGGCAGGTGCCCGACGACGTGGTCTTCGTGGACGCGATCCCGCTGGGGGCCACTGGCAAGATGCAGAAGATGAAACTGCGCGAGCACTTCAAGGACCACCGCCTGCCCACGGCCTGAGCCGCGGGCTGTTTCTGTCGGCACGCCCTGCAGGTCGGGGACGACGTAATGGAAGTCCCTCATCAGGGTCTGGCTTGGCCTGCAGTACGCTGCAAACCGCATTCAATCCCCAATCGGAGCTGACCGATGAACCGTCCTGCTGCCCCGTCTTCGCGTCGCACATTCAGTCTTGTCTGCGCGACGCTGCTTTCTTCACTGGCCGGAGCTGCCTTCGCCCAGAACGCCCCAGCGACCAAGGCCACGGCCGCGCCTGCGAAGGGGCCCGCTGCGCCGGCCAAGGCGGCCGAGCCCAAACCCCTGGCCGGCCAAGTGGTCAGGATGGTGCGCATCGACCCGCTGTCGGGCCTGCTGGGGCCCGTGGGTATCAACCAGAGCAAGAGCTACCAGTTCTTCGCCGAGAAGTACAACGCCATCAATCCGGCCGGCGTGAAATTCGAGGTGAGCTTCATCGACAACAAGCTCAGCCCGACCGAGAGCCTGAACGCCTTGAAGTCGGCGCTGGACCAGGGTATTCGCTACATCGTCCAGGGCAACGGCTCTTCCGTCGCGCTGGCGCTCATCGATGCGATCAACAAGCACAACGAGCGCAACCCCGGCAAGGAGGTGATCTACCTCAACGATTCGGCAGTGGACCCGGACCTCACCAACAGCAAGTGCAGCTACTGGCACTTCCGCTTCGATGCCGACACCTCGATGAAGATCGAGGCGATGACCACCTTCATGAAGGACCAGAAGGACATCCAGAAGGTGTACCTGCTGAACCAGAACTACTCCCACGGGGCGCAGGTCGCGCGCTACGCGAAGGAGAACCTGGCGCGCAAGCGGCCGGACGTGCAGATCGTGGGCGAAGACCTGCACCCGCTGGGCCAGGTGCGCGACTTCGCGCCCTACAGCGCGAAGATCAAGGCCTCGGGCGCCGACACCGTGATCACCGGCAACTGGGGCTCCGACCTGTCGCTGCTGGTCAAGGCGGCCAACGAGGGCGGCTACAACGGCAAGTTCTACACCTACTACACCGGGGTCACGGGCACGCCCACGGCCTTGGGTGCCAATGGCGCGGGACGGGTGTTCCAGATCGCCTGCAGCCACTACAACATGGGTGGACAGATGGCCGCCTGGAGCAAGGAATTCAACGAGAAGTACAACGACGACCACTACACGCACTCGGTCAACCGCATTTTCGAGGCGCTGGGAGCGGCCATGGCCAAGGCCAAGTCCACTGACCCTGTGAAGGTGGCGGCGGCCCTGGAGGGTTTGAGGTTCAACTCCTTCAACGGCGAGATGGAGATGCGCAAGGTGGACCACCAACTGCAGCAGCCCCTGTACATGACGGTGTGGCAGAAGGCCGATGCCAAGTTCCCCTACAGCCCGGAGAAGACCGGGATGACGCTGGTGCCCGTCAAGGAGTTTCCGAACTACGTCTCCAGCACGCCCACCAGCTGCCAGATGAAGCGCCCTTGAGCCTTTGAGCGGCAGCCACCCCGGCCATCCCCGGCCTTTTTCGGCCGGCGGATCGGCTCCGTGCCGCCCTTGACGACGCGCGATGGAGTTCTTCACCGTTTCCCTGCTGAACGGCCTGAGCTACGGCTTGCTGCTGTTCATGCTCAGTTCCGGCCTGACCCTCATCTTCAGCATGATGGGGGTGCTGAATTTCGCCCACGCCAGCTTCTACATGGTGGGGGCCTACGTGGCCAGCAGCCTGACCAAGGTGATGGGTTTCTGGCCTGCGTTGATCATCGCCCCGTTGGTGGTGGGCCTGCTGGGTGCCGTGTTCGAGCGCTACGCCTTGCGCAAGGTGCACAAGTTCGGCCATTTGCCTGAACTGCTCATCACCTTCGGCTTGTCCTACGTGATCCTGGAGATCGTGCAACTGGTGTGGGGCCGGACCTCGGTGGAGTTTCTGCCGCCCGAGGTCCTGCGCGGGCCGGTGTTCACCCTGGTGCATTCGTCGGTGGACGGCCTGGGTATCGTGGCCGGTGCCGCTCCTGCCGCCCTGTGCCGGGCGGCTGATGCCGCGGTGCGTGTGGCCTGCTCGCCCTTTCCGGCCACCCGGGGGTTCATGATGGTGGTGGCGCTGGCCATGCTGCTGGCCCTGTGGCTGCTGCTCACGCGCACCCGTATTGGCCTGGTGATCCAGAGCGCACTCACCCACCCCGAGATGGTGGAGGCGCTGGGCCACAACGTGCCGCGGGTGTTCATGCTGGTGTTCGGTGCCGGCGCGGCCCTGGCCGGCCTGGCCGGGGTGATCGGCGGCAGCACCTTCGTGACCGAGCCGGCGATGGCGGCCACGGTGGGCAGCGTGATCTTCGTGGTGGTGGTGGTCGGGGGCCTGGGCTCGCTGGCCGGGGCCTTCGTCGCTTCGCTGCTCATCGGCGTGATTCAGACTTTTGCCGTGGCGCTGGACCACTCCCTGGCCTCTGCGCTGGCAGCGCTGGGCTTGGTGCTGTCTCCGGGGCTCGCGGGTAATACGCTCATGAAGCTCACGCTGTCTCAGGTGGCGCCCATCCTGCCGTACCTGTTCCTCGTGCTGATCCTGATTTTCCGGCCCAAGGGCTTGCTGGGCACGCGGGAGGGATGATCTTGTCAACTGCGCAGAGGTCCCGATCGCCCGCCACCGGGCGCCTGCTGGTCTGGGGTGGTTTCGCGCTGGTGCTGGTCTTGGCGCCCTGGGCGGTGTCGGGTGGCTTGGCACTGAGCATCCTGATCCAGATCGGCATCGCCATCGTGGCGTGTCTGTCCTACAACATCCTGTTGGGCCAGGGGGGCATGCTCAGCTTCGGCCATGCGGTCTACACCGGGCTGGCGTCCTTCGTGGCCATCCACGCGCTCAACCAGGCTGGGCAGGGCGGACTGCCGGTGAGCCTCATCCCCCTGGTGGGCGGGGTGGCAGGGGCGGGCTTTGCCATCGTGCTGGGCTTTGTCACCACCCGCAAGGCGGGCACGCCCTTTGCCATGATCACCCTGGGCATCGCCGAACTGGTGTTCGCCATGGCCCTGATGGTGCCGGAGTTCTTCGGTGGCGAAGGCGGTGTGTCAGGCAACCGCGTGGTGGGCCAGCCCTTCCTGGGCATCACCTTCGGCCCGCCCGTCCAGGTGTACTACCTGCTGGCGATCTATGCCTTTCTTTGCACGGCCGCGATGTTCGCCTTCACGCGCACACCGTTGGGCCGCATGCTGAATGCGGTGCGTGACAACCCCGAGCGCGTGGAGTTCGTGGGCTACAGCACGCAGCGCGTCCGATACCTCGCCTTCATCATCGCCGGCTTCTTTGCGGGCGTGTCCGGCGGCATGTATGCATTGCATTTCGAGATCGCCACGGCCGAGGTGGTGGGAGCAGCGCGTTCCGGCGCCTATCTGCTGTTCACCTTCCTGGGCGGCGCCACCTTCTTCTTCGGGCCCATCATCGGCGCCGTGTTGATGGTGCTGGCGGGCGTGCTGCTGTCGGAGCTCACCAAGGCGTGGCTGCTGTATCTCGGCCTCGTCTTCCTGCTGATGGTGATGTACGCCCCGGGCGGGGTGGCCAGCCTGATCATGATGAACTTCCGGGTGGCCGTCTTCGGGCGCCTGCGGGAGTTGCTGCCCACCTACGCGGGCCTTGGCGCGGCCTTGGGCGTGACACTTCTGGGCGCTGGCGCCGTGGTGGAGATGATCTACCACCTGCAACTCAACGACACCTCGTGGCCCGAACTGGGCTACCTGGGGCTGAAATTGAGCGTGGGGAGCGCGTTGCACTGGCTGGCAGCCCTGGCGGTGCTGGCCGCAGGTCTGGGCCTGCTGGAGATGCTGAGAAGGCCCTTCATGCGCCGCTGGGCGGCCATCCAGCAGGACATCGAGGCGGCGCAGCGCCGCAGGCAGGGCGCATGAGCACACCGGAAGCCTCCCAGGCGGCTGTTCCAGTGCACCCTGCCGCGCAAGGCGGTGCCGTGACGCCTGCGGTGGAACTGCGCAACGTCCACAAGCGCTTCGGCAAGACCGAGATCATCCGGGGGACCAGCCTGTCGGTCGCTCCTGGCGAACGGGTGGCCATCATCGGTCCCAACGGTGCAGGCAAGAGCACCTTGTTCAACCTGATCAGCGGCCGTTTCGCCGCGAGTTCTGGCGACATCCTGCTCAACGGCCGCAAGATCGACGGCCTGAAGCCCTACGAGATCAACCGCCTGGGCCTGGCGCGCAGCTTTCAGGTGAGCAACCTGTTCAACAACCTGTCGGTCTTCGAGAACCTGCGTTGCGCCGTGCTGTGGAGCCTGGGTTACCGCTACGCCTTCTGGAAGTTCCTCAGCAAACTTCACGACGCCAACGAGCGGGCCGAGCAGGTGCTGGCCATGATCCGCCTCGAGCGTCGGCGTGACGTGCTGGCGGTGAACCTGACGTACGCCGAGCAACGGGCCCTGGAGATCGGCATCACGATTGCCGGGGGCGCGCAGGTGGTGCTGCTGGACGAGCCCACCGCGGGCATGAGCCGCGCCGAGACGACACGGTTCGTTGAATTGATCCGTGAGGTGACCGTGGGCCGCACCCTCCTGACGGTGGAACACGACATGGGCGTGGTCTTCGGCCTGGCTGACCGCATTGCCGTGCTGGTGTACGGTGAAGTGATCGCTTTCGACACGCCTGACAAGGTGCGGGCCGACCTGCGCGTGCAGGAGGCTTACCTGGGTTCCGTGCTGACAGCCCATCGGGCCGAAGGCGCTGACCGGGCGACGCAGCCTGACCAGGAGCACTGACCGTCATGCTGGCGCTCCGTGATGTCCATGCCTACTATGGCAAGAGCCACGTCCTGCATGGCGTGAATTTCAGCGCCGGCGAGGGCGAGATCGTCGCGCTTTTGGGGCGCAACGGCTCGGGCCGGTCGACCACGGTCAAGGCCATCATGGGCCTGGTGCACACCGAAGGGTCGGTCGACTGGCGTGGCCGGCAACTGGTGGGCCTCAAGGCCTTCGAGATCGCGCATACCGGCATCGGCTACGTGCCTGAGAACCGCGGCATCTTCCCCACCCTGACGGTACACCAGAACCTCATGCTGGGCCAGAAGCGCGGGGCCGAGGCGCCGCGCTGGAGCTTCGATGACATGTACGCCCTGTTCCCGCGCCTGAAGGAACGCCAGCACACCGAAGCCGGCGTGTTGTCCGGCGGCGAGCAGCAGATGCTCACCCTGTGCCGCACCTTGATGGGGGACCCTGACCTGATCATGATCGACGAGCCCACCGAAGGTCTGGCGCCCAAGATCATCGAACAGGTGGCGCAGTACCTGCGGGCGCTGAAGGCGCGCGGCATTGGCGTGCTGCTGGTGGAGCAGAAGCTGACCATCGCGCTGGAAGTTGCCGACCGCTGCCTGGTGATGGGGCACGGGCAGATCGTGTTCGAAGGCACACCCGAAGACCTGCGACGCGATGCGGCCGTGCGCAAGGAGTGGCTGGAAGTCTGACGCGCACGCGCCGTGCCGCAGATGCAGCGCAGTCCGTGAGCCCTGCGGCGACAGGGCAGCACCGAGGCTGCCCTTAGAATCGAACGATCGTTCTATTTTGTGTTTCACAGTCCTTCAGGACGCCTCTTTGACCTCCAGGAGAAGACCCCATGGGTGCGAGATATGAAGTTCGCGGCGATGTCGCCATCGTCACGCTGGACAACCCCCCCGTCAATGGTCTGGGCCTGGAGACGCGCCAGGGCGTGGCCGCTGGCGTGGAGCGGGCCTGGGCCGATCCCGCGGTCAAGGCCATCGTCATCACCGGCGCCGGGAAGGCCTTCTCGGGCGGCGCCGACATCCGAGAGTTCGGCTCCCCCAAGTCCTTGGCCGAGCCCAACCTGCTGTCGTTGATCAAGCTGATGGAGTCCTCACCGAAGCCGGTGGTGGCGGCCTTGCACACGGTGTGCATGGGCGGCGGGCTGGAACTGGCG
>JBJTZN010000045.1:0-73376 GCA_046087245.1 Rubrivivax sp.
GGCCGCCACAGGCCTGGGACCGAAGAGGTCTTGCCCTTCGCTCAGCGTCGAATCAGTCGTCTCGGTGTTCATGCCACTTCAACGACTGAACCCGCTTGTGGTTGTCGGGGTTATCCCAAATCTTCACAGGCTCTCAGTCCGTCGGGTCACGGGTGGCGCAGAGTTCTTCCACGGCCTGCACCAGGCGCTCGGCCTGGGCTTGCAAGGTCCGGCCTTCAGCCGTCGCCAGTCGGCGCAGCCGCGCCAGCGCCCCGGCACGATCGAGCGAGAAGCGGTGCATCAGCACCCCCACCGCCAGAGGCACCACGGCAGCGGCGATGGCCGCGTCGTCCTGAGGCCCATGTCCGGCCTGGGAAGCCCCGGCCTGCGCCAGGTCGCGTGCCTCTTCGGCCGCCCGCATCTGCTGGGCGCGCGAAAACGCCGCATCGATCGTGGGCACGATCTGTCCGACTTCCAGCGGCTTGACGAGGTAGGCCAGCGCACCCAGGGCCTTGACCTTGGCCAGGGTCTGGTCGTCGGAGAACGCAGACAGGAAGACGAACGGCGTGTGCCCCACTTCGCGAAGGTACTCGGCCACGTCGAAGCCGGTCTTGCCCTCCATGCGGATGTCCAGCAAGGCGATGTCAGGCCGGTGTTGGCGGGCCAGCAGGATGGCATCGTCGCCGTTGTCCGCATCGATGACTTCGTAGCCGGCCTGCGACAGGCCATGGGTCACCATGGCCAGCACCAGCCGATCGTCGTCGACGACAAGGATCTTTCCCTTTGAACCCATGCCCGGATTATCCTCCCGACCGAACGGCCGCGATCGCACCGGGCGTTCCGGGCCTCGGGCGCCGCAGCACTGGCAGCGCCTCAGGCATCCTTGCGGACCGCGGGCGGTCTGAGCAGCACACGAGCCCTCACCTGATCACCGGCCTGGGAGAGCGTGAACTCAGCCGCCCGGCGCGGCAGCAGGGCCCGCACCAGACCCAGCCCGCTGGCGCCGGAAGGTACCTTGGACAGATCGAAGCCTTCGCGCAGCACGCCTTGGCTGAAGATTTCCAGCGCGACATCGCCGGCGCCGGCCTGCAGGCGGCAGATCACGGGCTGGGACGTGCCGTGCTTGATGGCGTTGGTCAGCAGTTCGTTGGCGGTCAAGGCCACGGGAATGGACTCGGCCTCGGGCAGGCGCCAGCGCTCGGGCTCCAGGCCCTCGACAAGGACCTCGATGGGGTGGTGAAAAGTCTTTTGCACCGCCGCCGCCACGGCCTTGAGCAAGCCGGCCAGCACCACCGGCCCGCTGGAGCCGACCTGCAGGCCATAGACCTGGGCAATGGCCTGCAACTGGCCCATGGCGTCCGACAGGATGGGGGCCACCTCCGGGAATCGCGCCGATGCCTGCTGCAGCAGACCCGCCACGCCCTGCAGGTTGTTCTTGATGCGATGGTGCACCTCTTGCACCAGCATGCCGCGCTGGGCGATGGCAGCATCGAATCGCTCCTGCTCTGCCGCGCGCAGATCCGTGACTTCCGTGGCCACCAGCAGGATCTGGCCCTGCGCCGACCCGTCGCCCGAACCGGCCGATACCAGGCGCATGTCCCAGACCCGGGGGGTCGAACCGTCGACGCCGGCTTGCTCCACTTCACGCCGCACGCCGGTGGGGAATTCGCCCGCCAGGTCCAGGTTGGCCTGCAGGTCGGCGGCCTGCTGCGCGGGCAGCGCGCCCGCCCACTGCGCCGGCGTTCGTCCCAGCAGGGTGTCCGTGGCCCCACCCAGGAACTCCTCGGCCAGGTGGTTGAGTTGCAGCAGTCTGCGCGAGGGCCACTCGAACAGGGCCATGGCCATGGGGGCCGTCTCCAGTACGCGCTGCAGCGAGGCCTGGGCACGCGCCCCAAGCCGTACCGCCTGATCGTCACCGCGCTGCGCCGCGAGGCCCAGGAAGACACAGGGCCCACTGGACAGGTCGTGCGACTCCGCAACCGCCCACACCCGCAGGGGTCCCGACGCCCCATCGATCCGCCCCGCGACCCATTCGGCCTGCGATTGCGAGACGTCGGTGCAGCTGGCCTGCGCCTGATCGTGCAGCGATGCCAACTGCGCCCCGGCGGCTCCCGCGAGTTCGCGCAATGCGGAGCCCACCAGGGTCTGGGTCGTCGTTCCGAGCAACAGGGCCGCAGCCTCGCTGGCTGCCACCACGGTGCCCTGCCGGACCTGCAACAAGCCCACGCCCGCCGCCGACAAGAGCGTGGGAAGGCAGGCCTGGCCGCAGGAGGCCGCCATCCCGGACCTACAGTTCCGAGGGCTTGAGCAGGCTGCCCGAAGCCAGCGCCGCCCACAGCGCGCGGTTCACGTCCGCAGCCGACAGCTTCAGGCCTTCGGCCAGTTCATCCACCTCCGCAAACGAGCAACGCTCAAGCGCTGCCACCAACCCCAGATGCTGAACGTAGGGCCCGTCGGCACCCTGGAGCGAAGCTTGCACGGGCTGCGACAGCGGCAGCAGGTCCACGAGATTCTTGAACGGCAGCCCGGTCATGCGGTCCAGCAGCGACAGCACGCCGCACAGAAACATCTCGTCGCGCAGGGTCTCCCCTCCTCGTGCGCCAGCCCAGTGGGACATGACCAGCCCGCGCCGCAGGGCCAGTTGCGCCAGCGGACGGGCCGCAGGTTCGGCCACGGACGTCACCAACAGCAGGGCCAGCCAGGGCATGAGCCGGGCGTGGCCGAGCAGCAGGCTGGCATGGGTGAAGCTGGGCAGTTCCACCCTCAAGCCGAACGCATCCGAATTGATCAGACGGGCGAACCTCGAAGCCGCCTCCGGCACCGCCTGCAGGAGTTGGTCCATGCGGCTGATCGGATCCCTGCGGTCGGCAAAGCGCATCAATTCGATGAGGCGGCGAAGTTCTGACCCGACGCGCGCCTGGCGCGGCACGACAGCTTCTTCCGCCGGCCAGCCCAGCACCGCGCAGGCGCCCGACGCAAGCGCCTGCTCGGCCTCGGCAACGGTGCGTAAGCCTTCAATGTAGGTGTCCAAGGGTCTGGCAGCGCGCGAGATGGGGCGATGAATCCCGAGGTCCTCGTCTGCCACATCAGCGATGAGCGCCCGGCAGCCCTGCAGCAGGGGCTCGGGCAGACCCGACACCGTGCGCCCCTTGGCCACCACGGACACCCCGCGCGCAACCAAGCCGGGCAGGCGAACGGCCCGCACGGGCTTGGAAATCAGAAAGGCCGGCAGCTCCAACCCAAAGTCCGGGGGAATCTCCAGCCCCATCAAGTTGTCCAGCGCCGATTCGCTGGCGATGTTCAGCAGCACCGACAAGGGCGCCCCCGCGGCGTAAGCACCGCGAGGCACGAACGTGCTGCCAAGCAGGCTCAGCAACTCGGTGGTGTCGATGCGGGTTCGAGAAGCTCGCGGCAGCAGCGTCAGCCGAACACCCTGGATGGCTCCCCCTTTCGCCACGATAAGGGTGTAGCCCAGGTAGACATTGCCAAAGAGGGGGGAATCTTGCATGAGCGCCGGTGAGAGTGGGCGCCGCACCGCGCCCGGCGGCTCAACGCACGTAGTCAAACAACGACAGTTTTTGCACCATCGAATACGTCTTCAAGGCAGCATCGTACCCGGTCTGGCGGCTCTGGAACACGGTCACGGCCCTGGCCATGTCCAGATCCTCCACCGCGGCGCGCTCGGCCTGAACCGCCACGAGGCTGTCGCTCAGCTGGGTCTGCGCCCTGTCGGCCTGCTCCAGCCGCCACCCCAGTTGCGCGCGGGCGGACATCAGCGCGCCCATGGATGAATCCAGGTCCCGCAGGCCGTTGCTGACGGTCTGCGCCAACTGCGCGCTGCTGCCTGCGGGGCCCTTGAACGCGGATATCAGGCTGTCGGCCACGCCGAAGGCGTTCAGGCTGCGGGTGGACGGCGAGATCTGGAACTTGTCCTTGCCAGGGGTTGGCGTCCCGGTCAAGGTGACGGCGATGCCGTCGAAGTCGATGGGCTGACCGGACACGAAGGGCTTGGTCACCGTGACGGCATCGCCGCGCTTGATCGAGACGGTGAAGCCGGCCGTCGCGTCGCCGGTGAAGCTCAGTTCGTAACCCTGCCCGCTGACGCTGGAAGGTGCGGTCACCTTGCCGGCGTCGATCCACAGCTTGGTGGTGTGCTCGGGTGGCACATCGCCACTGTAGGCGGTGGAGAACACGCCATTGCCGGTGGGCGCCTGCAGCCAGGTGGCCTGGCCGTCCAGGTACACCGGCAGCGCCTCCGAGTCGGTGGCACCCATCTGGCCGGCAGCCCCTGCAAAGGTCACGCCGTTGGCACCGTCCACGAAGGGCTTGCCCGCCCCGCCCAGCCCGGCGAAGAGATAGCCGCCGGCGCTGTCCTGCTGGTTGGCCAGCTCGAGCAGTTGCTGGCGCAGGCCGCGCAGCTCGTCGGCAATCACCAGCCGCTGAGCACTGTCCGTGGAGACGTTGCCCGCCTGGACGGTCAGCTCGCGCATGCGCTGCATCACGTCCAGGGCGGTGCCCAGGGCGAACTCCGCCTGGGCCGTCGCCGTCTGGCTGGTTTGCAGCGAGCGCTGGTGCGCGTCCAGCCGCGTCTCCCGCGCTCGGGCCCGCTCGGCCAGGGCGGCGCCGCCCGGGTCGTCGCTGGCGCGCGCGATGCGCTTGCCGCTGGACAGCTGCTCCTGCGAGGCCAACAAGGCCTGCTGCCGCCGCTGGATCTGGTCGATCGAGCGTTCAAACTGTTGGGAAGTGGAAATCCTCATGACCAACCCATCCTGAAGTCATCAAGCGCCTGCGGCCTGCAGCAGGGTGTCGAAAATGGACTGCGCCACCTGCAGCACCTTGGCCGAGGCCTGG
This sequence comes from Rubrivivax sp., assembly GCA_046087245.1. Taxonomy (GTDB): domain Bacteria; phylum Pseudomonadota; class Gammaproteobacteria; order Burkholderiales; family Burkholderiaceae_C; genus Rubrivivax. Next base: position 4,831 of record JBJTZN010000045.1, read on the forward strand.
TAGGCCTGCTGGGCCTGGATCAGGCGCGCGGCCTCTTCGTCCAGGTTCACGCCTGAGACGGCGGAGCGTCGCAACTCGGCCTGTTCCGCCTCGGCCGTGGAAATGTCGGAAGCCGTCTGGGCGCCTTGGACACGGGCGCCGATGTCCGACAAGGCCAGGGCATAGGCGTCAGTGATCGTCAGGCCTGCGCTGCCGTCGGCGGACTGACCCACGAAGGAGGCCTCATCGAGCCCTGCCAGGGCCAGCGCGTTGCCGTTGTTCTGCTGGAACTGCGTGGTGGCCGAGATGACGAAGGTGTCGTCCACGGCGGGATTGCCCGCGAGCATGATGCGCGCGCCGCCCAGGCTCAGCGGCTGGCCCGGCACCCAGGTCAGCGTGCTCACCCCGCCCACGGCCGGCGTCACGGAAATCGCGGTGGCACTGGTGAACTTCAGGACCACGTCGGGCTTGGCCGCGGCCACCAGCGCCGAACCGGGCTCCATCACCTGCAGGCTCGCCACCGAGCCCGTGCCCTTGTTCGCGGTCCCGACCTTGCTCACCACGGCAGAGGCTGCGGCCAGCCCCTCCGGCTGGCTCAGCACCCGCCGCACCGCCCCGGCGGCGTCGGTCACGGGCTGCAACAGGAAACGATCGTTCTGGTCCAGCCCGGACAGCCCGGTGAGCGTGAAGCCCAGATCCGCGGCGGCGGTGGCCGGCAGCGGCGCGCCGCCCTGGCTGGACTGCAAGGTCCAGGCCGCGGCTACCGTGTCATAGGCCAGGGTGTATTCCGCCGCCTGCAGCTTGGACGGGTTCGTCACGCTCAGGGTCGGCACGGCCGTCCCCTTGTTGCCGGCCTCCGGCCTGACCGTCACCAGCGCACCGGCGGCGGTGCCGTCATGGAAGTCGAAGAACAGCTTCGCGCCGATCTGCCCTTTCAGATCCAGACCTATGGACTGCTGGCGGTTGAGGGCGCCCACCACGCTGGCGGCCATCTGCCCGACCAGGGTTCGTGCGCGCACCAGATCGTCGTTCTGAAACTGCAACAAACCGGCAAGCTCGCCACCGCCCAGGTACCTGCTGTCGACCTGCCGCGTCTCCGGGCCGTCGGTGACGGCCAGGGCCGAGCGCCGCGGGTCCGTGGGGTCGGCGATGACGGACACGCGCTGCGCCGTATTGCCCACCACCAGGGCCCTGCCGTCGCCCAGGGAGACCGACACCGAGCCGTCCTGCGCCGCCACGGTCTTGACCTGGAGCTTTTCCGCCACCTGGCTCAGCAGCTTGTCACGTTCATCCAGCAGGTTGTTCGGGGCGGTCTGCAGACCACCCGCGGAGATGATCCTGGCATTGAGCCGGGCAATGCCCTGGGCCAGCGAATTGATGCGCTTGACCCCGTCGCCCAGCGATGCGGTCACCTCCGCCTGCAGGGTGTCCATCTGCCGCCCGGCGGTGTTGAAGCCCTTGGCCAGATCGTCGGCCCGCGCCAACACCAACTGGCGGGCGGCGACATCGCCCGGGCGGCTGGACAGATCCTTCATGGCGGTCAGGAACTTGCTCGCGGCCTCCCCCAGGCCCTTTTCACCAGTAGGAAACACCGACTCGAGCTTTCGCAGGGCCTCGAGCCGGACCTTGTCCATGCGCGCGCTGGACTTGGATTGGGCAGCCTCCTGGGTGAGGAAGGCGTCATGGACGCGGCTGATGCCCTGCACGTCCACACCCTGGCCCACGAAGCCGTTGCCCACGAATCGCGAGCGCGCAGTCGCCAGGTCGACCCGCTGGCGAGAGTAGCCCTCGACGTTGGCGTTGGCGATGTTGTTCCCTGTGGTCTGCAACACCACGGAGCTCGCCGCCATCGAGCGCGAACCCAGGTTCATGAGGCTGAAGGACCCCATGGCTCAGCCCCTCAGGCCACCGCCCGCTGCAGACGCAGCGTCGTGTTGATCACGCGGGACAACTTGTCGGCATAAGCGGGATCGGTCGCGTAGCCGGCCCGCTGCAGACCCTGGGCGAAGGACGTGGCGTCGCGGCCGCCGGCCACCACCTGGGCGTAGCGGGGACTGTCCTTGATGAGCCGCGCGTAGTCCGCGAAGGACTCGGCATAACTGGAGTAGGCGCGGAACTGGGCCTTCACGCGTTCCGGTTTGCCGCCCACGTACTCGGTGGTCCACACCTCCACGGTGGGGCCCTTCCACTTGCCTCCGGCCTTGATGCCGAACAGGTTGAAGGCCGGACTGCCGTCGGGGTGACGCATCTCCTTGCGCCCCCACCCGGTTTCCAGCGCCGCCTGGGAGATCATGAACTCGGCCGGGATGCCAGTCTGGGCCTGGGCTGCCTGGGCGGCCTGCGTGTGGTGCTGCACGAAGCTGGCCGCACCGGTCTGAGGAATGCGGACCTCCGGGGCCGGCCGCGCTACGGACCGCAGCGTTGCCGGCTGTGGATTGGCGCTGTCCTGGCGCGGTATGGGGCCCGGGGTCAGGCCCATCTGGCGCTCGAGTTGCTTGGCGACGATGTCGGACAACCCCCCCGGCAGGCCCGACATGCGGGTGGCAAACTGGGTGTCCAGCATCTCGGTGCCCAGCTTGGAGCCCTCGTTGTCGAACATCCCCGTGGCCATGGTCGATGCGCGCATGCTCTTCATCAGTTCCTGCATGAACAGCGACTCGAAGGCCTTGGCGGCCTCGCGCGCGGCTGCCTTGGGGTCGGCGCCAGCCTTGTAGCGCAGCGCGTCCAGTGAGCGGACGTCCGCACTGAGCTGGTTGGCGGGGGCAAGCGTCATCCGGGACCTCCTCAGATGACCTCGATCTCGGCCTTGAGCGCCCCGGCGCTGCGCATGGCCTGCAGAATCGCAAGCAGGTCCTGCGGCGTGGCCCCCAGGGCGTTGAGGCCGCGCACCACGTCGGCGAGCTTGGCACCTTCGGGCAGCTGCATCAGGGCCCCGCCTTGCTGGGTGATGGTGATGTCCGCCCGTTCCGTGACCGTGGTCTGGCCCTGCGACAGCGGCGCGGGCTGGCTCACCGCAGGGGTGGAGCTGATGGTGACCGACAGACTGCCGTGCGCCACGGCACAGGCCCCCAGGGTGACACTCTCGTTCAAGACGATCGAACCCGTGCGGGCGTTGAGTACGATCCGGGCGGCCGGCTTGGCCATCTCGACGCTCAGGTTCTCGATGTCGGCCAGGAAGCTTATGCGCTCGCCGGGATCGGCAGGCACGGTCACGATCACCGTACGCCCGTCACGCGCCGAGGCCACTCCCGCGCCCTTGGCCGCGTTGATGGCCTGCACCACCCTGCGCGCGGTGTTGAAGTCCGCCGCGTTCAGGCCCAGCTGGATGCTGCTGCCTTCCAGCAGCGGCGTGGGCACCGAGGCTTCCACCGTGGCTCCTTCCGGGATGCGGCCGGCCGACAGGTGGTTGATCTGCACCTTGGAGCCTCCCGCCGAAGCGCCCGCTCCGCCCACGATCAGGTTGCCCTGGGCCATGGCGTAGATGCGACCGTCCGCACCCTTCAGGGGCGTGGCGATGAGGGTGCCCCCGCGCAGGCTCTTGGCGTTGCCCAGGGAGGAGACGCTGACGTCGATGGTCTGTCCGGGTTGCGCAAAGGCGGGCAGCTGCGCCGTCACCATCACCGCGGCCACGTTGCGAAGCTGCAGGCTTGCCCCGGCAGGCAGGGTCACGCCCATCTGCTGCAACATGGCCTGCAAGCTCTGGGTGGTGAAGGGGGTCTGGGTGGTCTGGTCGCCCGTGCCGTCCAGGCCCACGACCAGGCCGTAGCCGGTCAGGGCGTTGCTGCGCACGCCCTGGATGGAAGCCACTTCCTTGATGCGCGTGGCCTGGGCCGGTTGCAGGCCGAACACGCCCAGCAGCAGCCAGGCGGCCAGGGTCGCGAACACGGCGCCGGGCCGGCGAAGGCCTGGGCGACGCAAGGTGGAGGTCATTGCCAGGTTCATGGGTGCGCAAGCGGTTCGATGGGGGCCCGTGTCGGCCGATTCTGGGCAGACTTCAGATCGGCAGAACGTTCAAGAAGAAGCGGGAAAGCCAGCCAATCCTGTTGGCATCGGCCGCCGGTCCTCGACCACGGTGCTCCACGCGGACATTGGCCACCATGGGGCTCATGACGGTGTTGCCGGCCTGGATGCTGCGCGGATCGACCTGGCCCGAAAAGCGCAGGACGTCGACGTTGTTGTTCACGCCGATCTGCTTTTCGCCGGCAATCTGCAGGTGCCCGTTGGGCAGCACGCCGGTCACGATGACGGTGATGGTGCCGGAGAAGTCGTTGGTGTTCTCGGTGGCGCCCTTGCCCGCGAAGGCGGTCTTGGACTGGCCCTTGACCGAAGCCCGGTCCAGCGGATTGGACTTGATCAAGGGCAAGGCGCTCACCGCGGCATCCATCGAGCCGCTCTTGTCGACGGAACTGGTGCTCGACTGGGTGGCGCTGACCTTTTCCACGATGCTCACCGTCAGGGAGTCCCCCACAAGGCGGGCCCGGTGGTCCTCGAACAGCGGACGGTACTGTGCGGACTGGAAGATGGCGCCGTTGACCACGGGCGCCTGCAGCACCGGCACGGCCTGAACGGCGCGGGTGTCGGCCAGCTCCACCTTGGGATTCGACCCCAGGGTCACACAGCCCGACAGCAAGGCGGCCAGCAGCGGCAGGGCTGCGGCGCGGCAGGTCCGCAGGCCCTGGGCGCGGCGAACGAGGCAGGTCGGCTTCATCGTCTTCGGGGTGGTCATGGGCTTCATGGGCGGGTCCCCTCAAGGTTCAGATTTGCGCCAGCTTCTGCAGCATCTGGTCGCTGGTCTGGATGGACTTGGAGTTCATCTCGTAGGCCCGCTGCGTGGCGATCATGGACACCAGTTCCTCGACCACATTGACGTTGCTGCCTTCGACAAAGCCCTGGCGCAGCGAGCCGATGCCGTTGCTGCCGGGCGCGCCGGCGTTGGGGGTGCCCGAGGACGCCGTCTCCGCGAAGAGATTGCCCCCCAGCGGGTCCAGCCCGCCCGGGTTGACGAAGGTCGCGACCTGCAGCTGGCCCACGTTCTGAGGTGCGGCCTGACCCTGCAGCGTGACGGCCACCGTGCCGTCCTTGGCCACGGTGACGCTGCGCGCCGCCGCAGGGATGTTGATGCCCGGCTGCACCGCGTAGCCGGCACTGGTGACCAACTGCCCGTTGGCGTTGAGCTGAAAGGCGCCATCGCGCGTGTAGCCCGTGGTGCCGTCGGGCAGCTGGATCTGGAAGAAGCCGTTGCCCTCGATGGCCACGTCGTACTGTCCCGAGGTCTGGGACAGGGGGCCCGGCGTGAAGTTGCGCGAGGTCGCCGCCGCGCGCACGCCCAGACCGAGCTGCAGGCCGGTGGGCAGCTGACTCTGCTCCGACGACGCCGCGCCGCTCTGGCGCAGGTTCTGGTACATCAGGTCTTCGAACAGCACGCCCGCGCGCTTGTAGCCGTTGGTGGCCACGTTGGCAAGGTTGTTGGCAATGGCGTCCAGCTTGGTCTGCTGGCCCTCCATGCCGGTCTTGGAAATCCACAGTGATCTGATCATCGTCCGCCCTCCTGTCCAGGCTCGGCACCGATGATCCGCGGAACTTGAGTGGCGGCAGACTCGAAAAAGGGCCGTGATCGGCCCCTTGTTCTTCAGGCGGGGTACCGCTTGGCGCAGACCCGGCAGCGCTTCAAGTCCTCATTGCGGCGTCAGCAGCTTCGTGGCCGACTGCTCCTTGTCCTCGGCGGCCTTGAGGGACTTCATCTGCTGCTCGAACTGACGGGCCGCGGAAATCATGGCCACCATGGTCTCGATGGCGTTGACGTTGGACCCTTCCAGGGTGCCGCTTTGCAGCCGGGCCGCGGGGTCGGCCTGCAGATCGCCGTCGGCGGCGCGGAAAAGTCCGTCTGTTCCCCGCTGCAGCGGCCCCTCGGGCGTGACCATCTTCAGGCGCCCGATCGGCGTGGGCCGCTCCCGCCCTACCTTGGCCGACACCGTGCCGTCCGAGGCGATCTCCACCTCCGCGTTGGCCGGAATCGTCAGCGGCCCGCCATCGCCGACCATGGGCCGCCCCTGCAGGTCGGTCAGCAGACCCTCGGCATTGACCTCCATGGCCCCAGCGCGCGTGTACGCCTCGGTGCCGTCCAGCGCCTGCACGGCCAGCCAGGCATTGCCCTTGGCAGCCACATCCAGGGGCCGGCCGGTGGTCTGCTGCACCCCCGGGGCGTTGCTGTAGCCCAGGGTGGTCTCCAAGGCGTACACCCGGGTGCCGGCACCGTCGCCGCGCACGGGCACGGCGCGAAAGGCCGCCAACTCGGCGCGGAACCCGTTGGTCGAGACATTGGCCAGGTTGTGGGAGACCACTTCCTGGCGTTGCATGGTGGCCTTGGCGGCCGCCATGGACAGATAGATCATGCGGTCCATAGGACACTCTCCTGATCGAGACGGACCAAGGCCGACGCGGCAATCGCTGACATCGTTACCCCAGGACACCCTGCGTGCGATCGCCGCCGTGTCAACGCATGTTGATGAAGGTCTGGACGACCTGATCCTGCGTCTTGATGGACTGGGCGTTGGCTTGGTAGGTGCGCTGCGCGGTGATGAGGTTGACAAGTTCGGCCGTGAGGTCGACGTTGCTCTCCTCCACGGACGCCGGCGCAATCTTTCCCAAGTTGCCGGTGCCCGGCACATCGACGATCTTGGTGCCCACTGCCTGGGTCTCCTGCCAGGCGTTGCCGCCGGCGGGTTGCAGGCCCTGGGGGTTGCGGAAGTTCGCGATGGCGAGCTGACCCGTGGCCCAGGACTGGCCGTTGCTGTATTTGGCCGAGAGCAGGCCCTGATCGTCGAACGAGAAGCCCGAAAGCTCGCCCACGGGATAGCCGTTCTGGGTCAGTTGCGTGACGGTGTAGTCACCCGCCTGCTGCGTGACACCGGCCAGGTTGAGGGTCAAGTCGTCGGCGCCTGCCGGCACACCGGGCACTGCGAACTGGTACTTCACCCCCGTGGTCGCCACCGACCCGGGCTCGACGGTGGGGTTGAGTGCGGCCTCGAGGTCGACCGCAGTCAGCTTGAGCACCGGCGTCGCTGCAGCCGTGGTGCTCGTGCCCTGGAAGGTCTTGGGCGGCGCCTTGCCATCCACGGAAGCAGTGAAGTCCACCGAGCCGATCTTGGTACCGGCCAGCGGCACGCGCTTGCCGTTGGCGGTGGCGAACACGTCCCACTTGCCGGCATCGGATTTGCGGTAATACGTGCTCACGTCCACCGCCTGGCCCAACTGGTCGTAGAGCTTGACAGTTGACGAATAGTTGTAGCTTTTGCCGTCCTTGGGGTCGAAGGTGGGCACCTTCTTGGGATCGGCACTGTTGAGGTTGAAGCTCTGGACGACCTCGGTCGTGGCCTTCTGGATCATCCGCGCATCGGGGATCTTCAGAGCCTGCAGTTGTCCCTTGAGGATGGCACCCGTGGCATCGGCGCCATAGCCCATGAGGCGCGAGCCGTCGTTGGTCACGATCCAGCCCTCCTTGTCGGACTTGAACTGGCCATTGCGGGTGTACAACAGCGCGCCCACGGCGTCCTGCGCATTGGCTGCCGTGGGCACCTGCACCTGGAAGAAGCCCGAGCCGTCGATGGCCAGGTCCAGGTTGCGCCCGGTGGGGGTGATGTTGCCCGGGGTCAGGTCCTGCGTGACCGCCGCCAGGGCGACGCCTATGCCGATGTTGGTCTGTCCCCCTGTGGCCCCTGCGTAAAGAGTGGCGAATTCGGCGCGAGAAGACTTCGCGCCCACCGTGCTGGCATTGGAGATGTTGTTGCCGATGACATCGAGGTTGACGGCGGCGGCACTCAGGCCGGACAGGCCTTGCTGAAAGCTCATGGTGGGTCCTCTTCTTGGTTCGGGCTAGGGTGGGAGGGTTGGGGGATAGGAAATGCGGCGGTCGCCCTTGACCACGGTGGCGGCTATGACCAGGCCTTGACCTTGGCCAGGGGCGTGGCGCCCGAGCGCGACAGTTGCAGCATCAAGCCGTCCGGGCCGGTGAGCACGGAGTCCACGCGGTCGGCCGACTGGCGTGTGGCCTGCACTTCGGCAGTGCCCATGCGCGCGTTGACTCGGAAACTCAGGCCCGAAGCACTCTGGCCCTGGGGCAGCATCCACTGGAAGGCGGCGCGGCCGGTGGTCTGGGCGCCCAGGTCCACCTGCCCCAGGACCAGCCCGGCGGGCGACAGGATGTCCACGCTGACCGCGTCGGCCGGTCCCGCGAGCTCGAAGGCCCCGATGCCCTTGCCGCCCTCGACGGCGAGTGCAGCGCCTTCGGTCCAGACCTGGCGCCCGACCATGCCCGCCCCCTGCAGGGCCTGCGCCTGCAGGGACTGGCCGGACATCTTCTGCAGCGTGGCGTCGAGCTTGTCCAGGCTTGCGCCGGGGTTAAGGCCGGCCAACTGGGTCGACAGCTTGTCGCTCATCGCGCTGATGGAGCCATTGAGCTTCTCGATGCCCGCCACGGTGTTGATCTGCGCCATCTGCGTGGTCAGCTGGGCATTGTCCATGGGGTTCATCGGGTCCTGGTTCTGCAACTGGGTGACCAGCAGCTTCAGGAAACGGTCGCCAGAGGCCTCGTTGCTCGCGGCGATCGAGGCCTTCGAGCCGCCGGCGGCGGCCCCGGTGCTCGTGACCGAGGGGATGGCGGACAGGGCGCTCATGGCATTCCTTTCAGGGTTTCTAGGCAGGCGGACCAACCGGGACAGGCGCTCGACAAGCCGGGCACCTCACTGACCCATCTGCAGGGTCTTGAGCAACAGGCTCTTGGCCGTGTTCATGACCTCGACGTTGTTCTGGTAGGAGCGCGAGGCCGAGATCATGTTGACCATCTCCTCGACCGCACTCACGTTGCTGTAGGTCACGTAGCCCTCGGGATCGGCCGCGGGGTGACGGGGGTCGTGCACCCGCCGGCCAGGGGTCTCGTCCTCGCGGATGGTGCTGACGCGCACGCCAGCGGCTCCATCCGGGCCCAGCGCACCCCCGGCCTTGACCAGCTCGGTCTGGAACACCACCTGGCGGGCCTTGTAGGCCTTGCCGTCGGGTCCGGCCACGGTGTCGGCGTTGGCCAGGTTGGATGCGACGATGTTCAGGCGCTGGCTCTGCGCACTCACGGCGCTGCCCGACACGTCGAAGATGCGGAACATGCTCATGCCTCAGACTCCTCAGCCGGACGTGTGGCTCTTCATCGCGTCCAGCATGGTGCGCACGCTGCCGTTGATGAAGCGCAGGGTGGACTCGTACTTCACGGTGTTGTCCGCGAAGCTGGCCCGCTCGCGGTCCATGTCCACCGAGTTGCCGTCCAGGTTGATCTGGGACGGGGTGGCATAGCGCAGGATGGCGTCGGCCCGACGGGACAGCTGGGGCCCCGCTCCCGGCGCCGTGGCCGCTTGCAGCGCGCTGGCGAAATCGAAGTCGCGCGCCACGTAGCCCGGGGTGTCGGCGTTGGCGATGTTGCTGGCCAGCAGTCGTTGGCGCTCAGACCGCAGCACAAGGGCTTCGGCCTGGAAGTTCAGCGCATGGGTCAGGCGATTGATCATGTGTAAACCCTCCTGGGTCAGGCTGGTGTGGAAGGAATTCTCGGCATGGGCGGCGCGAACAAAGCGCCGAACAGCGGGTGACTCGGGCCTCATTTCGGAACCACGGCAGCAGGCCATGGACATACATTCCCAGGCATGAAACACCGCCGCTTCCTGCTCCTGCCGGTCGTCGCCCTGGTCCAGACCCTGGCGTCACCGGTCCATGCCCAGGTCTCCGCGAACGTGCTGGACCCCAGCTGGACGCAGCGCGCGCAGCAACTGGCCAATGACGCAGCACGCAACGCCTTTGGCGATCGGCTGCCTGTGCGCGTGGAGGTCATCCCGGGCAGCCTGGACGCGCGTCTGAACCTGGCGCCTTGCCAGAAGGTGGACATCTTCATGCCCGCCGGCCAGCGCGCCTGGGGCCGCACCCGCATCGGCCTGAAGTGCCTGCAGGGCCCGGTGGCCTGGAACGTCACGCTGCCGCTGACCGTGCGGCTGTGGGCGCCTGCCCTGGTGGCGGTGAGTCCCCTGCCGGCCGGCACGGTGCTGTCGCAGCAGCACCTGAGACTGGCCGAGGTCGACTGGGCGGATAGGGACTCCCCCGTACTCTTCTCGGAGTCCCTGGCCATGGGCCGCACGCTAGGCATTCCGCTAGCCGCCGGCTCACCGCTGCGGCAGGAACACCTCCGAAAGCGTCAGTGGTTCGACGCAGGCGACATCGTGCGCATACACGCCGTGGGCCCGGGCTTCACTGTCCAGGGCGAGGGCGTGGCCCTGACCCCGGGCATCGAGGGCCAGAGCGTTCGCCTGCGCACGGAGTCCGGCCGTATGATCACGGGCACCGCCATCGGGCAGCGTCTGGCGGAGGTGACACTGTGAGCACCCTGCGCACCCTGGCCTTGCCCGCCACGCTCCCCGTCCGGGCCGCAGATGACCGTTCTGCGGCCCGACGTTCGCCGGGCGTGGCCCAACGGGCCGTAGGGCGATTCAGGGCTCAAGTTTGGAGTTCCCCGCCCGATAAAGCGCTAACGGGGAGGCACATCCGCTTGGCCCCCCAAAGGAGAACATCATGAAGATCGGCAGCTTTGAACCCAAGGGCGTCCTCGTGCCCCTGCAGGGCGAACGGGGATCTGGCGCTGCATCGCGTCTGGCATCCAGCAAGACGAGCGCGGAGGTCATGCTGTCGGCCATGGGTGAGTTCAGGCTCGACCCGAACGGCGAAGGCTCATTCGATTCGGCCAAGGTCGAGCGGATCTCCCAGGCCATCCGGGAAGGCAAGTTCACGATCGACGCGGGCGCGATCGCCGACCAGCTCATCAGCAACGCCCGGGAACTGCTGGAGCAGACGCCCAAGCCATGAAGACCGTTCCCGCGAGCCCTGGCCTGGAAGCTCCCCTGCTGCTGGTGGAGCAACGCCTGGCCGACCTGCACGAGGCTTTCAAGTCCGGCAACTCCTCGGCCCTGGAGGCCTGCGCCGTGGCCCTGCACCGCGACCTCACCGGTGCGGTGAACCAATTCCGCAGCGCCGCCCAGCAAGGCGGCGTGCCCTCGCCGCTGCGCACCCGGCTGGCACAGGCCAGCGCTCGGGTGGCGGCCCATCGGCTGGCCCTGGCACGCGCCACCGCCTCGCTGGACCGCGCCATCGACCTCATCCTGCCCGGCAGTGCGCCCACGTATGGCGCCACAGGCCGCAGCGCTTCGCGCCTGGCATCGGGCAGTCGCCTGAGCGCCTGAGTGCCCCCGGGCCTGAGTGCCCCCGGGCCTGAGTGCTTCAGAGCCTGAGTGCCTCCGGGCCTCAGCGCCCGTCCCAGCCCGCCATCGGCTGCATCCGGCCTGCATGCTCCTGGCCCGACCACAGCAGATCTGAGCCTCCAAAGAAAATGCCGGCCCTCGGGCCGGCATGTGCGTGCTTCGATCGGGCCGACCGCAGCCGGGCCTTCTGCGTCTCACCACTCCTTCATGCGAGCGCGCAGGCGTGCAATCGACTGGCTGTGCAGCTGGCACACCCGCGACTCGGTCACGCCCAGCACGGCCGCGATTTCCTTGAGATTCATGTCGTGCTCGTAGTACATGCTCATCACGTGCTGCTCGCGCTCGGGCAGCTTTTCGATGGCTGCCACCAGCGCCTGGCGCATGCGACGGTCGGACAGCCGGCCCAGTGGGTTGGCCTCGGCGTCGACCATGTGGCGGTCCAGGAAATCCTCGTCGCCATCGTTGCCCGTCATGTCTTCCAGGTAGATGAGCTGCGTGCCGCGCACCTTGCCCAGCAGTTCCTGGTACTCGCTGAGCTTGATGCCCAGCTCGGAGGCGATCTCCACCTCGCTGGGCGCCCTGCCCAGCCGGTGCTCCAGCTTGTGCACCGCCGATTCGATCAGGCGCTGATGGCGCCGGTCGCTGCGGCTCATCCAGTCGGCGCCGCGCAGTTCGTCCAGCATGGCGCCGCGAATGCGCTGGGTGGCAAAGGTCTCGAATTGCACGCCCTGGGCAGCGTCGAAGCGCGACAGGGCCTCGTTCAGCCCGATCATGCCCGCCTGAATCAGGTCGTCGATCTCCACATTCGCAGGCAGCTTGGCGATCATCTGGTGCGCCAGCCGCCGAACCAGCGGGCTGTACTGCCTGAGCAGGGTTTGGGGGTCCAGCCGACCGTTGGAGGTGTACATCGGATCTTCTCCTTGGCCCTTCATCAGGCCCACTGTCCGCGCCGCACGGGTTCGGCCCCGGCGGCGGACGACCGTGAGTTCAAGTCCGGGCGGCACAAGCTGCCGAAGTGCTCGGCCACGAGCCGTTGCAAGGCCGCGCCGGGCGGCTGCCCTGGCGGGGACAGTTCATGGATCCAGGCCCAGTCATGCAGGCAAGCGCCCACGAACTGGTCGGCGCAGTCACCCAGAGTGGAGGCGATGGCGGCCAGGCGTTCGGACTGTGTGAGCCCCAGCAACACCAGGTCGAAGCTGCGCCATGCACAACGCAGCGCCAGCAGCTTCATGCTGGCGTAGGCGTGCTTGACGCTGTCTTGATCGTCGCCGGCCATCACCAGCGGTCGCAAGGCCCGGCCGGAGCACAGACGCACCAGGTCCGGAGCACTGGCATGCAGCAGCACCGCCTGAGCGTCAGGCACGAGGCGGGTCAGTTCGTCCAGCAGCCTGGCAGAAGAGCCCCGCGTGTTGACGAAGCGGCGCGGCAAGCCCTGCGCTGCCATGTAGGCGATGGACGGCGACAGGTGCTCGATGCAGGAGTCCAGGTCCAGCACCGAAGCCTCCGAAGGCGGCGGCGAGGTCTCCGCCGCATCCACCACCAGGGTCTTGCGCCCCTGCAGCGCCAGAACGGCGGTCAGCTGTTCGACGCCCACTCCACCGGCCCCGACATGCGGGTTGGATACCAGTGGCAGGATGACGCAGGTCGAGCGAGCGAACATGCGCCGCAGGCCATCGGCCTGATCCACCGTCCAGGCCGTACCGTTGCCGATGAGATCCTCCACGTGATCTGCCCTCCCTACTGGACCGCGGCAGCGGCCACCGCGACCTGGGCCCCGGCAAACACCAGGTTCACATCCAGGGAGTCCATGCGCCACGCCTGGGAGCCAGCCGCCTTCAGGGCGCGCCGCACCAGGGTGCCGGAGGACAGGCGGTGCCAGTCCTCCGGTACGCGCTGTCCGTTGGCCACGGCCACCACCTTCATCCGGTGGCGGATCAGTGGGTCCAGCGCCGGCCCGAGCTTGACCGCCTCGTCCACCTTCGTCAGCACCACGCCCTTGCAGGAGGCCGGGCTGTAGGCCCTGACCACGTCCTCGATGGTCTCGCCCTGTGCGGCAGCGTTGATCACGAGCAAACGCTGCACGCTCGGGTGGGACAGCATGTCCATGAGTTCCGAAGTGCGGGCGTCCCGCTGGGCAATGCCCGCGGTGTCGATGAGCACCATCTTCTTGCCCGCCAGCAGTTCCAGCAGATCCTCCAGCGAAGCGCGGTCGTGCGCGGTGTGCACGGGCACCCCCAGGATGCGGCCGTAGGCGCGCAGTTGGTCCTGCGCGCCCAGGCGGTAGGCATCCAGGGTGACCAGTCCCAGGTTGCCGGCGCCATGGCGGGCCACAAAGGCGGCTGCCAACTTGGCGGTGCTGGTGGTCTTGCCCACCCCGGTGGAGCCCACCAGAGCCCAGACCCCGCCCTGATCCTCCAGCGCCGCCTCGCGCTCGCCAGTCAGCAGGTTGCGCTCCAGTACCGAGGTGGTCCAGGCGAGCTCGTCCTTGTTGGCCGGCAGACCGGCCACCATCTTGCGGGTCAGGGCCGGCGAGAAGCCGCAGTCCAGCAGCTTCTGCGTGAGTTGCGCCTGGCGGGGATGCCGCTGCAACTTCTCCATGAAGGCCAGGGCTCCGAAGCGCTCCTCGATCAGGCCCTTCATCGAGCGCAGCTCGTTGACCATCTCCGCACGCTCGCGGGTCATGGCCGTGGCCACCTGCGGGTCGCCCGCCTGGGCAGACCCGGACTGATCGCTCAGCCGCATGCCGTTGGTTGGCGCGGCATCCGCGGTCTTCCGATTCGGCGATGGCGCCGGGGGTCGCGGCGAAGCCTGCGCGGCGGAGGGCTTCGCAGGTGCCTGGGTATCGGCCTCGACATGCTCTGAGGGTCCCGAAATGCCACGCCCTGGCGCGGGCAGGGCCTGGGCGGGCGATGCGGCGCGCTGAGTCGCCTCCATTTCCTGCTTGCGCCGTCGCAACAGGCGTTCGCGCACATAGTCCTGAAACGACAGTGTGCTCATGGACAGGCGCTGTACGTCCTCCTCCACGAGCTGGGAGGTCGGCGCATCGGATCGGCCGCCGCCAAGGGTCGGCTCCAGCCGCTGGCGCAGGGCCGTCGCCGTACGCCCCCAGGCGCCCTGGGTCTGGCTGGCACGCCCGCGCGCAGTGGCCGGCTCGCCGGCGCCACCCGCTGTGCCGGCCGAGCCTGGCGCCGGCAAGGCCAGGCGCTCGAATTCGTGCAAGGCGTCGGGGGCCATGGCCAGAACCTCCACGCCCTCGGCACAGGGCCGGGTCGACAGCACGACAGCTTCCCGCCCAAAGGCCAGGCGGACCTGCTTGAGGGCGTCGCGGGACGTGGGGGCGGTGAAGCGCTTGACGTTCATGCCGGGGCTCCGATGATGGATGCAATGCGGATGGAATGGGTCTCAGGAATCTCGCTGTGCGAGATCACCTTCAATCGGGGCGCCACACGGCGCAGCAGCCGCGCCACCGCCGCGCGTATCGGGTCGGGTACCAGCAGGCAGGCCGGCAGCCCCAGGTCTTCCTGGCGACGTGCGGTATCGGCGGCGCTCCGCGTCAGGGTGTCGGCCACGCCGGGGTCCAGCGCGGCGCCGTGCGGCGAGGTCAGGGCCTGGGTGACCAGGCGCTCGAGCTCGGGCTCCAGCGCAATGACCTCCAGCTCCTTCACCGGGCCGTAGATCTGCTGCACGATGGCCGGGGCCAGGTGCACGCGCACGCGCTGGGTCAGCTCGGTCGGCTCAGTGACATGGGCTGCGTGCTCCGACAAGGACTCGACGATGGAGCGCATGTCGCGGATGTGCACCCCCTCCTCCAGCAGCAGTTGCAGCACCTTCTGCAAGGTGGTGACGCTCACCAGCTTGGGAATCACGTCTTCGATGAGTTCGGGGGCAAGCTTCTTCACATGGTCCACCAGGGCCTGGGTCTCGGTGCGGCCCAGCAGGCGTGCCGCGTTCACTTGCATCAAGTGTGAGAGGTGCGTGGCCACCACGGTCGCGCAATCAACCACGGTAAAGCCCCCCATCTGCGCGGTCTCGCGGTCACGCTCCTCGATCCACACCGCGGGCAGCCCGAAGGCAGGGTCGGTGGTCTGGGTCCCAGGCAGTTGCTGGGTCGCCCCACCGGGGTTGATGGCCAGTAGCAGGCCCGGGTAGGCCTCACCTTCGCCCACCACGGCGCCGCGCAGCGTGACGCGGTACATGCCGGGCTTGAGATCGACCAGGTTGTCTCGGATGTGCACGGCCGGCGGCAGGAAGCCCACCTCCTGCGCGAACTTCTTGCGCACCCCCTTGATCCGGCCGAGCAGTTCGCCGCTGCGCGCCTTGTCCACCAGGGCGATCAGGCGGTAGCCCACCTCCAGGCCCAGGGCGTCCACGGGCGCAAGGTCGTCCCAGGTGGCCTCGGTGCTGACACTCGGAATCTCCTTGGTTTCGCCCATGCGTGCGGCCGGCTCGGGTTGCCGCTGGCGTCGCACCGTCATCCAGGCCAGGAGCCCCAGGCCCGAGGCAATGAACAGGAACACGAAGTGGGGCATGCCCGGCACCAGGCCGAGCGCTGCGACGATGCCGGCCGTGACGCCAATGGCGCGGGGCGAGTCGAACACCTGACTGCGGATCTGGGTGCCGACGTCCTGCTCCTTGCCCACACGCGAGACCACCATCGCCGCCGACACCGAAATCAGCAGGGCCGGGATCTGGGCCACCAGCGCATCGCCCACGGCCAGCAGGATGTAGCTGCGGGCGGCCTCGGAAGCCGACAGGTCGTGCTGGAGCATGCCGATGATGAATCCGCCCACCACGCTGATGAACAGGATCAGCAGACCGGCTACTGCGTCGCCGCGCACGTACTTGCTGGCGCCGTCCATGGAGCCGAAGAATTCCGCCTCCTCGCCCACCTCGGCACGCCGGCGCTTGGCTTCCTTGTCGTCGATGATCCCGGCGTTGAGATCGGCGTCGATGGCCATCTGCTTGCCGGGCATGGCGTCCAGGGTGAACCGCGCGCCCACCTCGGCAATGCGCTCGGCACCCTTGGTCACCACGATGAAGTTGATGACCACCAGGATCGCGAACACCAGCAGACCCACGGCGAAGTTGCCGCCGATCAGGAAGTGGCCGAAGGACTCGATCACCTGGCCGGCCGCACCGGGCCCGGTATGGCCCTCCATCAGCACCACGCGCGTGGAAGCCACGTTCAGGCTCAGTCGCAGCAGGGTGGTCACCAGCAGCACCGCCGGCAGCGCAGCGAAATCCAGCGGCCGCTTCATCGTGGCCGCCACCATCATCACCATCAGCGACAGCGCGATGTTGAAGGTGAACAGCAGGTCCAGGGCGAAGGGCGGCAGCGGCAGCACCATCATCGCCAGGACCATGACGATGAAGATGGGAGCCGTCAGCGCCTTGAGGATGCCGGCGTCGGGCCCCAGCAGGCCCTGGAGCCTGGCCACCCAGGGGTGGGCCGTCAGACTGGCGGTGTTCATGCGTCATCCTTTGCAGGCGCGCTCGGGGCGGCCGGCCGGTTTCGGGGGTCGAGTTCGGGGGGCACCTGCAGGTCCGGCAGATCGCCAGGCGCCCTGCCCTGGCCGGCCATCGCCTTGCGCAGCTGGAACACCCAGGCCAGCACCTGGGCCACCGCCGAGAACAACGCGGCCGGAATCTCCCGGTCCAGTTCTGCGTGGGCAAACAGCGCACGTGCCAGGGGCGGGGCCTCCAGCACGGGCACCTTGGCCGCGCGGGCCGCGTCACGGATGCGAAAGGCCATCAGATCCGCACCCTTGGCTACCACGATGGGGGCGTTCATCTTGCCGTCGTCATAGCGCAGTGCCACGGCGAAGTGGGTCGGGTTCATCACCACCACGCTGGCCTGTGGCACCTCGGCGAGCATGCGGCGGTTGGCCGATTCGCGCATCTGGGCCTTCTGCTTGCTCTTGATCTCGGCGTTGCCCTCGACCTCCTTGAATTCCTTCTTGACCTCTTCGTGGCTCATGCGCAGGTTGCGCATGAGCATGAACTTCTGCAGTGGCACGTCCACCAGCGCAAACGCGACCACGGCCAGCAGCGGGACCATCAAGCCCGCCAGGATGGTGCCGGCAGCGTGGTTCAGGGCCGCCGGCAGCGGCACCGCCAACGCGTGGAGGAAGCGCCCCATGTTGGCCTGGATGAACACGGCCCCGATCACGCCCAGCACGAGCGCGAGCAAGCAGGCCTTGAGCGCCGTGCCCAGCTGAGCCGGCGAGAACAGGCGAGCCGTCCCGGAAAAGGGGTCGAACTTGCTGAACTTCGGCTCCAGCGCCTTCCAGGAGAAGTTCCAGCCGCCGCAGGCGATGCTGGCGATCACGCCCACGGTCACGAACAGCAGCCCCATGGGCACGATGAACAGCATCATCTCCAGTCCGAAGTCCGCCAGCCGGTCAGCCATGCGCCCGGGCTGGGACACGGTCAGCGCGTCGAAACGCAGTCCGCGCTCCAGCAGACGCTGCAGCCAGTCCGACAACCGCGGGGCCAGGGCCACCAGCGCCAGGCAGCCTGTGCCCAGCGCTGCCAGATGCGTCAGGTCGCGCGAGCGCGCCACCTGGCCCTCCTTGCGGGCCTTGGTGATCTTGCGCGGGGTGGCTGGAAGGGTGCGGTCTTGGGAGCTGTCGGACATGACGTTCAGACCCCTTTCGAGGTCTGGTCATGGTGCCGTCAGCGTAGAAGAACCTGAGCCGGAAAAGAGGGGCGAACGCCCTCTGATTCGCGCTACCAGTCGACCCGGCACACACGCAAGGCCCCAGCCGGGGCTTGCGCGGGCCGTGTCAGCGTGGAGCCGCGGGCAACGGCGCTGCCGGCACCGCCTGACCGGTCTCAGCCGCCAGGCTGTCCTCGGCGTACCGGTTCATGACGGTGATGCTGATGCGCCGGTTCACGGGTGCCAGGGGGTCGTCCTTGTCGAAGGGCACCGTGGCCGCCAACCCTTGCACCCGCATCACGCGACTTTCCATGAGGCCGCCGACCATCAATTCGCGCCGGGACGCGTTGGCGCGGTCGGCCGACAACTCCCAGTTCGTGTAGCCCGTCACGCCCCCAGGGAAGGCCTGCGCATCGGTGTGGCCCTCCAGCGTGAGCTTGTTGGGCACCTCGGACAACAGGCCGCCGATCTCGCGCAGCAGATCGCGCATGTAGGGCTGTACCACGGCACTGCCGCTGGCGAACATGGGGCGGTTGTTGGCGTCCACGATCTGGATGCGCAGGCCTTCGCGTGTCATGTCCAGGCGGATCTGCGACTTCAGCGCACTGAGCACGGGGTTGGCGTCGATCTTGCGCTCGATCTTCTCCTTCAACTCCTCCAGACGGGCCCGTTCTGCCCGGACCTGCTCGGCCCGCAGCGCTTGCAGGTTCACCGCCCGGGTCGGCGCTTCGACATCGCCGCGCTTGACCTGTCCCTGGGATCGGCTCAGATCCTGGCCCCCGCCCTTGATCACGGACGAGGAGTCACCGGAGCCGGTGCCACCGCCCAGCATGGACACCTTCAGCGGCGAATTGAAGTATTCAGCAATGCCTTTGCGGTCGCCTTCCGTGGTGGAGCCGATCAGCCACATCATCAGGAAGAAGGCCATCATGGCCGTCACGAAGTCGGCGTAGGCGATCTTCCAGGCGCCACCGTGGGCACCATGCCCGCCCTTCTTGACGCGCTTGACGATGATGGGCTGGAGCTTCTTGGCATCACCGGCCATTTGCAAACCTCCAGAGGCGGCGGTCAGGCTCGGGCATCACGCCTTGGCCTTTTGCTTGACGTAGGACTCGAGCTCGACGAAGGACGGCCTGTCGTCGTGGAACAGCACCTTGCGCCCGAATTCCACGGCCACCTGCGGCGCATAGCCCTGCATGCTGGCCAGCAAGGTGGTCTTGATGCACTGCAGTTCCTTGGTACCCTCTTCCACCTTCTGCTCCAGCAGTCCCGCCAGGGGTTCGGCGAAGGCATAAGACAACAGAATACCCAGGAAGGTGCCCACCAGCGCCGAGCCGATCATGCCGCCCAACACGGCCGGGGGCTGACCCACCGAGCCCATGGTATTGACCACCCCCAGCACCGCGGCCACGATGCCGAAGGCAGGCAGACCGCCGGCGATGCGCTGCAAGGCCATCACGGGGGCGTGGGCTTCGTGGTGGTGGGTGTCGATCTCGCTGTCCATGAGGGACTCGATCTCATGGGCATTGAGATTGCCGGTGACCATCATGCGAAGGTAATCGGTGATGAACTCCGTGACGTGGTGGTCGGCCACGACCGTGGGGTACTTCTGGAATACGGCCGACGATCCTGGGTCTTCCACGTCCGATTCGATGGCCATCAAGCCCTGCCGGCGCGCCTTTTGCAGGATGTCGAACAGCAGCGCCATGAGCTCCATGTAGCGGGCCTTGTTGTACTTGCTGCCCTTGAAGCACTGCCCCAGCCCGGCCAGCGTGGACTTGATGACCTTGGGCTGATTGGTGGCCAGGAAGGCGCCAATGGCGGCGCCGAAGATGGTGGTCATCTCGAAGGGCAGCGCCTTGAGCACCGGGCCCATGTTGCCCCCGTGTGCCAGGAACACACCGAAGACACAGGCCATCGCAACGACCCAACCGATGATGACGAACATGGCGTGAGTGGGGTTCGAGGAGGTGGTACGGAATGGGAGACGGCGGCACCGGCGGTCCTTCCACCTCCCGTCGTATGTTATCGGCCAATGGGGCCGGCGCTTGAATCCTCGGGCCCAGCAAGGCAATACAGCCACAGGGGCCGGCCATCGGGACAGGTCAGCCGGGCCACTGGCGCCACCCCCGGCACCTCGAACTCCAGGCTGGCCAGCCAGGCCCCCGCGGGCATTTCGGCGCAGGCCTTGTGCCAGGCGCGCGGCATGGATTCGGGCCGCTGGAACAGGTACACCAGGGCGAACCCGGCCCAGGGCGCCACCCACATGTCACCCCGGCGTACCTGGCAGTCGCGGGCGGACCCGGCGCCGCATCCGTGCTGGCGCAGCCGCCAGCGGCTGGCCAACACCAGCAGCGGGCTGCTCTCCAGCCCCAGGATGCGGGCCTGGGGGTAGGCCTGGCGCAGCGCCAGGATGCCGTGCCCCAGGCCGCTGCCGGCGTCCAGCACGGCCGCACCCGGCGCCAGGGGGGCCCGCTCAGGCAGGGCCTGCAGTGCGCCCGGCGGGGTGGGAAACACGGGGGCGTCGCGCCAGGCCTGCAGGGGATACAGCCCCAACACCAGCAGCGCCATCGCCAGCCAGGCCCAGGGGGCGACCGCGGAAGTCCCGGCCGTGGCCAGCAGCATCAGCGGCAGGCCCAGCAGCACGATGACCCGGCGCCAGCGCCCGGTCAGGCGCGACTGCACCCAGCAGGCCGGCCCCATGCCGGCCAGCAGCGCCCAGGAGGCCGGCAGTCCGAGCCCGGCCAAGGCCCACATCACGCCCCAGCCCGCCACCCAGGCCGCCAGGGCCGGGCCCGGCCAGCGCCAGCGGGCGGGATCCCAGGGGGACGCGGTGGTCACGGTGGCGCGCCCCGGATCGCGGCGCTGCGGCTCCAGCGCGGGCTGCGCCATGCTCGCCCGGGACACATCAGCTCAGCGACAGCAGCCGGTCGTGATCCAGCCCGGCGTTGATGGTGACCGCCGGAATCGAGCGCGTCACCCGGTAGGCGCTGTTGCCGGTGTCGCGCCGCGCCGCCGCCTGCAGGGCCGAGGCGTCCGTCCAACGCGGGCACACCACCTGGGGCAGGTCGGCACGCACGCCGCGGGCCACCACGATGCCGACCTCCCGGCTGGCCAGTTCCACGAAGGTGCCGGGCGGGTACAGGCCCACGGCCTTGAGCAGCGCCGAGCCGATCTCGTCGAGCTGCCCGCTCGGCCCGATGCAGGCGCGCCGGGCCGCCTGCAGCGGCGACATCGGCGCACGGTTCCTGCGCCGGCTGAGCCGGGCGGTGAACAGGTCCACCCGCTTGAGCAGCCGCGCCAACTGCGAGGGCGGGGACAGTTCCTCGATAGGCAGGTGGTCCTGATGGTGGGCGTGGTGCCAGCGCACCGCCCCGGACCACAGCGGGTCCTCCACCCCACAGACCTGCAGCAGGCCCTGGGTCTTGACCGGGTGTTCCTGGATCTCTTCCTTCATTTCGGGGGTGGGCTGGACGTCGGCGGCCGCGAGTTCGTTCTGCAGGTCCGTCATCGACGCGTTCATGGTCAGCGCCGCCAGTCCCACGGCCTGTATCCAGTCCTTGGGCCAGCCCAGCACGCGCGCCACCGCGTGGCAGATCAC
Organism: Rubrivivax sp.; assembly: GCA_046087245.1. Taxonomy (GTDB): domain Bacteria; phylum Pseudomonadota; class Gammaproteobacteria; order Burkholderiales; family Burkholderiaceae_C; genus Rubrivivax. The sequence goes on from JBJTZN010000045.1 coordinate 26,351, forward strand.
GCACACGGCCATGCCGTGCAGGGCGGAGTAGTTCACCTGCGGCTGTCCGGACAGAAAGATCAGGTAGTACAGGGATCCGTCCAGGTTACGCACGTCCAGGTCGTGGATGCGCCGGTGCGAGCGGATCACGCGACTGAGCCAATCGGTACGCGGCCCCGCGTCCTGCAGCGCCGCGGCCAGCACCTGGATCAGCGCGTCCCACTGCCCGATGAAGGACGCCTCGCGGCCGGCCTGAGCGGTGACGGGCGGCGCAGGCGCAGCCGCCGCGGCAGAAGCGGCCGGCGCAGGCCCCTGGCCGGCGGCTGCAAGCGCTTGCGGTGTCGGGTCGGTGGGCGTGCTCACGGGTGGGGGCAGTCAGGTACGGCGGGCCGGATCGAACGACGAACGACCCGCATTGTGGAGCACGTCGGCGACCCCTGCGCCGCCCGGGCACTCCCCCGCCCCTGGCACGCCCAAGGAAAACGCCCCAGCCGCGGGCCGCGGTGGGGCTTTGAAGATGCGGGGCCATCAGGTGGCCCCGTCCATCGCGGCCTGCGGGGGCGGGTCTGCCGACCCCGCAGCCTGCTGCGGCGATCAATTGCGCAGCAGCGACAGGATTTCCCTGGGTGCCGCGTTGGCTTGGACCACCATCGCGTTGGCCGCCTGCCGCAGCACCTGGGCCCGGGACAGCGCCGCGGTTTCCATGGCGAAGTCGGCATCCTGGATCCGGCTGCGTGAAGCGGTCAGCGATTCGGCCGTGGTGGTGAGGTTGCTGACCGTGGCTTCGAAACGCGACTGCAAGGCACCAAACACGGCACGCTGGGCGTTCAAGGTGAACAGGGCCGAATCCATGATCTTGATGGTCCGGGTGGAGGAGGCAAACGAGGACACGTCGGCGTCGTTGACGCTCTGCAGCGTCGACACGCTTGCGGAGGTTCCGAAGAATCCGCTGCCAGCCGAACCGGTGACCGAGAAGACCTTGTCGCTGTCCAGCGTGATGTAACCCGTCACCACCACGCCGGCCGCGGTGGTGTCGGCGGTCAGCGTGGCGGTGCCGCCGACCGTGGTGTCCCCCTCGGCAAGCTTTTGCACGGTCACGTTACCGGAATTCAGCGCGGTGGTGTCTGCCACCCGGATATCCGCCCCCGTGTCGTTGGTCAGAATGATGCCGTTGCCCGCGGAGTTGATCGACGCGGTGACGCCCGTCTTGCCTGACTTCTCGTTGAAGGCAGCCAGAGCGGCATTCAGACCGTCTGAGGTCTGGGTTCCGGTCAGAGAGAAGGAGACCGTCTCGTCGGTCAGGTTGTCCGACCTCAGGTTCAAGGTATACGAGCCTGTGGTGCCGAACTTCAAATCCACGCGGGTGTTGGCCGTGGCGATCACCCCCGTGGAGTCTGACGCTTTGTTGATGTTGGTAACGTGGTCCTTGGCGCTGCTGTTGGCAGAGAAAGTAACCTGTGCGGTGCCCAGCGCACCGGCAACGGAGGTCGTGCCTGCGGCGATGCCGTTGGAGCCGAAAGCCGCCGTCTGCGCGCCCACCCCTGGGGCGGCGCCACTGCTGCCGCTGTTGAAGTTACCATAGGCGGTCGTGCGGGCGTTGACCATGCTGGTGGTGATGGTCTGGTTGGCGTTGGCTCCCACCTGGTAGGCCTGGGTGCCGAAGGAGCCATCGAACAAGGCCTTGCCGTTGAACTGGGTGGTCTTGGCCACGCGGTCGAGTTCGCTCACCAGTTGCGTCACTTCCTGCTGCAGGGCCTTGCGGTCGGTGCTGTTGTTGGTGGCGTTGGCCGACTGCACCGCCAGTTCGCGGATGCGCTGCAGGCTGGTGGTCAGGGTGCCCAGGGCGCTTTCAGCGGTCTGGCCCAGGGAGATGGCGTCGTTGGCATTGCGCGCTGCCTGGTTCAGGCCCTTGATCTGCGACGTGAAACGGTCAGCAATGGCGATGCCGGCGGCGTCGTCCTTGGCGTTGTTGATGCGCAGGCCCGAGGACAGGCGGGCCATGGCCGTGGCCAGCTCGCTGCCCACGCGCTGGGCGTAGCGCTGCGAGGTCAGCGACATGACGTTGGTATTGACGGACTGAGACATGATGACTCCAGTTCAGGTGGTTGTTCCCGGCACCGTGCCGGTCCCGCCCGTCGGACTTCGACAGGCCCCGGAAGCGAAAAATCGTTCCCGTTGGGGGCACTTTCGGCACATGCCGACCAGAACTTGAGGGCGCCGCGGCCCAAACGGACGCCGTTTCCGGTCTGACACGGCCCTTCCCCTGCCAGGCAAGTCCGCGGGCCGCGGGTTCGGGCCTGTCAGAAAAGCGCCTACAGCCGCCTGCGCAACAGACTGACATGCCGGCTGTCCAGCCACTGACAATGCCGCGCCCCGCTCGCCGATACAGTGGCCGGGGTGCGAATCCGGCCTGGGCCCTCAGGTCGCGCAGTCCAAAACACCACGCCTCCCGGCCCGCAGAAACAAGAGGTTCCCGATGTCCAAGTCCAGACCGTCCAAGTCGCGTCGCCCGCCCCTCACCCCCAAGCCGCAGGCGCCTGACCTCGAGCTGTCGCAACTCCAGGAGCGAAGCGACTGGCGAGGCCTGGTGGCGGAATGCCGGCGCCGCCTGGCTCACAGCCCCACCGACCGCCAGAGTCACCGGCTGCTGGGATTTGGCCTGTACATGGAGGGACGGTTCAAGGAGTCTCAGTCCGCTTACGAGCACGCGCTGCAGGTGCACCCCGACGATACGGAAACGCTGGTGAACTTCGGGAAGATTCTGATTGACAGAGTACAGCCGCAGGCTGCCCTTCCTCTGGTGGAAAGGGCCTGCAGACTGCGGCCCGACCTGGCCTCACCCTGGCTGCTCAAGGCTTTTTGCTGTCATCTGTTGTGGCGGCACCACGAGGGGCTTGCAGCCGCTTGCGAGGCGCTGGCAGTGGCCACCACCGCGCTGGATCGCGCTTCGGCGCTGAACATGCGCGCCATCCACCGGCGGGAGTTGGGGCAGACCGAAGAGGCGATCGAGGATTGCAGGACATCGATCGCCCTGAACCCGGACGAGTTGCGTTACCGAGGCAACTACATGCTGTTCCTGTTGACGGCGCGTGGGCTCACCCCTCAGCGCATGTACGACGCAGCAACAGAACAGGCGGCCGCCATCGAGGCGGCCGTCAGTCCGGCCCTTCAGACTTTTTCGCGGCCGGCAAGCGGCGGTCAGCGCCGGTTGCGCGTGGGGTTTCTGTCGCCGGACTTCCGCGTCCACGCGGTGATGCACTTCCTGGAGCCGCTGCTGGCGCGCCTGGACAGAAGCCAGTTCGAGGTCTGGTCCCTGTACCTGATGCACCAGGACGACCAGGTCACCGAGCGCGCGCGGCAACTGTCGGATCACTTCCTGTCCGTGGCGGACCTTTCGGTGGAAGATTGCGTGCACAAACTGCGCAGCCTCGAACTCGACATCGTGATCGACGTGGCCGGCCATACCGCGTTCAATGGTCTGCCCGTTCTGGCGGCCAAGGTGGCGCCCGTGCAGGTGTCCTGGCTGGGATTTCCCGCCACCACAGGCATGGAATCCGTGCAATACCGCATCACCGACCCCGTGAGCGACCCCCACGGGGCCGACCGCTGGTATAGCGAGAAGCTGCATCGCCTGGACGGCTACTTCTGCTGCTACCGGCCCATGATCCGACAGCCTCTGAAGCGATACCAGCAGGAGTACGAGGTGGCGCCCACCCCGGCGCTGCGCAACGGCTACGTGACCTTCGGCAGTTGCAACAACCTGGCCAAGCTGACGGACGAGGTGCTGGCACTGTGGTCGAACATCTTGAAGCGCGTCCCCGAATCCAGACTGCTGATCGAGGGCAAGGACCTGGGCAAACCCGACTTCGCCGCCCAGTTCGAGGCCCGCTGCCAGGCCGCGGGCATCGACCGGGATCGCCTGGTCCTGGTGGGCCTGTACCCGGACAATCAATACCTGACCTACCACCGCATCGACATCGCGCTGGACCCTTTCCCCTTTTCGGGCGGCACCACCAGTTGCGACACCTTGTGGATGGGCGTGCCCCTGGTGACGCTGGCAGGCGAACTGTTCAGCAGCCGCATGGGGACCGGGCTGCTGACGGTCATGGGCCGCAGCGAATGGATCGCCCAGGACGCGAAGCACTACGAAGACATTGCCGCCGATCTGGCGTCCGACGTCCAAAGGCTCAACGAAATCCGCATGACGGTGCGCCCCGACATGGAGCAATCGCCCGCCATGGACGAAGCCCGCTTTGCCAGCGAATTCGGTCGGGCCCTGCGACAGATGTGGCGTCAGAACGCTGCTTTCGATGACTTCGCTGCCTTGAATGTCGCGACCATGGCCACAGCGGCAGACCATGCTGCGCCCACGACGGCGCAGAACCAGCCGCTGGAGGCGGCCCTGCAGGCGGCGGGCAGATCTGAAGCTTGCGATGGCGCCGAGGAAGACATCCGGCCAGAAATTCAGGTGGTCATGGACCAAGGGCGAATGAGCCTCGGCCAGGCCTACGCCGAACTGCAAAGAGGGCTGGAGCAAGCCATGACCTGCCGGCCTTCGGCGATGCCGGCACGGCACGACATGCTCAAGCCGGAGTGGTCCGCCGTGACCGACGATGCCAAACTGTTGATGGCCACGCTGCCGGGCGACCCCATGGCGCTGGCTGTCCTGGCCGAGGTGGAGCTGGCCCATGGCAACCCCTCTGCCGCCCAGCACTACCTGAACTGGGCGACCCGCCGACTGAGCCGGCATGAAGCGCTGCGCTGAAACCTCACCAGTCCGCAGGACCAGGAGAGATCCCTGATGAAGGCGGTCATCCTGGCTGGCGGCCTGGGCACGCGCATCAGCGAGGAGACCCACCTGCGGCCCAAGCCCATGATCGAGATCGGCGGGCGGCCCATTCTTTGGCACATCATGAAGAGCTACAGCGCCCATGGCGTGAACGACTTCGTGGTCTGCTGCGGCTACAAGGGCTACCAGATTAAGGAGTACTTCGCCAACTACTTCCTGCACATGTCCGATGTCACCTTCGACATGGCCGACAACCGCATGGAAGTGCACGAACGCAAGGCCGAGCCCTGGCGCGTGACCCTGGTGGACACGGGCGACGACACCATGACGGGCGGCCGGCTGAAGCGGGTGGCGCGCTACCTGCAAGGCGAGCCGGCCTTCTGCTTCACCTATGGCGACGGCGTGAGCGATCTGGACATCAGCGCCAGCATCGAGTTCCACCGCCAGCACGGCAAGCTCGCCACGGTGACGGCCGTGCAGCCACCGGGGCGCTACGGCGCCTTGGAACTGGTCGACACCACGGTCAGCGGCTTCGTGGAAAAGCCGCGCGGCGACGGCGGGCTGATCAACGGGGGCTTCTTCGTGCTGTCCCCGGGCTGCCTGGACCTCATCGCCGGGGACGGCACCACCTGGGAGTCCGAGCCGCTGACGCGACTGGCGCAGATGGACGAACTCCGGGCCTTCCGCCACACCGGCTTCTGGCAACCCATGGACACGCTGCGCGAGAAGAACCTGCTGGAGGAGCTGTGGGCCAGCGGCCGGGCGCCATGGAAGCGCTGGTGAGGCCGGCTGCAGCGGCGCCGGACCCCGCCTTCTGGGCGGGGCGCCGCGTGCTGCTGACAGGCCACACCGGCTTCAAGGGCAGTTGGCTGGCCTGGTGGCTGCGGCGGCTGGGCGCACAGGTGCACGGCCTGGCGCTGGCACCGGCCACCGCGCCCGCGCTGTTCAATCTGCTGGGCCTGGCTGACGCCATCGTGCACCAGGCAGGCGATGTGCGCGACCCTTCGGCCGTGGCCGAGGCCGTGCGCCGATGCGACCCGCACGTGGTGTTCCACCTGGCCGCACAGGCCCTGGTGCGGCCAGGTTACGAAGATCCGCTGGGGACGTTCTCCACCAACGTGATGGGCACGGCCACGGTGCTGGACGCCCTGCGCCGCGCCCCGTCGCTGAAGGCGGCCGTGGTGGTGACCACCGACAAGGTCTACCGCAACCGGGAGTGGGCCTTCCCCTACCGGGAGTCCGACCCCCTGGGCGGTCACGACCCCTACAGCGCCAGCAAGGCCGCCAGCGAGGCGGTGGTGGAGTGCTGGCGCTCGTCCTGGCTGGCCGCACAGGGCGTGGCCCTGGCCAGCGCCAGGGCGGGCAACGTCATCGGCGGCGGCGACTGGTCCCGCGACCGTCTGCTGCCCGACGCTGTGCGGGCCTGGAGCGCCGGGTTGCCGCTGGAAGTGCGCCGCCCCGGGGCCACCCGACCCTGGCAGCATGTGCTGGAGCCGCTGGGCGGCTACCTGCGTCTGGCCGAAGTGCTGTGGGCGCAGCCCGCGCAGGCCGGCGCCTACAACTTCGGCCCGCCCACCCACGAAGCGGCCACGGTGCGCAGCGTGATCGAGCAGGCCCGCAGCGCATGGGGCGACGGCGCGGTGACCTGGGGCCCCGGCGACGCCGGGCCCCACGAGGCGGGCGCGCTGGCGCTGGAGGTGGCCAAGGCCGCCCAGGCCCTGGGCGTGCGGCCCCGCTGGAGCCTGCAGCAGGCGGTGCAGCGCAGCGTGGCGTGGTACCGGGGTCTGGCCGACGGGCAGTCGGCCGCGGCGCTGTGCGACGCGGACCTGGCGGCCTTCCTTGGAGAATATGCTTGACGGCCCCCGCACCCCCGCCCGAACCCATGCCCGCATCGCGCTTCGAACTCCAGCCCCTGGGCCCCGCCGGCCTGGTGGCCGTGCGCCGCCAGCGCCTGGCCGACGCGCGGGGCGCGCTGAGCCGACTGTTCTGCGCCGAGGAACTGGCCGCCACCGGCTGGCCGGGCCCGGTGGCGCAGGTGAACCACACCGTGACGACCCGTCGCGGCACGGTGCGCGGGCTGCACTTCCAGCGCCCGCCCCACGCCGAGGCCAAGCTGGTGAGCTGCCTGCGCGGGGCCGTGTGGGACGTGGCAGTGGATCTGCGCCGCCATTCCCCCACCTTCCTGCAGCACCGGGCGGTGGAGTTGTCGCCGGACAACCTGACTGCGCTGCTGATTCCACCCGGCTTCGCCCACGGCTTCCAGGCCCTGACGGACGACGCGGAGCTGCTGTACCTGCACAGCGCCGCCTACGCACCCGACCACGAGGCCGGGCTGCATCCGCAGGATGCGGCGCTGGGCCTGGACTGGCCGCTGCAGGTGCTGCACCTGTCCGACCGCGACCGCTCCCACCCCCAGGTGGAACCGGGGCGCTTTGAGGGGGTCGCGCTGCCATGAAGTGCCGACACTGCAGCCACGAGGTGATGCTGCCCTTTTGCGATCTGGGCACGGCGCCGCCCTCCAACGCCTACCTGCGCGCCGACCAGCTCGACGCGCCCGAGCGCCACTATCCCCTGCGGGTGAAGGTGTGCAGCCAGTGCTGGCTGGCGCAGACACAGGATTTCACCGGGGCCGACGAACTGTTCGATCCGGACTACGCCTACTTCAGCAGCACCTCCACCAGCTGGCTGGCCCACGCCCAGACCTACGTGCAGCAGATGGCGCAGCGCTTTGCGCTGGGTCCGCACAGCCATGTGGTGGAGGTGGCCGCCAACGACGGCTACCTGCTGCGCCATGTGCAGGCGCTGGGCATCGCCTGCACGGGCATCGAGCCCACGGCCAGCACGGCCGCTGCAGCGCGCGCCCTGGGTTTGAACATCGTGCAGGAGTTCTTCGGCACGGCCCTGGCGCAGCGTCTGGTGCACCAGGGTGCCGCGGCCGACCTGATCGCGGCCAACAACGTGCTGGCGCATGTGCCGGACATCAATGACTTCGTGGCCGGCTTTGCGCGGCTGCTCAAGCCCGCCGGCGTGGCGACCTTCGAGTTCCCGCAGTTGCTCAGCCTGGTGCGGTTCAGCCAGTTCGACACCCTGTACCACGAGCACTTTTCCTATCTCTCGCTGTGTGCGGTGCAGCGCATCTTCCAGGCCAACGGCCTGGCCGTGTTCGATGTGCAGGAGTTGCCCACCCACGGCGGCAGCCTGCGCGTGTACGCCCAGCGCAGCGACACCGCGCCGCACCCGGTGCAGGACCGGGTGGCGCAGCAGGTGCAGCGCGAAACCGAGGCCGGCGTGCAGACGCCGGCCTTCTACGCTGGCCTGCAGGACAGCGCCGAGCGCATCAAGCACGCGCTGCTGCGCTTCCTGCTCGATGCCCGGCGCGACGGCCTGAAGGTGGCGGCCTACGGCGCCGCCGCCAAGGGCAACACCTTGCTCAACTTCGCAGGCGTACGCCCGGACCTGCTGCCCTACGTGGTGGACCGCAGCCCGGGCAAAGTGGGCAAGTTCATGCCCGGCAGCCGCATCCCCATCGTGACCGAAGACCACCTGCGCCGCGACCGGCCCGACCGCATCCTCGTGCTGCCTTGGAACCTGGCGCAGGAGCTGGGCTCCCAGCTCGAATACGCCCGCGGCTGGGGCGCGCGCTTCGTGCGCTTCGTTCCTGAAACCTGCCAGTGGTGATCCAGGGGGGGGCAACCGTGAGCGGAGTCGAACTCGCCCTGCCTCGCCAGGTGCTCGTCAGCGGCGCCACGGGCTTCATCGGCCGGCACCTGGTCCCGCTGCTGCTGCAGGGCGGCCATGAGGTCGTGGCCCTGGGGCGGGACGCCGAGCGGGCCCGGTGCTTCGAGTGGTTCGAGCACGTGCGCTTCGTCACCCACGATCTGGACGCCGACGCACCGTTGCCCGCGGTGGAGCCCGGGGCCGGTCTCATCCACCTGGCCTGGCAGGGGCTGCCGCACTACCCATCCCTGCACCACTTCGAGCGCAACCTGCCTCGCAGCTACCGCTTCATCAAGGCCTTGGTGCAGGCCGGGGTGCGGCAGGTGCTGGTGACGGGTACCTGCCTGGAGTACGGATTCCAGAGCGGGGCCATCGCCTCGTCGACACCGGCCCAGCCTGCCAATCCCTACGCCGCAGCCAAGAACAGCCTGCGACAGGGGCTGGAGTTCCTGGCCGCGCAGACCGGATTCACGCTGCAGTGGGCCCGGCTGTTCTACATGCATGGCGCCGGACAGAGCCCGTCATCGGTGCTGTCGCAGCTTGAGCAGGCCATGGAACGCGGCGACGAGGAGTTCAGGATGAGCGGCGGCGAGCAACTGCGGGACTACCTGCCGGTGCAGGCCGTGGCGCATCAGTTGGTGCGGCTCTACAGCTCGCGCGGCGCCGGCACTTACAACGTCTGCAGCGGCCGGCCCATCTCCGTCAGGCGCCTGGTGGAGGAGCGGGTGGCGCAGCGCGGCTCAGGCATCCGGTTGAGGCTGGGCTTCCACCCCTACCCTGGCCACGAGCCCCTGGCCTTCTGGGGCGTGCCCGACCTGGACGACGCGCAGACCGCGCAAAGCCTGGCCCTCAGTCGCCCCACTTCTTGAAGTAGCGGTTGCGCGAGCGCTTCCAATTCGCGGAAGCGTAGTCACCCGCCTCACTCTCGTGGATCGCGCTGATGTCCCAGGTGCCAATCTTCAGGCCCTTGGCCTCGAACTGGCGGCACAGGTCCAGGTCATAAAGATGGAAGCCCAGGCTGGGATCGAAACGGATGTCGTGATCGATGAGGGTCTGGCTGTGAGTCACCAGCATCAGCCCGTCCAGCAGCTTGACCTCCTGGCGCGTGGGGCCGAAACAGGTGACGCCATTGGGCGGCCACCCCAGACCGTGGGCCACCGAGCCGCTGAGGTATTGCGGCTCGTCCCACTGCATCTCATCGCTGGTGAAGGGCCAGCCAGACTGGAAGGGCAGGCGGCGCTTGTTGCCGGCCAGCCCGACCAGATCGAACCGCTGCAGCGCCTCCAGCATGTGCAGTTGCCAGAAGGCATCGCACAGGTGGATGTCGTCGTGCATGAAGACCAGCACGGCAGGCTCGTGACGGCAGGCCTCGATCGCCGGGTTGTAGGTGTCGGCCAGCGACGTGCTGACGTTGCAGCCCACCTCCACGGTGGTGTTGCTTCCGCCCACCAGGGACAGGCTTCTGCCGGTGGCCGTGCGGTCGAAGAACTGCTGGCGGCTGCCTCGGGTGCAGACCACCACCTTGAAACGCTGCGCTGGGTCGCTCATGTCATGCCCGTCTTCAGGGCCGAAAGGGCATGACCGACCCCTATGGCCGACTCAGCTCCGCCATAAGTTGGCGAGCGCGCACGTCGCGACGCTGTCTTCCCGCCTCGATTCATGACTTGTTGGCGCCGGTCATCAGCGCAATCTGCTGCGTGAGCTGCGAACCTATCGCGTTGTACTTGGAGGCCGTCTGGTCCAGCGTGCTGTACTGGGCCCGCAGCCGCCTTTCGGTGCGCACGGCGCTGTCTTCGATCTTCTGCTGCTGCTTCTGGTTCTCGGTGAGCTTGGCGTTGAAGCTCTTGGAGATGTTCGCGAAGGTGCCGTTGGTCTCCGACAGCAGCGTATCGGTCAGCTTCTGGAACCGCGTGGCCAGGCCCAGGCCGTTGGTCGCCGTCGAGGTGCTGGTCATGGCCGTCTTCATCTCGTCCAAGTTGGCGGTGGCCTTGTCCAGATTGGCGCTGTTGACCTGCAGCTTGCCGTCGCTCTGCAACTCGATGCCCATGCTGGTCAGGGTGGCGAAGGTGGTCGAGGCCGCGGTGGACTGCCCGGTCAGAGCCTTCAACTGGTTGTTGATGCCCACGATGAGGTTGTTGCCCTGGAACAGCGCGGCCTCTTTCCTTTCCGGATCGTACTTGGTCTGCTCCTTGATCAGGTCGACCAGATCGTTGTAGGCCGTGACGAAGGCTTTGACGGCGTTCTGCACCGCACCGGTGTTGCGGGTGACGGTCAAGCCCACGCCCGAGGTGGTGACCTTCTTGGCCAGGATGTTCAGGCCCTGCACCACGCCGTTGAAGGTGTTGGTCGAGGATTTCACCTCGATGCCGTTGACGGTGGCCACCGCATCGGCGGAGGATGCCGTCAGGCTCATCTGGTTGATGCCGTTCTGCGGGTCGTAGGCCAGGCGGGACAGCCCTGCCGCATCGCCATGGTTGCCGTCGTCATCCACGGCCGTGATGCGAAAGCCGTTGACCGCGCCGGTGGAACTGGACTGCAGCGACAGCCGCGTGCCGGTGGTGTCGGTGATCAGCGTGGCGGTCACACCGGCGTTGGCTGCATTGATCTTGTCACGCACGGTGGCCAGCGAGTCGTCGGCCCCGATGGTCATCTCGACCGGGGTGGTGCCGTCCTTCTGGGTGAAGGTGGTCCCGGTCCATTGGCCCAGCGTGACCTTCAGCGTGCCTGCCCCCGGCTTCTTGGTGGAGTCGCTGAACTGGCCCGAGGCCGAAACGACGGACTGGCTGGCCGCCAGCGCCGAGATGTTGACCGAGTACACCCCCACTGCCGGCTTGGCGCCCACCGAAGCGACCGAGGCGGTGAAGAAGGAGGAATCGCTCGACGAGGCGCTCATGCCTTCGTAGGTGCTGGCCGTGGCCAGGGTCTTGGCCGCCTTTTGCAATTCCGCCGCCATGCTCTTGAACTGCCCCACCGTCGACAGCTTGGTCTGCAGTTCCACCCGCTGGCCCTGCAGCTTGACGATCGGCCTGCGCTCGATGGACACCAGTTGCGAGACGATGCCATTGACATCCAGGCCGCTGCCGAGTCCGCTTGCGGTGATTCCAGCCATTCACGCCTCCAAACCGATCTGACAAGCGTCAGCTCGGATGTCTTCACGTATTTCGGCCCCGGGGCCGGAAACTGTAGGCCGCGGCATCAGTTCCTCAACAGGTCCAGCACCTGCCTGGGCGCCTGGTTGGCCTGCGCCACCATGGCGTTGGCCGCCTGGCGCAGCACCTGGGCCCGTGAAAGGGCGGCGGTTTCGGCAGCGAAGTCGGCGTCCTGGATGCGGCTGCGCGAGGCCTGCAGGTTCTCTGCTGCCGTCTGCGCGTTGCTGACGGCAAACTCGAAGCGCGACTGCAGCGCCCCCAGCTTGGCACGTTCGCTGTTGATGAGCGACAGGGCGGCGTCCACGATCTTGAGCGTCTTGGTGGCGGCGTCAAAGGTGGCCACGTCCACCTGATTGACGCTTTGCAGCGTCGCGGCCGTGGCTGCGGTTCCGAAGTAGGAGCCCGTGACGCTGTCACTCACCGAGAAGGACTTGTCACTGTCCAGGCTGATGAAGCCACTGGACAACGTGCTGTCGGCGGTGTTGTCAGAAGTCAAGGTTTGTCCGCCTCCCAAGTTGCTGCCCGCCGCATCGAGTTTCTGCACCGTCACGTTCCCCGCGTTCTGCGTGGTGGTGTCGGCCACCCGGATGTCGTTGCCCGTGTCGTTGGTCAGGATGATGTCGGTACCGGCTGCATTCAACTGCGCCACGACCCCGGTCTTGCCGCTGTGCTCGTTGATGGCAGCCAACGCGGAGTTCAGGCCGTCGGCGGTGTCCTTGGACGACAAGGCGAAAGAAATGGTCTGGTCGGCGCCGTTGTTCGAGCGCAGGTTCAGGGTGTAGCCGCCTGCGGTGGCGAAGGTCAGCTTCACCTGGGTGCGGGCGGTGGCTGTCACGCCTGTCTCGCCGGCGGCTGCGTTGATCTTGGAGGCCACGCTCTGCGCGGTCTCGTTGGCGCTGACCGGGATGGTCTTGCTGCCCAGCGAACCGGCCACCGTTGTCGTGGATGCCGCCACACCGTTGCTGCCAAAGGCGGTGGTCCCGGCCGCTATGCCATACCCGGCTGTGCCGCTGTTGTAGTTGCCGTAGGCACTCGTGCGCGCATTCGACAGGCTGGCGATGACGGTCTGGTTGCCGTTGGCACCCACCTGGAAGGCCTGGGTGCCGAAGGAGCCGTCAAAGAGCTTGACGTTGTTGAACATGGACGTGGAGGCCACGCGGTCCAGCTCATTGGACAGTTGCGCCACCTCCTGCTGCAGGGCCTTGCGGTCGGTGCTGTTGTTGGTGGCGTTGGCCGACTGCACCGCCAGCTCGCGGATGCGCTGCAAGCTGGAGGTCAACGTGCCCAGCACGCTCTCGGCGGTCTGCGCCAGCGAGATGCCGTCGTTGGCGTTGCGAGCGGCCTGGTTCAGCCCGCGGATCTGCGTGGTGAAGCGCTCCACGATGGCCACCCCGGCGGCGTCATCTTTGGCACTGTTGATCCGAAGACCGGAGGACAGACGCGCCATCGATGTGGAAAGCTCCTGCTGCACGCGATTGCCATACCGCTGCGCAGTCAGCGAAGCGATGTTGGTGTTGATCGACTGTGACATGGATGTGTTCCTTTCGGCATTTCAAGACACCCCAAGGGGTGCATCGGTCCACCAGCGGATGAGTTGCTCTGGAAGGCCGCTCGGGATGTCGGTATCTTCGGGATTCGCCAGCGGCGCGATCGGTCGAAGTGAGGGCCTAAAGCCCGCCAGTTCGCCGGCGACAACGCGACCAAGCCCGCCTGGACCCTCAAGTCCCGCGCCCGGCCTGCCGAAAACCCCGGAGTGACTCACTCTTCCGTGTCAAACAACCATGATGCCCACCAGCAGCCTTGCCACCCGACCCGGCGTCCGCAACAAGCTCTCCGCCTATGCCCGTGTGGAGGTGGAAACCCAGATCTACGAGGCTGACCCGCACAGGCTCATCCTGATGCTGATGGACGGCTTTCTTGATGCCGTCGCGCGCGCCCGTGGCGCGCTCAGGGACGGGAACGTCCAGGTCAAGGGCGAGTCCATCTGCAAGGCCACGCGCATCATCGGCGAGGGCCTGCAGACGGCCCTGGACATCCCGCGCGGGGGCAAGCTGGCCGAGGACCTGGACGCGCTGTATGACTACATCGTCATCAAGCTGACAAAGGCCAACCTGCACAGCGACGACGCGGCCATGGCAGAGTGTGCCGACCTGCTGCGGCCCATCCGCGAGGCCTGGGCGGCCATAGCACCGACCAAGGTGTCGGATCAGGCTTCCTGAACTCGACGGAACCCGCTGCCATCGTCTGGCCCATCAACACCGTGCATTTGTCAGGATCAGACCGCGACCCGTCCATCAAGATTGACGCCCACCTTCCGATAATGCAAGGGTAAGCATCATCTGCAAGAGCCTGAAAACATGCACCCCCACCTGAAGAGTTCCGCCCGCGCCTACCAGCAGGTCCATGTCGAGACCGGTACCGCCTCGGCCGATCCGCACAAGCTGATCGAAATGCTGTTGCAGGGTGCACTGGAGTCCATGACCCGGGCGCGCGGAGCGCTGGCCCGATCCGACCAGGCCACGAAGATCGAGGAGGTCCGCCGCGCCGTGCGCATCGTCGAAGAGGGTCTGCGCTCCTCGCTGGACCATGCGTCCGGCGGTCAGATCGCCCAGGACCTGGACCGGCTCTACAGCTACATCACCTGGCGCCTGGCCATGGCCAACCTGCGCAATGACCAGGCCATGCTGACCGAGTGCTTCAACCTGCTGTCTTCGGTCTACGAGGCCTGGTGCGCCATCCGCGGCAGCGTGGGGTCGGGACGTCTGCAATGAACGCGCACAGCAACGCATCCGGGGCCGCGCCCCGAGGAGAGGCCTTCATGGACCAGGATCTCATTCACTACTACGAGACGATCGAGCGGGCCAGCGCCGACATGCTGGAGGCCGCCCGGGCAGGCCAGTGGGAAGAAGTGGTGCGTCTGGAGGGTGCCTGCATGGTGCTCATCAGCGAGCTCAAGCACAAGGCGCAGGAAAGCCGGTTGGACGCTGAATCACGACGTACCAAGACGCGCATCATGCAGCGCATCCTGTTGAACGACGCCGAGATCCGGAACCTGGCCGAGCCCTGGCTGTCGGACCTGGAGAAGATGCTGGCTGGCAAGTTGACTGTCCACTGAGACAGTCGCCAGGCTCAGACCTGCATGTTCATGATGTCGGAGTAGGCCTGCACCAGGCGGTTTCGCACCTGCAAGGTCGCCTGGAAGCCGATCTGGGCTTTCTGCATGGCCACCATGGTCTCCTCCAGGCTCACCGTGGGGTTGTCCAGTTGGACCTCGCGCTGCATGCGCGAGGCCTCCATCTGGTTGCGGCTGACTTCCTTGAGCGCCTGGTTGATGGCGGTGGAGAAATTCGGCCCGCCTGAAGGAGTCACGTCTTGCGCGCCGCGGGCCACGTCCGGCCGCATGCCCGCCCGGGCCACGGCCTGGGCGAAATCGAAAGGCTTGAACTTGACGATGTCCATGACGGCTCCTTGAGCAAGGGCCCGCACGGGGCGCTGGGGAACTTTAGGGCGCGCCCGCCTTCGCTGATGCAGACATCTGGCGCCAAATCACCCCTCTTCTCCACGCCTGCGAGGCCTGCCGGGTGCCGAAGAATCGATCCCGTTCGCCACGGCCCGTGTCCCGCAAGCCCGCGGAGCGGAAGCGACTGGCGACAATGGATCAAGCCCGACGCCCATGGACAACGCCATCGCCGCCACCGCCCCGCAGGCCCTGATTCCCGACGGCTCTGCCTCGCAGAGACTGATTCCCGCACCACGCACGCTGTCGGAACGACTGGCCGCCCTGCCCTTGAAGCCCTTGCTGCTGCTGGGCATGGGCGCCGCGGCGCTGGCAGCGGTGGCCATCGCCCTGGCCCTGCGCGGCAACGGGCAGAGCGACTACAAGGTGCTTTTCAGCGGCTTGTCCGACAAGGACGGCGGGGCCATCCTGGCCCAGTTGACACAGATGAGCGTACCCTACCGCCACAGCGAAGGCGGCGGCGCCATCCTGGTGCCGGCCGACAAGGTGCTGGACGTGCGCATGAAGCTCAGCAACCTGGGGCTGCCCAAGAGCTCCACCGTCGGCTACGAGCTGCTGGACACCCAGAAGTTCGGTCAGTCCCAGGCTGGTGAAGGCATGTCCATGAAGCGGGCCACCGAGGGCGAGCTGATGCGTACGATAGGCAGCATGGCTGCCGTGCAGCAGGCCCGGGTACACCTGGCCCTGCCGGCGCAGAACGGCTTCTTCAGGGAACAGCAAAAACCTTCTGCGTCGGTCATGCTGACCCTGCATCCGGGCCGAACGCTGGACCGTGCGCAACTCGCCGGTATCGTGCACCTGGTGTCCTCCAGCGTGCCCGAACTCAGTCCCAAGGCGGTCAGCGTGGTGGACGGCAACGGCACCTTGCTGACCGAGCAGGACGCCAGCACGCAGGCGGGTCTGGACAGCCAGCAACTGCAGTATCGGCAGCAGGTAGAGGCCGCGATGCAGCGGCGCCTGGTGGACCTGCTGGAGCCGGTGGTGGGCCGCGAGCACCTGCGGGCCACGGTCACTGCCGAGATCGACTTCTCCGAGACCATGTCGGTCAGCGAGGAGTTCAAGCCCAACAACGGTGATGCGCCGGCCGCCGTGAAGTCGATGCAGACGCTGGAATCGACCCAGATGGGCAGCGCCACCCCCAGCGGCGTGCCTGGAGCACAGTCCAATCAGCCGCCCGTGCCTGCTTCGGCCCCCATGACCGGTCGCGCCCCACCCCTGCAGGCCGCACAGGGCGGCGCCCATGCCGGCAACCTGCGCAAGGAGGCCAGCACCAGCTTCGAGGTGGACAGAACGCAGCGCACCACTCGCAACGCCACGGGCACGGTCAAGCGCTTGTCGGCCGCGGTCGTGGTGAACCACCGCGTCAGCACCGATGCACGCGGTCGCACCACCTCCACAGCCCTGACCCCCGAGGAGATGGACAAGCTGACCGCCCTGGTGGAGCAGGGGCTGGGCATCAACAAGGAGCGCGGCGACACCGTCAAGGTGGTCAACGCGGTGTTTCGCTCGGAGCCTGCCCCCAAGGTCGAGGAGACCCCGCTTTGGAAGCAGTCCTGGGTACAGGACCTGCTGCGCGCGGCAGCCATGCCGGCAGCGCTGGCCTTCGTCGCGCTGCTGATCGTGCTGACCACGATCAGGCCCGCCCTCAAGACCCTGCTGGCCCCGCCTGCGCCCGGGCCCGCGACCGTGCCCGTGCCCGGGTCCACCATCCGCGCAGTGCTGGACGAGACCCCTTTGCTGCCGGGCGAGACCCGCCCCCCAGCGGCGGCCGAGTTCAGCGACGAAATGATTCAGTTGGGTTCAGACTCCAGCCAACCGCACCTGGGGCTGGCCAAGGCCCGGAACTTCGCCAAGCAGCACCCCGGGCCGGCAGCGAATATCCTTCGGGCCATCATGTACGGAGGCGGGGCTTCCGAGGCCTGAAGACAAATGACAAACCTTACCAACAGTGGCGTCGAAGACGCTGCGATCCTGGTGATGTCGATGGGCGAGGAAATCGCCGCCGAGGTCTTCAAGCGGCTGCAACCCAAGGAGGTGCAGCGCCTGGGCGAGACCATCGCCCGCATGAAGGCCGTGACGCGCGAGCGCTTCGAATCGGCCGTCGATAAATTCGTCACCCTGGCCGCCGACGAGCATGTGCTGGTGGCCGACTCCGACGAATATGTGCGCTCGGTGCTGATCAAGGCGCTGGGCGAAGACAAGGCCGGCCTGCTGCTCGATCGCATCCTCAACGGCAACGACATCAGCGGCATCGAGAGCCTGAAGTGGATGGAAGCGCAGGCCGTGGCCGAACTCATGCGTAACGAGCATCCCCAGATCGTGGCAGCCATCCTGGTGCACCTGGAGTTCGAACAGTCGTCGCAGATCCTGAAACTGCTGCCCGAACGCATGCGCAACGAGGTGATCATGCGCGTGGCCACGCTGGACGGCATCCAGCCGGCCGCGCTGAAGGACCTGAACGAAGTGCTGAGCCAGATGCTGGCAGGCGGCGACCGCGCGCGCAAGTCCGCGCTGGGCGGCGTCAAGTCCGCGGCCGAGGTGCTGAACATGATGGGCAGTTCGGTGGAGACCTCGGTGCTGGACTACATCCGCGAAAGCGATGCCGACCTCGCACAGAAGATCATGGACAACATGTTCACCTTCGACGACCTCATCAAGCTCGATGACAAGGGCATCCAGTCCATCCTGAAGGAAGCCCAGGCCGAGACCCTGATCATCTCGCTCAAGGGCGCCACGCCGGAGATCCGGGAGCGCATCTTCAAGAACATGTCCAGCCGGGCCGCCGAGACCTTGCGCGAGGACCTGGAGACACGGGGCCCGGTCAAGGTGTCGGACGTGGAGGCCGAGCAGAAGGAACTGCTCAAGATCGTTCGCCGCCTGATGGACGAGGGAGAAATCAGCATCAGCAGCGGCAGCGATGACCAGTACGTGTGACCTTCACCGATCGAAGATGGCCTACCCCAACATTCCCGCCCCCGAGGGCTCCACGGCGAACCTGAGGTATGCGCGATTCATTCCCCGGGAGGAACTCGGTGAGGTCCAGCCTTGGCAGCCGGACCGCTTCGGGTCGCCCCGCGTGAGGCCCTCTGCGGACCGCCCGGAACAACGGGTGACCACGGAACAGGACTGGCTGGACCGCGTGCAGGCCGCCAGCCAGGAGGGCTACGAGCAAGGCTACCGGGACGGACTGGCCGCGCTGGAGGACTTCAAGAAGAGCCACTCCGCGCAGGTCAGCGCCAGCTTGGGCGAACTGGTGCGCAACTTCGACGACCAATGGGCACGGCTGGAGCATTCCATGGCGCAGTCGCTGACCCGCAGCGTGGTGCTGCTGGCGCGGCAGGTGTTGCGCACGGAACTCGCCACGCGGCCGGAGCTGGTGGGCGACGTGGTCAGCGAAGCCCTGCGCACGACGCTGATGAATGCCCGCCACGTGGTGGTGCGGGTGCACCCCGAGGACCTGCCCCTGGTAGCGCAAGGCGCAGGCGACATCCTGCAGTCCCGGGGCGCGCGACTGCTGGCTGATGCCTCGGTGGCACGCGGGGGCTGCAGGGTCGAATCCGACGCGGGTCTCATCGACGCAACGATCCAGGCGCGGTGGGCGCGTGCAGTCCAGCGCATGGGTCCTGCCCTGCCCTGGCACGACGAACAGACGCCGGCGGACGCTTCCCCGCCATCACCCAACCTGTCCGAAGCGGCCTTGTCATGAGAAGCGTGGCTGCCGCGGTTGACCGCTGTGGCGACCGGCCGCCGGATCTGGCAGTGGCCTGGAGTTCACAGAGGTGGCAGAACTTCCTGAGCGCACTCGAGGCACAGGCCGCAAGCCTGGAGCCCCTGGAGGCCCTGGGCACCCTGGTGCGGGTGTCGGGTCTGGTGCTGGAAGCTGCCGGGGTGCGCGTGCCGGTGGGCTCGATCTGCGAAGTGCAGAGCCCGGGCCTGCCGCCCGTGCTGGCCGAGGTGGTGGGCTTCCACGCGGACCGCGCCTACCTCATGCCTACCGGGCCGGTTCACGGCCTGTCTGCCGGCGCCCTGGTGCTGCCGCGGCCGCTGCCCGCGAACCCGCCCCGCTTCGGTGCCGCACCGGGTTCGGACGCACGACCGCAGGGTCGCGGGCTGCGCCTGCCGCTGGGCTGCGGCCTGCTGGGCCGCGTGGTCGACGCGCACGGCGAGCCCATGGACCGGCTGGGGCCCCTGCAAGACGTCACGCATGAGTCGCTGAACCGCCCCCCCATCAACGCCATGGACCGCGAGCCGATCCGCCAGCCCCTGGACACCGGGGTGCGGGCCATCAACGCCCTGCTGACCGTCGGACGCGGGCAGCGCATCGGGCTGTTCGCAGGCACGGGCGTGGGCAAGTCGGTGCTGCTGGGCATGATGGCGCGGTACACCCAGGCTGACGTGATCGTGGTGGGCCTGATCGGTGAGCGCGGCCGCGAGGTGAAGGAATTCATCGAGGACATCCTGGGCGAAC
Organism: Rubrivivax sp.; assembly: GCA_046087245.1. GTDB lineage: Bacteria > Pseudomonadota > Gammaproteobacteria > Burkholderiales > Burkholderiaceae_C > Rubrivivax. The sequence goes on from JBJTZN010000045.1 coordinate 45,970, forward strand.
ACGGCCGCAGCCGCTCCGTCGTGGTGGCGGCACCGGCAGACGCCCCGCCCCTGGTGCGCATGCAAGGTGCCAACTACGCCACGGCCATTGCCGAGCACTTCCGGGACCAGGGGCAGCACGTGCTGCTGCTGATGGACAGCCTGACCCGCTACGCCATGGCACAGCGGGAGATCGCCCTGGCCATCGGCGAGCCCCCAGCCACCCGAGGCTACCCGCCCAGCTGCTTCGCCCGGCTGCCGCAACTGGTGGAGCGATCAGGCAACGGTTTGCACGGCCAGGGCTCCATCACGGCCTTCTACACGGTGCTCAGCGAAGGCGACGATCCGCAGGACCCCATCGCCGATGCAGCTCGGGGCATCCTGGACGGCCACATCGTGCTGTCACGCGAGCTCGCCGAGAGCGGGCACTTCCCCGCCATCGACGTCGAGCGCAGCGTCTCGCGGGTGATGACCGCCGTGGTCCCGACAGAACACGTGCTGGCCGCACGGCGGGTTCGCCAGATGCTGGCCAAGTACAACAAGGCGCGTGACCTGATCCAACTGGGCGCCTACGCCGCCGGGCATGACGCTGAACTGGACACCGCCGTGCAGGCGCAACCCCAGATCAGCGCCTTGCTGCAGCAGGACATGCACGAATGTGCGCCGCTGACCGAAAGCTGCACCCAGCTGATGACGGCTGCCGGCTGACCCAGCCCCGAGACCGGACCCCATGACCACACCAAACACCGATGCCCTGCACCTGCTGCTGGAGCAGGAGGAGTCCGCACGAGACGCGATTGCGGTGCACGTGCGCCAGGCGAAGGGGCACCTGCAGCGGCTGCAGACCCAATTGTCGCAGTTCAACCAGCACCGCGACGAGTACCGCAGGCGGTGGCAGCAGCAGTTCCATCAGGCGGGCGGAATCGAGATCGTGCAGTGCTACCGCAGCTTCATGGAGCGACTGGACCAGGCGATCTCCCAGCTCGGCAGCCAGCGCCAGCAGGCCATGGCCACACTGCAGCGCCAGAGCCAGCGCCTGGTGGAGGCGGAAACACGGGTGGCGGCCATCAAGAAACTGATCCAGCGCCGCCTGCAGATCCAGCAGCGCGCCCAGGTGCGGCACGAACAGAAACTCACCGACGAGGCGGCCCAGCGCTCGGCCTGGCAGGAGTTCGCAACCCTGGCCGCTCCCGTTTCACACTGAGAGCTTGTGAAATGCCCCCGCACACCCGCTCGTCCGCTCCAAACGGCCCCGCACGTCGTTGCAAATGCTCGTCGTAGCCCGAGCTACGGCTGTGCTTTACGCCTGAATCGGCACCCTTTGGAACGCCCGCTCGGGCGCGCCGGAATACTTCACGAGCTCTGAGCCCTCCTCACCCCTCTGTACTTCAGCCCACGCAACGCCCATGCAAGCCAGCCCTTTGATCCCGTCCACCCTGTCCACGTCCCGCGCGATGCCCGGCACCGGTTCGATGTCGGGTGCACCTGCCAACGACGGCGCTGCGGACTTCAGCCTGATGCTGGGAGGGCTCGGCCGTCCCGACACCGAAGGCCCATCGCCTTCCCGCGCGGCGCCTGGGCCGAAGCCGGATACACCACCGGACACGTCCCAGGATCCGACACGCGCCGAGGGCACGAGAAACGCTGACGATGACGAGGGCAAGGTCGAGAGAGACGACAAGCGGGACGATCAGAATCAGGCGCAGACCGACCTGGCTCAGGCGCAGACCGACCTGGCGGCCTGGCTGGCAGGGGTGATAGGCGGGCAGACTGACCGTCTGGCCTCGGACGCCTCGAAGACCGCCAAGGCTGCGGGGCCCACCACAGAGCCTGTCGATGCACCCGCGGGCCTGAAGGCCCAGGCCCACGCCGCGATGATGGAAGCGGCCATGACGGCGGCACAGGCCGAGCAGGGAGCCCTTGCTGCGCTGGCCGACAAGCTCGCCGCGACAGACGCTTCGCCCGAGGCAGCGCCCCCACTTCCAGTCGGCGCGGCAGCCCCGGCCGGACCGTCCGGCGTGCTGCGACCGGCCGCGGGCGGCCTGCGGACGGGCGGCGTGGACGTGAGCCTTCAGCGGGATTTGCACCACCCCGAGTTCGTGCCTGCCTTCAGTGCGCGCGTGGCCATGCTGGTGCGCGACGGGGTCGAACAGGCCCGCGTGCACCTGAACCCGGCCGAAATGGGCCCCGTGTCACTGCAGATGTCGCTGGATGGGCAGCGGGTGCGGGTGGAGATGATGGCCGAACTGGCCGCCACCCGGCAGGTGCTGGAACACTCCCTGCCCTCGTTGGCCAGCGCCCTGCGCGATGCAGGGTTCACCCTGCATGGCGGCGGGGTGTCGCAGCATCCTTCCGGGCGCCATCCGCAGGATGTGCCCAGGGGCGAAGACATGAACGAGCGCGCCGACGACGGCTCCTCCGCCGCCGAATTGACCGTCCAGGTCAGCGCCCAGGGCGCAATCCGGACCTCCTCACGGCAGCACCTCGTGGACATGTTCGCCTGAGAGCGCGCAGCAGCGCAATCCGCGAAGGAGTGAGGCCAAAATCGGCGGCTGTTCGGGCGATCCAAACAGGGCATTGCCTGTCCATAATAGGGTCCTGTCTCTGCAGTCGCAGACTGCACACCCGCACCGAACTCCGGAGAGTCCATGGCGACTGCAGCGCCCGCCGAAACCACCGACGCAGCCCCCGCGCCCAAGAAGAGCCGCAAGAAGCTCGTCATCGTGCTGGTGGTGGCTCTGTTGGTGCTCGGCGTGGCGGGCGGAGGATTCATGGTCTATTCGAAGAAGAAGGCGGCTGCACAGGCCGAACTGGAGGCCGAAGCCGAGGCCGACGGCACCACGGTCAAGAAGGCCGCGAAGGAGCCCAAGCGTGACCCCAAGTTCAAGCCGTCCTTCCTGACCCTGGACCTGTTCACGGTCAATCTGGCCGACCAGGACTTCGATCGCTACCTGCAGGTGCAGATGTCCCTGGAACTCTCCGACGAGGCAGCCTCCGAGAAGGTCAAGAACTACATGCCTGCGGTGCGCAACAACATCCTGATGGTGCTATCGCAAAAGGGCTCGGCCGAGCTGATGCTGAAGGACGGCAAGGTCAAGCTGGCCGACGAGTTGCTGTGGGCGGTGGCCAGAACGGTGGGCGTGGAGGTCTCGAATGACGATCTGCTGGGGCCCGACGGTCAGGCAGTGCGCCAGAAGCTGCTCCAGAAATCCCCAGTGATCGGGGTGCACTTCTCCAATTTCATCATCCAGTGACGGCGTCAGACCGCAGCCTACCGCGCCCGAACGATCCATGAGCCAGCAAATACTTTCCCAAGACGAAGTCGATGCCCTGCTGCAGGGCATCAGCGGCGAGGATCCGGCTACCGATTCCAAGTCGGAGCAAGGCGGCGGGGTGCGCGAGTACAACCTGGCCAACCAGGAGCGCATCATCCGGGGGCGCATGCCCACCATGGAGGTCGTCAACGAGCGGTTCGCGCGGCACATTCGCATCGGCCTGTTCAACCTGATCCGCCGTAACCCGGAGGTTTCCATCAACGGCACCAAGGTGCAGAAGTACGGCGCCTTTCTTCGCGACGTGGTGGTGCCCACCAACTTCAACGTCGTTGGCTTCAAGCCCCTGCGCGGCACCGGGCTGCTGGTGTGCGACCCGGGACTGGTGTTCGCCACCATCGACGCCTTGTACGGCGGCTCCGGCAAGCATCACACCCGCATCGAGGGACGTGACTTCTCGCCCACCGAGCAGCGGGTGATCATGCGGCTGGTGGAAACCATAGGCGCTGATTACAAGAAGGCGTGGGAGGGCATCTATCCCATCGAGATGGAGTACCAGCGCTCCGAAACCCAACCCCAGTTCGCCAACATCGCCACCCCAGGGGAGATGGTGGTCTCCTCCACGTTCACGCTGGAAATCGGTGATGTCACGAGCACGATCCACTTCTGCTTTCCCTACGCCATGCTGGAGCCCATCCGGGACACCTTGCTGTCAGCGGTTCAGGGCGATGCCGTGGAGCCCGACCGCCGGTGGGTGAAGTTGCTGAGCAGCCAGATTCAGGAAGCCGAAGTCGATCTCGTGGCCGAACTGGGCAGCACGCGCACCACGGTGGAGCAGGTGCTGGCCTTCCGACCCGGAGACTTCATTGAACTCGACATGGAGCCCACCATCCAGGCCAAGGTGGACGGCGTGCCCGTGCTGGATTGCCAGTACGGCGTCAACGACCGGCACTACGCGCTGAAGGTGGAGAAGTTGCTGCCAAGTTCCGAGACGGCCTTGCGTGGAGCACCCAACAATGCCCGCTGACAATTCACCCCCCACCGAGGAAGACCGCGCGGCCGCGCAATGGGCTGCTGCCGTCGACGGCGACGCCGGCAGCGGCTCGCCCCAGCAGGCGGACGTGTCCGTCAAGCCGGCAGCGTTCACCAACTTCGGCGCGTCGGGGCCCTCTTCAGGGACTTCTTCGGGTGCTTCAGGCGGCCCTGGCGGTGACCTGAACCTCATCCTGGATATTCCGGTCCAGCTGACCGTGGAATTGGGTAGAACCCGCGTGCCCATCAAGCACATCCTGCAGTTGACGCAGGGCTCGGTGGTGGAGCTTGAGGCGCTGGCCGGTGAGCCCATGGACGTGCTGGTCAACGGCTTTCTGATTGCGCAAGGCGAGGTGGTTGTGGTCAACGACAAGTTCGGCATCCGACTCACCGACATCGTGACGCCCAGCGAGCGCCTGCGCCGACTCAGCCGGGTCTGATTTCGACCCACGGTCCTCGCACATCTTGGAAACGCCCATCGCTTCGCTGCTGTGGTTCGTCCTCGTCCTGGCCTTGATCCCGGCGGCGCTGTGGTTGCTCAAGCGCATGTCACTGATCAAGGGGATGCAAGGGGCTGGCGCCCGCGTGGTGGGCGTCCTGCCCTTGACGGGCTCGCAGCGCATCCTGACGGTCGAAGTCGGCCAGGGTGAGCACCGGGTCTGGCTGGTGCTCGGCGTGTCCCCTTCGAGCATCCATCTGCTGCACACCTTGCCACCCGGTGAGGATTCGCCCATGCCCGCGCCGGTGCAGGTACCTTTCGCGCAGGTGCTGAAGCGCTGGGGTCACCCTCCGCAGGGCAAGCCGTGACGGGGCTGCGCGTACGGTCCGTGCAACGCACGCTGAGCCTGTGTGGTCTGCTGCTGGTCACAGGCGGAGCGGCGCTGGCCCAGTCCCAGGGCGGTGGCAACCTGCCCCTGGTGATCGGACAGGGGCCGGGAGGCACGAGTTACTCCGTGCCCATCCAGACCCTGCTGTTCTTCACAGCCCTGGGGTTCATACCGGCCGTGCTGCTGCTCATGACGGCCTTCACGCGCATCGTGATCGTGCTGTCGCTGTTGCGGCAGGCCATCGGCACGCCCGCAGCCCCCCCCAACCAGGTGATCGTGGGTCTGAGCCTGTTCCTCACCTTCTTCGTCATGTCGCCCACGCTGGACAAGGTCTACACCCAGGCCTGGGAGCCCTACAGCAAGAACGAGATCGCCTTCGACGTGGCGCTGCAGCGCGGCGCCCAGCCCATGCGCGAGTTCATGCTCAAGCAGACGCGGCAGAGCGATGTGCAGCTGTTCTCCCGCCTGGCCAAGCTGCCATCCAACGTCAAGCCCGAAGACCTGCCTATGCGCGTGCTGGTGCCGGCCTTCGTGACCAGCGAATTGAAGAGCGCCTTCCAGATCGGCTTCCTGATCTTCATCCCCTTCCTGGTCATCGACATGATCGTGGCCAGCGTGTTGATGAGCCTGGGCATGATGATGCTCAGCCCGGTGCTGGTGGCCCTGCCCTTCAAGCTGATGCTGTTCGTGCTGGCCGACGGTTGGAACCTGCTTCTGGGATCGCTGGCTGCGAGCTTCGTCACCTGAGCCGACATGACTGCACAACAAGTCTTCGCCGTCGGACAGCAGGGTCTGTTCCAGCTGCTGCTGGTGGCCGCGCCGCTGCTGTTGTCGGCCCTGTTGGTCGGGCTGATCGTCAGCATCTTCCAGGCCGCCACGCAGATCAACGAGGCGACCCTGAGCTTCGTGCCGAAGATCATCGTCGCCGTGGTGGTGCTGGCGCTGGCCGGCCCTTGGATGATGACCTCGCTGGTGGACTACCTGAGGGGCATCCTCATGTCCATACCCAGCGCGGTGGGTTGAGCGGCCCGCTCGCGCGCCCCGGCAGGCCCCTGCTCGCCCCGACGCGCCCTACCTGGCCCTGACGCGCTCCACCGCACTCCACCGCGCTGCACCTGCCGACCCGCGCACTCGCCCCGTGATCACCTTCACCGAAGCGCAGCTCAACGCCTGGCTGGCCCCGCTGGTGTGGCCGTTCATCCGGGTGCTGGCCGTGTTCAGCGCCCTGCCCATCTTCAACCGACGCAACGTGCCCATGCGCGTACGCATCGCGCTGGCGGGCTTCATCACCGTCGCGGCCCAGGCGGCACTGCCCGAGATGCCCGTGGTGCCGCTGGACTCCATGCTCGCAGTGACCCTGGTGGTGCAGCAGGTGCTCATCGGACTGAGCATCGGGTTCGCCGTGCGCGTGGTGCTGGCAGCGGTGGAGTTCGCAGGCGAAGTGATCGGGCTGCAGATGGGCCTGAATTTCGCGGGATTCTTCGATCCCGTCACCGCCGCGCAGGGCACCGCGGCGGCGAGCTTTTTCTCCACCATGGTGGCGTGGTTGTTCATCGCGCTCAACGGGCACCTGGTGCTGATCTCGGCCGTGGTCAACAGCTTCCAGGCCTTCCCCGTGGGTCCGGAGCCTTTTGCCTTCCTGCGCCAGGCCCTGCCCCACCGCTGGGGTGCCGAGATCTTCGCCACCGGGCTGTGGATCGCCCTGCCCATCTTGACCATGCTGCTGTTCGTGAATCTGCTGCTGGGCTTCATCTCCCGCGTGGCCCCGCAGATCCAGATCTTCGCCATCGGCTTTCCGGTGACGCTGGGGCTGGGGCTGATCGGCATGTACTACATCGTGCCGGCGCTGGAGCTGCCCTTGCTGTCCACCCTGGACCGGGTGCTGGCGGCGCTGCGCTGAAGCCCTTGCCGACCGCGCTGCACGGGCGGCGGCCGGGAGAGGTCCGGGCGCGCCCTAGCCCGCCTGGTCCACCAGCCCGTTGCGGATGGCGTAGACGGTCAGCTCGGCATTGTTGGACAGGCCCAGCTTCTCCAGCACGCGAGCCCGGTAGACAGAGACGGTCTTGGGTGACAGCAGCAACTCCTCGGCGATGTCCGACAGGCGCTTGCCCGAGGCGATCATCACCAGGGTCTGCAGTTCCCGGTCGGACAGGCGCTCGTGCGCAGCCTCCGACACCGGTGTGGTGAGGCTTTCCACCAGCATCTGCGCGATCTCGGGGGTGACGTACTTGCGACCCTGAGCCACGGTGCGCACGGCCAGGACCAGTTCCTGCGGGTCGCCGCCCTTGTGCACATAGCCCGAAGCACCGGCGCGCAGTGCGCGGATGGCGTACTGGTCCTGCGGGTACATGCTGACGATGAGCACCCGCACACCGGTGCCTTCGTCCTTGAGCACCTGCAGCACGTCCAGGCCGCTGCGGCCAGGCAGGTTGATGTCCAGCACCAGCACATCGCAACGCTGGGAACGCATCAGGGTGCGCAGCTCCCCGTACTCCGAGGCCTCGCCCACCACGCGGATGTCGCTGGCGTCGGACAGGGTGTCGCGTATGCCGCGCCGGATCAGCGCATGATCGTCACAGAGGATCACCTCGATCACGGTCGCCTCCTTGTCTCAAGGGCCTGTGAGCCGTTCCGGGGTGCATCGCCGGCGCTCGGGCTGCTCCTCGGCGCGCGTTCGAAATGGCTCCACCAGCGCTCAATCCCACGATCCTGTGTCGCTGTCTCTTGCCGGGACGTCTGCGTCCACCCCTGCGCTGCCGCCTTGCCGGGCCGCGACGTCGGCTTGTTTCAGCGGCACCGACAGCATGAGCATGGTGCCGGCGGCGCTGCTGGACAGGTCGATCCAGCCGCCTACGGTGTCGGCGCGTTCGTGCAGGCCGCGGATGCCGAAGCTGCGCGCCTTGGCCAGCGCCCCGTCGTCCAGGCCGCACCCGTTGTCCACGATCTCCAGCGACAACACACCGTGCGACAGTGACAGGTCGACCGTGACGCGCGTGGCCCGGGCATGCTTGCTGACATTGGTCAGCGCCTCCTGGGCCGTGCGGTAGGCCACCAGTGCCACGCCCGCAGGCAGCACGGGCAGCACCTCGTGGCTGCTGCGAAAGACAGCAGTCACGCCGTGTCGCTGCTCGAAGCCGCGCGTCATCCATTGCAGCGCGGCCACCAGGCCCTGCTCCAGGATGGCCGGCCGCAGGTTGTGCATGATGCGCTGGCTGGACTCGATGGCATGGGTGACGGTGTCCATGGCCGAGGCCACCCGCTGCAGCACCTCAGGGTCCTTCACGCGCCGCGCCATCCAGGCCAGGTCGAACTTCAGGGCCGTCAGCGAGCCCCCCACGTCGTCATGGATCTCGCGCGAGATGGCGCTGCGTTCGCTCTCGATGCTGGTCTGCAGATGCTGCGCCAGTTCCGACAGGCGCTGGCGCGAGGCAGCCAGTTCACGGTCGGCCATGAGCCGGGCACGCCGGCTTTCGCTGGCCTCGATGGCGCGCTCCAGGGCAGGCGCCAGGCGGGCCAGGTTCTGCTTGAGCAGGTAGTCGCTGGCGCCACAACGCATGGCCTCCACCGCCATGGCCTCGCCAATCTCGCCTGACACCAGGATGAAGGGCAGGATCAGCCCCTTGCCGCGGAACAAGGCCAGGGCATCCAGGCCGGTGAAGCCCGGCAGGTTGTAGTCCGACAGCACGGCATCCCAGGGTTCGGCCAACGCCGCTTCAAAGACGTCCAGGTCCTCCACGCGCCTGAACTCGGCCTGCAGGCCCGCCCGACCGAGTTGCAGCACGGTCAGGGCATGGTCGTCCTCGGAGTCTTCCAGGTGCAGGATGCGCAGCCGCCCCGGAGGCAGCGGCAGGCGTTCCAGGCGTACGCCCTGGCGTCCGTCCAGATCGCCGGGCTCGGTCTCCATGGAGTGTTTTGGGTTCACGGTAGCGAGTATCGCCGAGCCCCCGCCGGGCTGCGGAAGCCGGCGGTCACAACGCGGCACTGCTGCGCAGGGACTCCACCACCGGCCGCCGCAGCACGCCGCGCAGGCCCCACCAGCCGGCCGCCCAGGCCAGCGCGGCGCCAGCCGCGGTGCCCGCCAGCGGCACCCAGGGTGCCGGGTTCCAGCTGAATTCGAAGGCGTACCGCGCCAGCAGCCAACCCACTCCCACTGCCACGACCGAGGCCAGGAAGCCGGCGAGTGCCCCCACGCCCAGCAACTCGGCCCGCTGCACCGTGGCCAGCAGGCGCCGGCTGGCTCCCATCGCCCGCATCAGGGCGTACTCGCGGGAGCGCGCCTCGCGTGTGGCCGTGACGGCGGCGAACAGCACCACCAGGCCCGTGGCCAGGGTGAAGCCGAACAGGAACTCCACCGCCCGGATCACCTGGTCCAACACGCGCTGCACCTGCGCGATCGAAGCCGAGACATCCACGTTGGTGATGTTGGGGAAGGCGCGGCTGAGCGCGCTGTCGAAGCCGCGCTGCGCCGGGGCGCGAAAGGCGCTGATCCAGGTCACCGGCATCTCCGCAGGCATGACCGAGCGCGGAAACAGCACGAAGAAGTTCACCCGCATGGAACCCCAGTCCACCTTGCGCAGGCTGGTGATGCGGCCTTCATGGGGCTGGCCGGCGATGTCGAAGGTCAGCCGGTCGCCCAGCTTCAGCCCCAGTGTCCTGGCCAGGCCTTCCTCCACACTCAGGCCGTCAGCTTCCTCGGCCGTCCAGCGCCCGGCCACCACCGGATTGGCCGCGGGCAGCGTGGCCGAGTGGCTGAGGTTGAACTCCCGCTCCACCAGGCGCTGGGCTCGGTCGCCTTCGAAGGTCTGCGCCTGGACCGGCTGACCGTTCAGGGCCACCAGGCGTCCGCGGATCATGGGATACCAGTCGTAGCGCTGCACGCCGGCCTGCGCCAGGGCCTGGCGAAAGGCTGCGGTCTGGTCGGGCTGGATGTTGATGACAAAGCGGTCGGGCGCGTCCGGCGGGGTGGCGCGGCGCCAACTGCCGATCAGGTCCGTGCGCAGCAGCACCAGCAGCACCAGGGCCAGCAGGCCCACCGCCAGGGCCGAGACCTGCAGCACGGCATAAGCCGGGCGAGCCGTCACCTGCCGCGTGGCCAGCAGCAGCCAGCGCGGGGCACCGGCCTCGGGCACCAGCCGCCTGAGCAGGCTGACCGCCGCCCACGCCAGGCCGGCGAACAGGCCCACGGCCAGCGCGAACCCGCCCACCGCGATGCCTGCGAGCACCGGATCGGCCGCGGCACCTACCAGAAGAACGACAAAGCCCAGCAGACCCACCAGCAGCACGGACAGCGAGGCGGCCCGGGGCAGGCCCAGATCACGGCGGATGACCCGCAAGGGGGGCACGCGTGACAACTGCAGCACGGGCGGCAGCCCGAAGGCCAGCAGCAGGGTCATGCCCACGCCCATGCCGAACAACGCCGGTGCCGCACCCGCGGCCGGCAAGGAGGCGCTGACCAAGCCGGCGAGCAGCCACACGAACACATGGTGCACGGCCCAGCCCAGGGCGGTGCCTGCGGCGCTGGACAGCAGGCCCAGCAGCGCGAACTCCAGCCCGTAGGCTGCGGCGATGCGCCTTTGCGACAGACCCAGAACCCTCAGCATGGCGCAGTCGTCCAGGTGCCGCTGCGCGAAGTCGCGCGCGCCGATGGCCACCGCCACCGCGGCCAGCAGGGCCGCCAGCAGGGCCACCAGGCGCAGGAACTTGTCGGCCCGGTCCAGCGTCTGGCGCATCTCAGGGCGCCCACTGTCGAAGGAGTCCAGGCGCAGGCCGCGCAGCGATTCGGAGCCGATCTGCGCCTGCACGTGCTGCTCGAAGGCCTTGACCGCGGTATCGGGCCCGGCCACGGCCAGGCGCCAGGTGATGCGGCTGGCCGGCTGCACCAGGGCGGTGGCGGGCAGATCGGCCTCATGCAACATCACGCGCGGCGCAAAGCTCAGGAAGCCAGCCCCCCGGTCGGGCTCCAACACGATGAGGCGATCGATCCTGAAGGCCGCATCTCCCAGGAGGAGTTGGTCCCCCATGGCCAGGCCCAGGGATTCCAGCAGCGCCTCGTCCACCCACACCGTGCCGCGGGGAGGTCCTGCGTTGGCGGCCTGCACCGGGGCCTCGGGCCCGGACTTGATCTGCAGCTGTCCGCGCAAGGGATAGTTCGGGCTCACGGCCTTGACCGCCACCAGCCGCGAGGCGCCCCCGCGGTTGTCGGGGGCCCGTCCCATGCTGGGGAACCCGGCGCTGGTGGCGGTCTGCAGCCCCAGGTCCCGGGCACGCTGAGCCAGCCCGGCCGGGGCGGGTTGGTCGCTGGCGACCACGGCGTCGCCGCCCAGCAACTGGCGGGCGTCGCGGGCCAGGCCGGACTGGAGCCTGTCGGCAAAGAAGGCCACGGCCGTGAGCGCGGCCACGGCCAGCACCACCGCCAGGGCCAGCAGGCGCAACTCGCCGGCCTGGAAGTCGCGCCAGGTCTGAAGGGCGGCCAGGCGCCACAGGGGAGCAGGTCGCCCGGCCAAGGAAGGCAGGGCAGCAGAAGCAGCAGCAGCAGGTGCGGACATGGACAGAAGGTACCTCATGCCGGGTCCCGCATGCGCTGCGGGGGCAAACCGCCGTCTTGACGGCCCGAACTGGGGGCTGTTTGCGGGCCTGTTCGACAGATCCCCAGCCCTCAAGTCCTGCAAACTTCCTTCGACCGGTGTTCCCCGTGGTCCCGCGCGGCGCAGTGAGGACCCGACGACCGAATTCGCTCCAGCCTGGAAGGAAGTTCCCGTGGCACAGTCCATCAACACCAACGTCTCCGCACTCAGCGCCCAGCGCTATCTGAACAGCAACAAGACGGGGCTCGACACCGCCATGATGCGGCTGTCCTCGGGCCTGCGCATCAACAGCGCCAAGGACGACCCCTCCGGCATCACCCTGGCCGAGCGCATGACCATCCAGACGCGCGGTCTGGCCCTGGGCTCGCGCAATGCCAATGACGCCATCGACCTGGCCCAGACCGCCGACGCGGCCCTGAGCAGCGTGGCCGGGGCCATGCAGCGGATCCGCGAGCTGTCGGTGCAATCAGCCAACGCCAGCTACTCCAACATCGACCGGGCCGCCATCCAGGTGGAGGTGCGCGAGTTGATCGCGGAAATCCAGCGGGTGGCCGGCACCACCACGTTCAACGGCCTGAACCTGCTGGACGGAACCTTCCAGGAGCAGTACCTGCAGGTAGGGGCCCATGCCGGGCAGATGCTGACCATCCCGGCGCTGGCGGACTTGCGCACCACGTCGCTGGGCCGCAGCGCCGTGCTGCTGGACGGAACCACCGCCGGCTCGCTGCTGGGCGAGGCGGCGGCCGCGGGGGCCACGGCCGCGGCCGGCTCCAACGGCATGGATGCCGCCACGAGCCTGGTGCTCACGAACGTCAAGGGATCCAGCGCCGCCATTTCCTGGGCGGCTGGCGCCTCGGCCAAGGACATCGCCGCGGCCATCAATGCCAAGACCAGCGCGCTGGGCATTGCCGCCACGGCCACCAACAGCGCCACGATCGGCGGCTTTTCCGCAGCCGGCGCCATGTCGTTCAAGCTCAACGGTGTCACGCTCAGCGCCACGCTGGTCGAGACCACCGACCTCACGCCCCTGGCCAGCGCGATCAACAGCGCCAACGCCGGGGTGGCAGCCGAGTTCGTCAATCCGCCGGCCAGGAACCAGTTGCGACTGACCGCCGCCGACGGCTCGGACATCCGCATCGAGGACTTCACCAACGGCACCTCCACCATGACGGTGACGGGCTCGAAGACGGGCGCCACCGCCAGGACACTCACTTCGGGCGGGGCCACCGACTCCACGATCGTCGCGGGCACGCTGGAAGTGGTCAGCGCGCGCGGGCCGCTGTCCTGGACTGGGGGGGTGGAGGACGCCTTCGGCACGGGCAAGACCACGGGCACGGCCAGCTTCAACACCCTCAGCGACCTGAACGTCGGCACCGCCGCGGGTGCCACGTCCGCCATGGCCGTCCTGGACGCTGCGCTGGATCAGATCAGCAGCGCCCGCAGCGGCCTGGGAGCGATCCAGGGTCGCCTCGAATACCTGATCTCCAATGCGCAGGCTCAAAGCGAGAAGATCAGCACCGCGCGCGGGCGCCTGGTCGATGCCGACTTCGCCAAGGAAACCGCCGAGCTGGCGCGCACGCAGATCCTGCAGAAGGCCGGCACGGCCATCCTGGCCCAGGCCAACACCGTGCCCGAAAGCGTGCTGCAACTGCTCAAGGCGTCCTGACGGCAGGTGTCGGCGCGTCCGGCCGACCCGCTGCCGCACGCAGCGGCGCAGGGCCGGCGCCGACTTCAGCAGGTTCCGAAGCGGATGCCCTGGGCCTTGAGGTAACGGCGGTAGGCCGCGCTCAATCGGTCGGCCGCGCTCATGGCCTCGGTACCCGTCAAGGGCAGGGTCTTGGGCTCCTGGCTCTCCAGCACCGGCTGGTCCTGGGCAAAGATGGCCACCTGGAAATCGCGCAAGGTCTGCGCCGACGTTTCGGTGTCGGTGGTGTACTGCGCGAACCAGAGCCGGCACGATTCCGAGGTGATCGGGCAGGCCCAGATCACGTAGCTGTCCTGCGGACCGCCGTCCTCCCCGCGCTTGGTCAACAGCGCCGCGAAAGGGCTGAGCACTTCATATCGGTAGTCCACCCAGGCCCCACCGACCGCCGTGGCGCTGGCACACGGCTGCCAGGCACGGTAGTGCTCGATGACCGGTCGCCCATCGGCCGTGTGGGTCACCTCGTAGGCTGGCACCTCCGGATGCGCCGCATCCCCCAGCCAGCCCTCATGCACGAAGGCGAAGTGCGAGGTGTCCAGGAAGTTCTCCACCGCACGCGGTGCGCTGGTGGCCACGTCGAAGGGGCCGTAGACCAGACGGCGTGACGGCAAGTGTGAAAGGTCGGGCAACGCGTGGCCGGCCTGGCCTGAAAGGTCGCACCACAGCAGGCCATGGGCCTGCCGAACGCCAAAACACTCCACGGCGCTCGATGCAGGTGGCGTGAAGCCTGGCGTGGCGGGCACCAAGGCGCAGGCCCCGCTTGAATCGAACTGCCAGCCGTGGTACGGGCACTGGAGTCGGCCTTGCGCCAGGCGGCCCAGGGACAAGCGCGCACCGCGGTGCGGGCAGCGATCCGCCATCAGCACGGGCGCACCGTCAGGGCGGCGCCAGAGCACCAGGGACCGCCCCAACAGATGCAGTGCCTGCGGCCCGGACCCGCCCTCGCCTTCCAAGGCCACGGGCCACCACCAGGCCAGCTCTTGCGATGAACTCACGAAGCCGATCCTCCAATGAAAACGCCGCCGGGCACAGCGCGCGCGGCGGCGTCAGGGTGCCGGGTGGCGCGGGCTTTACTTGCCGGCGGGCACCTTGCCTTCCACGCCCTTGACGTAGAAGTCAACCTTGTCCTTCCACTCTTGCGAAGCCTTCTCGCCCTTGGGCAGGCGCTCCTTGCCGGCGTTGTCGACGACCGGGCCGGTGAACGGATCGATCGCGCCGGACTTGATGCCGTCCAGCGTCTCCTGGGCCTTCTTGCGCGTGGCCTCGGGGATGACCTCGTTCATCTTGATCACGTCGTTGGTGCCCTCGGGCTTGCCCCAGATGGTGCGCTGCTCACCCTTCCACGTGCCGTCCATCACTTCCTTGACGGCCTTCTTGTAGTACGGGCCCCAGTCGACGATGTTGCTTGCCAGGTGCGCCTTGGGGGCGAAGGCGCTCATGTCGCTGTCCCAGCCGAAGGCGTACTTGCCGTTCTTCTCGGCCGTCTGCAGCACGGCGGTGGAGTCGGTGTTCTGCAGCAGCACGTCGGCGCCCTTGTTGATGAGCTCCTGCGCGGCAGCGCCTTCCTTCTCGGGATCAAACCAGGTGTTGACCCAGACGACACGGGTGCGAATCTTCGGGTTCACGCTCTGGGCGCCCAGCGTGAAGGCATTGATGTTGCGCAGCACCTCGGGGATGGGGAAGCTCGCCACGAAACCCAGGGTGTTGGTCTTGGTCATGCCGCCAGCGATGATGCCGCTGACATAGGCGTCATGATAGAAGCGCGAGTCATAGACGCGCATGTTGGCAGCGGTCTTGTACCCCGTGGCGTGTTCGAACTTGACGTCCGGGAACTCCCCCGCCACCTTCAGCATGGCGTCCATGTAGCCGAAGCTGGTGGCGAAGATGAGCTTGTTGCCCTGGCTGGCCAGATCGCGGATCACCCGTTCGCCGTCGGCGTAGGGAACCTTTTCCACGAACGTGGTCTTCACCTTGTCGCCGAACTCGGCCTCGACGGCCTTGCGGCCCTGGTCGTGCGCGAACGTCCAGCCGGCATCGCCCACGGGTCCGATGTAGACCCAGGCCGCCTTCAAGGCAGGAGCAGGTGCCGGCGCGGAAGCGGCCTTGGCCGCAGCAGGAGCTTCCTCCTTCTTGCCGCAGCCCACGAGGAGGGCGGCGGAGGCCAATCCGGCCACGGCAAAGGCGCGGCGACTGAGGTTGCGGACATTCCACGGGTTCATCGACTTGATCTCCTGGGGAGTGAGTTGAGAAAAAACGGCGGATTATGAGCCGGGCCTGAAAGGCTTACCCAGCGAAGCGGGCATGTTCAGCCGGATGAAGGCGACATTGCGACTGATGAGGGCCAGCACGATGACGGTGGCCACGTAAGGCATCATCGTCAGCAGGTGGCTCGAGATCTGCACGCCCTGGGCCTGGAGGTTCAATTGCAACACCGTCACCCCGCCAAACAAGTAAGCCCCTAGCAAGGCGCGTGCCGGGCGCCAGGTGGCGAACACCGTCAGGGCCAGTGCGATCCAGCCGCGCCCGGCCGTCAGGCCCTCTACCCACAGCGGCGCCGTCACAAGCGACACGTAGGCGCCCGCCAGCCCGCACAGCGCCCCACCCACGCAGACGGCAGCCAGGCGGATCAGCCGCACCGGGTAGCCCAGCGCGTGCGCCGGCTCTGGATTCTCGCCAATGGCCCTCAGCAGCAGGCCCGCGCGCGTGCGGTAGAGAAACCAGGCCACCGCCGCCGTCAGGACAATCGCCACATAAACCATGGGGTGGTGGCTGAACAGCGCAGGCCCGACGAACGGCAGGTCGGACAGCACCGGCACCGCATGGGCCTCACGCGCCGAGAGGGTGCGTCCCACCATGGACACCCCCAGAAAGGCCGAAACCCCGTAGCCAAACAGGCTGAGCGCCAGCCCGGTCGCGTACTGGTTGGTGTTGAGGAAGATGACCAGCAGGCCGAAGACGGCCGCCAGCGCCGCGCCCGCCAGCGCCGCCGCGCCGAAACCGAGCGTGTCGCTGCCGGTGGTCAGGGCCACGGCGAAGCCCGCCACCGCCGCCACCAGCATCATCCCCTCGGCACCGAGGTTCAGCACACCGGCACGCTCGTTCACCAGCAGCCCGAGGGCCGCGAAAGCAAGCGTGGTGCCGCTGGCCAAGGCCGTGTTGATGAGCAGTGCGGTCTCGTTCATGCGGCAGGCCCCACGGAGCGGCTCCAGCGCAAGCGCTGGTCAATGAAGGTGTCACAGGCCAGCAGGATCAGCAGCAAGAGCCCCTGTAGCACGCTGGCCATGGCGTTCGGCAGGCCCAGGCGGGACTGCGCCAGTTCCCCCCCGATCAGCATGACGGACAGCAACACGCCACCGGCCACGATGCCCAGCGGGTGCAGCCGCCCGACGAAGCAGACGATGATGGCGGTGAATCCCAGCCCCGTGGACAGGTAGGGCGTGACCTGCCGGATGGGCCCGGCCACTTCCATCGCCCCGGCCATGCCTGCCAGCGCGCCGGACAGCAACAGCGAAGTCCACACCGCACCTCGCGCCGAGAAACCCGCGTAGCGCGCGGCAGCGGGGGCCAGCCCGCCGACCTGCATCTGGAAACCGCGGAAGGTGCGGAAGAGAAAGAGCATCGCCAGCACCGCGAGCGCGAGGGAGATGACGAAACCGACGTGCAGGCGCGTGCGCTCCAGCAGAGGGGGCAGGTGCAGGCTCGCATGGAACAGCGCCGTCTGCGGCATGTTGAAGCCCTTCGGGTCCTTCCAGGGGCCGAAGACCAGCGCGTTGATGATCTGCTGGGCCACGTAGACCAGCATGAGGCTGACCAGGATCTCGTTGGCGTTGAAGCGGTCGCGCAGCAGTGCCACGACAGCAGCCCAGAGCAGGCCTCCCACCATGCCAGCCACCAGCACGAGCGGGATCCCGACCACCTTGGGCAGCACGATGCCCTGGGTGGTGAGCCAAAGCGCCAGGCCACCACCACCCACGCAGCCCATCAGGAACTGACCTTCCGCACCGATGTTCCACACATTGGCCCGGTAGCACACCGCCAGGCCAACCGCAATCACGATGAGCGGCGTGGCCTTGAGCAGCACCTCGCTGATCTGGCGTCGGTTGGACAAGGGCTCGAGAAAGATGACCTGCAACCCGCTGACCGGGTCCTTGCCGATCCCGATCAGGATGAGCGCGGCCACCGCCGCCGTCAGCAACAGAGCGATGACGGGTGAAGCCAGGGCCATGGCCTGGGACGGCACGGGCCGGGCCTCAAGCCGCAGCATGCGCGTCTCCAGCCACCTCGGCGGTCCACAGCCCCGACATCCACGCTCCGATGCGCTCGACCGTGGCCTCGGCCACGGGCAGCGCAGGCGACAGGCGGCCACGGGCGATGACGACCAGCCGGTCGCTGATCTCGAACAGCTCGTCAAGTTCCTCGCTGACCACGAGGATGGCGCAGCCGGCGTCGCGCAGGGCGAGCAGCTCGCGGCGGATCAGCGCGGCCGCGCCCACGTCCACGCCCCAGGTGGGCTGAGCAATGACCAGGCAACGCGGGCTCGCGTCGATCTCGCGCCCGACGATGAACTTCTGCAGGTTACCGCCTGAGAGGGACTTTGCCGGCGCCTGCGGCCCGCCGGCCTTCACCTGGAAGCGCTGGATGATGCGTTCGGCGAGACCTCGCACCGGCGCGGTGCGCAGCCAGCCCTGGCGGCTCACCGTCTCGGTGCGCGTGAGCAAGGTGTTGGCAGCCAGGGTGAGCGTGGGCACGGCGCCCCTGCCCAAGCGCTCCTCGGGCACGAAGTGCAACCCGGCCTGGCGGCGGCGCCGCGGGGAGTCTTGGCCAACGGGCTGGCCGGCCAGCGTGATGGCAGAAGGCGGTGCGCGGGGGTCCTCGCCTGACAATGCGGCCAGCAATTCCTGCTGACCGTTGCCCGAAATGCCGGCGATGCCCAGGATTTCACCCGCGCGCACCTCCAGCGACAGGCCCTGCAGGTCCACGCCGAAAGGATCCTGGCGCGGCAAGTCCAGGGCGCTCACCGCCAGCACCACCGGCCCGGCGTCGCGCGGCTCGTGATTCAGTTGGGGGGGCTCCTCGCCGATCATCAGCCGTGACAGGCTGGCATTGGTTTCCTGCGTGGGGTCGACCTCGCCCGTGACGCGGCCGCCCCGCATGACGGTGCAGTGGTGGCACAGGGCGCGGATCTCGTCGAGCTTGTGGCTGATGTACAGGATGGAGCAGCCCCGCCCGGCCAGCTGGCGCAAGGTGGTGAAGAGCTTGTCCACCGCCTGGGGCGTCAGCACGGAGGTGGGCTCGTCCAGGATGAGCAGTTGGGGGTCGGTCAGCAGTGCGCGGATGATCTCCACCCTCTGACGCTCGCCCACGCTGAGGGTGTGCACCGGTCGCGCTGGCTCGACCTCCAGACCGTAGACCGCGCAGACTTCACCAATGCGGCGGGTCACGTCGGCAAGCGCAGTTCCCCGATCCAGTCCCAGCCAGACGTTCTCCGCCACGGTCAGCGTGTCGAACAGGCTGAAGTGCTGGTAGACCATGCTGATGCCCAGGGCCCGGGCTGCTGCCGGATGGGCCACCTGCACCGGCTGACCGTTCCAGCGCATCGTCCCCTCGTCGGGGCGCACCGCGCCGTAGATGACCTTCATCAGCGTGCTCTTGCCCGCGCCGTTCTCCCCCAGCACCGCATGGATCTCGCCCGGCTTGACGCGCAGGCTCACCCGGTCGTTGGCCTTGACGGCCGGGTACTGCTTGCTGATGTGCTCGAGCTCGAGTCGGTACATGGGGTCAGGCTTCAGGGGTCACCGAAGGACAGCAAAAAACGCGCCGACGACGATTCGAAGGACGCAAGGTTAACCGCTGGCGGACGGTCCCTGGGCGCTGAAGTCTCCAATGTCCAGAAAGTCCTGCACCACGCCGGCCACCCGCGTTTCCAGCAGGTCGCCCTCGCCAGCCAGCGTCATCCAGGCGAAGAGGCGGTCGTGCAATCCACGTGCGGCCTGCTGGCGGCGCCATGCCAGGGGGGTGGACGCCCAGCGCCAGACGCACAGGTCGGCCACTGCACCGGCCTGCAGCGACCCGATCTCATGGGACAGGCGCAGGGCCTTTGCAGCCCCCAGGGTGGCGGCGTGCAGCAGCGCAAAGGCCGTGACGCGGCGCCCGGCACTGGCCTGCACCTGGTAGGCATCCAGCATGGCACGGCGCATGTCCAGGCTGGTACCGCCACCCACGTCCGTGGCCAGGCCGACGGGAACGCCAGCGCCCATCGCCGCCGGCCAGTCGAAGGTACCGCTGCCGAGAAACAGATTGGAACTCGGGCAGAAGGCCAGCGCGCCGCCCGTGGCGGCCAAGCGGGCGCGGTCCTCGTCGTCCAGCCAGATGCCGTGGGCCAGGATGGCGCGCTCGTTCAACAGGCCATGGCGCTCGTACACGTCCAGGTAGCTGCGCGCTTGCGGAAAGAGTTCGCGCACCCAGCGCACCTCGTCCAGGTTCTCGGCCACGTGCGTTTGCATGTACAGGCCCGGCGTGCTGCGCAGCAACTCCCCCGCCATGGCCAGTTGCGCCGCGCTGGAGGTGGGGGCAAAGCGCGGCGTCACGGCGTAGGCCAGGCGGCCGTGGCCGTGCCAGCGCGCGATCTGGTCGACGCAGGCGCGCGCGGCGATCTGCGCATCGGAAGGGTCATCGCAGAGTGCTGGGGGCGCATGCCGGTCCATGAGCACCTTGCCGGCCACCAGTCGCATGCCCCGCGCCAGCGCTGCCTCGAAGAGGGCGTCCACGGAGACCGGGTGGACGGTCGGGAAGACACAGGCAGTGGTGGTGCCGCGGGAGAGCAACGACGCCACGAAGAGTTCGCTGATCCGGCGCGCGTGTGCCGGGTCTGCCATGCGCTGCTCGGCCGGAAAGGTGTGGGTGTCCAGCCAGTCCAGAAGCTGCGTGCCCCAGGCGCCCATGACATCGATCTGCGCGCTGTGCACATGGGTGTCGATGAAGCCGGGCAAGACCAGGTGGCCCCGGTGGTCCACCCGGGTCCAGCCGGCACCGGGATCCTGGGCTTGCGCGCCAGTGATCCTGCCCTTTTCGATCAGCAGCCAGTGGTCGGGACGGAACCGCACGGCGCTGCCGATCGCGTCATCCGAGGGCGACTGCAAGGGCACATCGCCTGTGAAGTCCAGCAGGTCGCCCCGCAGCGCCACGCGAGCGCCTGCCACGGGCGTGGCGCCCGTGCTGGTCAAGGCGGCTGCAGGGCTTGCGGCAATGAGGGCGGTCGCGGTGGTGGAGGTCGTCATGGAGTCGAAGCCTATCGCGTGTCGGCTCTTCTGGCAGCGATGCCGGCTGGGGCTGCGCAAGAACCCACCGCCGGCACGGGGTGGGCGAGGGATCGGAGGCGGCGCGAGGAACAGGCGTGGTGTATCTTCACCTTGCGCTCGCGCCCCGGGTTCAGGGCTTGAGCGTCGCGACCTGGCGTCCCGCTGCGCCGAACACCGGTCCGCGCCGCCACACCACCCCAGGTTCATACCGCCATGACTTCCGAGATTCGTCCCATCCGATTCATCCACAGGGGTCGGGTCCAACAGGTGTCCGGGGTGGCGCCGACGCGAACGGTGCTCGAATGGCTGCGAGAGGATGCGCGCTGCACCGGCACCAAGGAAGGCTGCGCGGAAGGTGACTGCGGCGCCTGCACCGTCATCGTCGGTGAGGCCGACGCCGCCGCCCCGGGGGGCGTGGCACTGAAGACGGTCAATGCCTGCATCCAGTTCCTGCCCACGCTGGATGGCCGCGCGCTGCTGACAGTGGAAGACCTGGGCGGCCCCCATGCGCCCCACCCGGCCCAGCAGGCCATGGTGGATGGCCATGGCTCACAGTGCGGCTTCTGCACGCCAGGCTTCGTGATGTGCCTGGCCGCCGTGCACGAGGACCACAGCACGCGCGGCACCCGGCCCGACCGGGCGGCCTTGTGCGACGTGCTGGCCGGCAACCTGTGCCGCTGCACCGGCTACCGGCCCATCGTCGAAGCCGGGCTTGCGATGTTCGAGGACCCGACCCCTCGCGTGAATCGGGCCGCGCTGCTGCCGCTGCTGCAGACCCTGGCAGCAGACCCGCCGCTGCACTACGCGGCGCCCAACCCCGCTGCGGGGGGCCGTGTGGACCACTTCCATGCCCCGCGCGACATCGACGGGTTCGCGCGCCTGCGGCTGGAACATCCTGAAGCCCGGTTGCTGGCAGGGTCCACGGACATCGGCCTGTGGGTGACCAAGCAGTTCCGCGATCTGGGCGACGTGCTGTGGATCGGCGCGGTCCAGGCCCTGCGCGGCATCGCCTGGCGCAGCGGGGACATCGACGCCGCCGGCCCGATGCAGGCCGAGGCTTCGGTGGGCGCTGCTGACTCTGACCGTGTCGTGGTTACCGACGGCAGCAGCCGCTGGCTGGAGGTGGGGGCCGGGGCATCGCTGCAAGACGCCTGGGCCGCGCTGGCCCGGCACTGGCCCGAGCTGGCCGAAGTGGGCTTGCGCTTCGCCGGCCCTTCGGTGCGCCACGCCGGCACCCTGGGGGGAAACCTCGCCAACGGATCGCCCATCGGCGACGGTGCACCCGTGCTGATGGCGATGGACGCGCGGCTGGTGCTGCGCCGCGGCGGACACCGCAGGGTGCTGCGCCTGGACGACTTTTGCCTCGATTACATGAAGAACCGGCTCGAGCCCGGCGAGTTCCTGGAGGCCGTGCGTGTGCCCGACCTGGACACTGCGGCGGCGGGCGGCAGCGCAGCCACGCACCACCTGCGCGCCTGGAAGATCAGCAAGCGCTTCGATTGCGACATCTCGGCGCTGTGCGCCGGCATCCGGCTGAGCCTGGTGGACGGCCGGGTCGAGGACGTGCGTCTGGCGTTCGGCGGCATGGCCGCCACGGTTCGCCGGGCGCAGGCGGCCGAGGCTGCACTGCGCGGCCAGTCCTGGACCGAGCAGGCCGTGCAGGCCGCCTGCGCTGCGCTGGACGCCGACTTCACGCCGCTGACCGACCTGCGGGCGAGCGCGGGATACCGGCGTGACGCGGCGCGCGGCCTGCTGCACCGGTTGTGGCTGCAGACCAGGCCCCATGATCCCCTGCCCCTGCGGGCCACCACCGTGTGGGCCCAGGAGGTGTCGGCATGACCACCACGACGCCGCGGAACAAGCCGGGCACGCCGGCCCTCGACAGCGTGTCTGCGCTGACGCCGGCCGGGTCAGGCGCGACCGCACCCGCTTCGCAGGTGGTCGGACGCCCGCTGCCGCACGAATCCGCCCACCTGCACGTGGCCGGCACGGCGGCCTACACCGACGATCTGCCCGAGCCCGCGGGCACGCTGCACGCGGCGCTGGGCTTGTCGCCCGTGGCGCACGGGCGCCTGCTGGGCGTGGACACCGCGGCGCTGATGGCCGAGCCGGGGGTGGTGGCGGTGCTCACGGCCCGCGACATCCCCGGCACCAACGACTGCGGCGCGATCGTCCACGACGACCCGGTGCTGGCCGAAGGCACGCTGCACTACCTGGGGCAGCCCGTCTTCGTGGTGCTGGCCACCACGCGGGACCTGGCCCGCCGCGCGGCGGCGCGGGCTCGTCAAGTCATCCAGTCGGAGCCCCTGCCCGCCGTGCTGTCCCCGCGCCAGGCGCACGCCCTGGGCGAGCACGTGGTGCCTTCCATGCACCTGGCGCGTGAATCGGGCCCGGGCGCCACCGGGCAGGCCATCGCCTCGGCGCCGCACCGCCTGAAGGGCACGTTCCGGCTGGGCGGCCAGGAACAGTTCTACCTGGAAGGCCAGATCGCCCAGGCCACGCCTTTGGAAGATGGCGCGATGGCAGTGCAGTGCTCCACCCAGCACCCCAGCGAGATGCAGCACGTGGTGGCGCGGGTGCTGGGCGTGGCAGGGCACCGCGTGCAGGTGAGCTGCCGGCGCATGGGGGGCGGCTTCGGCGGCAAGGAATCGCAGTCGGCCCTGCCCGCGGCCGTGGCGGCGCTGGCGGCGCGCGCCACCGGTCGGCCCGTGAAGCTGCGTTACGACCGCGACGATGACTTCATGATCACTGGCCGCCGCCACGGCTTCGAGTTCGACTGGGAAGCGGGCTTCGACGACGCCGGCCGCCTGCTGGGCGTGGAACTCTCGATGATCGCCAACGCGGGCTTCTCCACCGACCTGTCGCCGCCCGTGCTCACGCGGGCCCTCTGCCACGCCGACAACGCGTACTGGATACCGGAAGTGTCCCTGCACGGGCATCTGGCCCGGACGAACACCCAATCCAACACCGCCTTCCGCGGCTTTGGCGGGCCGCAAGGCGCCTTCGCCATCGAGGTGATCCTCGACGAGGTGGCCCGCCACCTCGGGCACGACGCACTGGCGGTGCGGCGGGCCAACTTCTATGGCGACACCCACCACAACGTCACGCCCTACGGCCAGACCCTCACCGACAGCGTGATCTCGCCGCTGACGGAAGAACTGGTGCGCAGCAGCAGCTACGCGCAGCGCCGTGCCGAAGTGGACCGCTTCAATGGGATCAACCCGGTGCTCAAGAAGGGCCTGGCCCTGATGCCCGTGAAGTTTGGCATCTCCTTCAACCTCCCGCACCTGAACCAGGCCGGAGCCCTGGTGCACGTCTACACCGATGGATCGGTGCTGGTGAACCACGGCGGCACCGAGATGGGCCAGGGCCTGAACACCAAGGTGGCGCAGGTGGTGGCGCAGGAACTGGGCCTGCCGCTGGAGCGCGTGCGCTGCTCGGCCACGGACACCTCCAAGGTGGCCAACACCTCGGCCACCGCCGCCTCCACCGGCAGTGATCTCAACGGCAAGGCAGCGCAGGACGCGGCACGCCAGATCGGCATGCGTCTGGCCGGGTTCTGGCTTTCGACGCTGCCTGCCGCGGCAGTGGGCGGCGACGAAGAGGCGCGGGCCGCGCTGGCGCGGGAAGTGCGTTTCGCCGACAGGCAGTTGCAGTGGCGCAGCCACCAGGTGCCGTTCGACGAGGTGGTGAGAGCCGCCTACGAGGCGCGGGTGCAGTTGTGGAGCGACGGCTTCTACGCCACCCCTGGCCTGAGCTGGGACCGCCAGACCCTGAAGGGCTCGCCCTTCTTCTACTTCGCCTACGGTGCTGCCGTGAGCGAGGTCGTGATCGACACCTTGACAGGCGAGACCCGCCTGCTGCGCGCCGATCTGCTGCACGACGCCGGGCGCTCACTCAACCCGGCGCTGGACATCGGTCAGGTGGAGGGGGCCTATGTGCAGGGGCTGGGGTGGCTGACGAGCGAAGAGCTCGTCTGGCACCCCGAGACCGGCCGGCTGCTGACACACGCGCCCAGCACCTACAAGATTCCCACCGCCAACGACGTGCCGGCGGTCTTCCACACCGCCCTCTTCGACAACGCCAACACGCAGGACAGCATCCACCGCAGCAAGGCCGTGGGCGAGCCTCCGATCCTGTTGCCTTTCTCCGCCTTCCTGGCGATTCGCGACGCCATCTCGGCGGTGGGCAACCACCGGGTGCAGCCGCCGCTGGATGCACCCGCCACGCCCGAGGCGGTGCTGCGGGCCGTGGCCGCGGTCCGTCAAGCAGCTGCACAGACCTCCGTTGGGGCCGTCGCGGCAGCAGGCTGACGCCGGCAAGCCCTGATCGGGTGACTCCTCAGCCGCGCATCGCCCCCAGCAATTCCTGCGAGCCACTGATCAGAAAGCGGGCGTCCGAGCCCACGGTCACGAAGCGGAAGCCCCGCTCGATGCGGGCCCGGGCCGCCTTCGGCCCGGCGTTGTGGATGCCCGCCACGACGCCATGCGCCTGGGCCCGCGCCAGGATGTGCTCGAAGGCCTGCGCGGCCTTGGGCTCCACGTCGTCCATCGTCGGCTTGCAGCCCAGCGACAGCGACAGGTCCGAGGGCCCGATGTAGATCGCGTCCAGCCCCTCCACCGTCAGGATGGACTCCAGATTGTCCAGGGCCTGGGCGGTCTCGATCATGGCAAAGCGCACGATGTGGTCGTTGGCGGCCTCGGGGTAGTCGGCGCCCAGCACCAGACCGGCACGCACCGGGCCGAAGCTGCGGGTGCCGCGCGGGGCGTACGACGTCCAGGCGACGAACTTCTGCGCCTCCTCCCGGGTGTTCACCATCGGGCAGATCAGGGCCTGCGCGCCGGCGTCCAGGCTCTTCATGATGATGCCGGGCTCCAGCCAGGGCACGCGCACCATGGGCAGCGTGTCGGTGGTGGAGATGGCCTGCAGCATGGTCACCATCTTTTGGTAGTCCACCACGCCGTGCTGCAGGTCCACGGTCAGGCTGTCCCAGCCCTGGCGCGCCATCACCTCGGCCGAGAAGCTGTCGGGGATGGCCAGCCAGCCGTTGACCACGGCGCGGTCTTGCTTCCACAGGGTGCGCAGGCGGTTTTCCTTCATGGGAGGGTCCTTTTGTCAGGGTCGCAGGTGTGCGGGGTACGGGTGCAGGGTGCGGAGGTCGAGAGGGCAAGTGGCGTGCGCAGCCCTGCTGCCAGGTTCAGCGGACCAGGCAGGGCCGCTTGGGGTCGAAGCGCCAGCCGGGCACCCAGTGTTGCATCGCCAGGGCGTCGTCGCGAGCGCCCAGGCCGTGCTGCAGGTACAGGGCATGGGCCTGGTCGACTTCGGCCATGTCCAGCTCGACGCCCAGGCCGGGCTTCTCGGGCACTCGAACCAGACCGCCCTCGATCTTCAGAGGCGCCTTCGTGAGGCGCTGACCGTCCTGCCAGATCCAGTGCGTGTCGATGGCGGTGACGCGCCCCGGCGCCGCCGCGGCCACGTGTGTGAACATCGCCAGCGAGACATCGAAATGGTTGTTGGAGTGCGAGCCCCAGGTCAGGCCGAAATCGCGGCAGGTCTGCGCCACGCGCACCGAGCCTGAGAGCGTCCAGAAATGCGGGTCGGCCAGCGGGATGTCCACCGACTGCAGCACCAGCGAGTGCACCATCTGGCGCCAGTCGGTGGCCACCATGTTGGTGGCCGTGGGCAGCCCGGTGGCGCGTCTGAACTCGGCCATCACCTCCCGGCCGGAGAAGCCCTCTTCGGCGCCGCAGGGGTCTTCGGCGTAGGCCAGCACGCCGTGCAGGTCGCGCAGCAGCCGCACCGCGTCCTTGAGGAGCCAGCCGCCGTTCGGGTCCAGGGTGATGCGGGCCTTCGGAAAGCGCTCGTGCAAGGCCCGGATGACCTGCACCTCGTCCTCGCCGCGCAGCACGCCACCCTTGAGCTTGAAGTCATTGAAGCCGTAGCGCGCGTGCGCGGCCTCGGCCTGGTGCACGATGGCCTGAGGCGTCATCGCCTCTTCATGGCGCACCCGGCGCCAGCCGTCCGCCTCTTCAGGCTCATCCGCCGGGGCCAGGTACGGCAGGTCGGTCTTCGTGCGGTCGCCCACGAAGAACAGGTAGCCCAGCATCTCCACCGCCTCGCGTTGCTGGCCTTCGCCCAGCAGGGCGGCCACTGGCACCCCCAGGTGCTGGCCCAGCAGGTCCAGCAGGGCCGACTCCAGCGCAGCACAGGCGTGGATGGTGGTGCGCAGGTCAAAGGTCTGCTGCCCGCGACCGCCGGAGTCCCGGTCTGCAAAGTGCTCGCGCACGCTGCGCAGCACGGCCTGCCACCGCCCGATGGACTGCCCGACCACCAGCGCCGCAGCATCGTTCAAGGTCTGCTCGATCTTCTGCCCGCCGGGCACCTCGCCGATGCCGGTGCGGCCCGCGCTGTCGGTGAGGATGAGCAGGTTGCGGGTGAAGAACGGGGCGTGCGCGCCCGACAGGTTCAACAGCATCCCGTCGCGTCCCGCCACGGGGACGGCACGCAAGGACACCACCACCGGCGTGGCGCGGGCGGGAGGGCGCGAGTGAACGGCGGGCGACATCCTCGAATCCTATTGATATTTCCTAAAATCATGACAACTGATTGGCTGCTGATGCGTTGTATGGATACTTGTTGGGTATCGGGTGCAGCAGATGGCAGCAAAGCGGTTGGACGAGGCGGTTCGCAAGCGGGTGCAGGCTGGACGAATGT